>NZ_JAOWGR010000043.1:0-61693 GCF_030333015.1 Citrobacter sp. Cpo012 | reverse complement strand
TGGTCCGGCTGAAAATTGCCGACGTGTTTCCGTAAGGCCGGGAGAGCCAGCATGGATGCTGGCTCAGGGCGCGCTTTGCAGGGACGCTTCCTCGCGCCCGGCCCGGTAGCCAGGAGGAATAAGCGGAGGGTATTGCGTAGCAACAATTTTCCCGCCGGGAGCCGGGATTGTAAAGGGCGTGGCGGAGAACGCCCTTTACACGTTCACGGGAATCCGTGTTTCAGAGAAACAATGAGCATGAGGTGAACGGAACTCTATTTCCGAGATAGCATGTTCTTTACCTCCGCCAGTTTACTGAAACTGAGGCGCTAACTGACTGGCATTACGGCTACATGGCCGCCTTATTTTTTTCCGAAAAGACTTCATGCCTGGTGTAATTTCTTTAGACTTCTTTACATTAGGTTAGGCAAAAAGTTTTTGATGTTTATATACTAAAGGTGAGCCTAACGCATCACAGGCTTGCTCGTCATACTTCAGTTTGTATTGGCGTTTTACAGGTCCGACCCTCGTCAGAATAAAGAGGAATACAGACGGCCTGGCTATTCAGAGTATGATAAAGAAAACAGGGGGCAAGGGATGTTGCTTAATAAAATGTGTGGTCGTCGGCTATCGGCAATCAGTTTGTGCCTGGCCGTAACATTCGCTCCACTGTTCAATGCTCAGGCCGATGAGCCTGAAATGATCCCTGGCGATAGCTCTGCGACCGTCAGTGAACAGCCAACAGCGTTATCGCAGCCGCAGGTTCAATCTTCTGCGACGGCCATCATGGCGGGTATTCAACCGCTGCCAGAAGGCGTGTCTGTCGATAAAGCCCGCGCCGAAATACACTCTCAGCTGCCAGCAGGTTATACGCCGGTTTACATGAGCCAGCTGGAACTGCTGTATGCCGCACGCGAAATGAAGCCGATGTGGGAAAATCGTGATGCGGTAAAGGCATTTCAGCAACAGTTAGCCGAGGTCGCAATTGCCGGCTTTCAGCCGCAGTTCACTACCTGGGTTGCACTTCTGACTGACCCGGCAGTAACCGGTCAGGCGAGAGACATCGTACTCTCTGATGCGATGATGGGGTATCTGCACTTTATCGCTAACATCCCTGTCAAAGGTAATCGCTGGCTTTACAGCGATAAGCCCTATGCGCTAACGACGCCGCCGATTTCCGTCATCAACCAGTGGCAGGTCGCACTGGATAACGGTCAACTGACTTCATTTGTGGCCAGCCTTGCGCCTCAACATCCGCAGTATGCAGCCATGCATGAATCACTGCTCAAGCTGGTGGGCGATACACGTCCCTGGCCACAGCTCACCAGTACAGCAACGCTGCGTCCGGGGGAGTGGAGTAATGACATCCCCGCGCTACGTGAAATTTTGCGTCGAACCGGGATGCTGGAGCCTGCCGTCAGTACGTCTGGCAAAGAAGGGCGTGGTACCTACGATCGTGAATTGGTTGATGCGGTAAAGCGTTTTCAGACGTGGCAGGGACTTGGCGCAGATGGCGCGATTGGCCCTGCGACGCGTGACTGGCTGAACGTGACGCCTGCTCAGCGTGCGGGCGTGCTGGCGTTAAATATTCAGCGCTTGCGCCTGCTGCCGAGTGAGCTGTCTACCGGTATCATGGTGAACATTCCTGCCTATTCGCTGGTTTATTATCAGAATGGCAATCAGGTGCTGGCCTCGCGCGTTATTGTCGGGCGTCCCGATCGTAAAACGCCGATGATGAGCAGTGCGCTAAATAACGTGGTCGTTAACCCACCGTGGAACGTTCCGCCGACGCTGGCACGTAAAGATATTCTGCCTAAGTTATGGAATGATCCGGGATATCTTGAACGTCACGGCTATACCGTAATGCGCGGCTGGAACAGTAAAGAGACGATAGATCCGTGGCAGGTTGACTGGGCGACCATCACTGCGTCCAATCTGCCGTTCCGCTTTCAGCAGGCTCCGGGTGCACGTAACTCGCTCGGACGCTATAAATTCAATATGCCGAGTTCGGACGCTATTTATCTGCACGATACGCCGAACCACAATCTGTTCCAGAAAGATACGCGGGCGTTAAGCTCCGGATGCGTGCGTGTGAACAAGGCATCTGAGCTGGCGAATATGCTGCTACAGGACGCGGGTTGGAATGATTCACGCATCTCGGATGCCCTGAAGCAAGGGGATACGCGGTATGTGAATATTCGCCAGAATATTCCGGTCAACCTCTACTATCTGACCGCATTTGTCGGCCCTGATGGGCGCACGCAGTATCGTACAGATATTTACAATTACGATCTGACAGCGCGATCCAGCGCACAAATTGTGTCAAAAGCCGAGCAATTAATCAGATAAATGAAGCAGTTCGAGGAAAATGATTGTCGTAAGTTATGCTGGAAACGGGGCAAAATGGCTGTGAGCCCCGTATTTCCTGGGGTTGGGAGCCTTGACGTGGACTACTTAGCCAGATAAGGTTTCCCGCGTGCGCTAGAGCATACATACGATAACATTGACCTTGTAGACCTTAATACCATGGACAAATTTGACGCTAATCGCCGCAAACTGCTGGCGCTTGGTGGTATTGCCCTCGGCGCTGCCATCTTGCCTACGCCTGCATTTGCAACACTCTCTACCCCACGTCCGCGTATATTGACTCTGAATAACCTGCATACCGGTGAGTCAATAAAAGCAGAGTTTTTTGATGGCAGGGGCTATATTCAGGACGAATTAGCAAAACTTAACCACTTTTTCCGTGATTTTCGGGCCAATAAAGTGAAATCCATTGACCCGGGACTGTTTGATCAACTCTTCCGTCTGCAGGGCCTGCTGGGCACGCGTAAACCCGTACAGCTGATCTCAGGCTATCGCTCTATCGATACCAATAATGAACTCCGTGCACGTAGCCGTGGTGTGGCCAAGAAAAGCTACCACACTAAAGGTCAGGCCATGGATTTCCATATTGAAGGCATTGCATTAAGTAATATTCGCAAAGCTGCGTTATCTATGCGCGCAGGTGGTGTAGGATACTACCCCAGCAGTAACTTTGTGCATATTGACACCGGCCCTGCACGGCACTGGTGATCCATAAGCTTAATGAAACAGGAGCTGTATGAACTATCGTATTATTCCGGTCACTGCCTTCGCCCAGAACTGCTCGCTAATCTGGTGTGAGCAGACTCGTCTGGCCGCGCTGGTCGATCCCGGCGGCGATGCCGAGAAAATCAAACAGGAAGTGGATGCCAGCGGTCTGACGCTAATGCAGATCCTGCTTACTCACGGTCATCTTGACCATGTTGGAGCGGCGGCTGAACTGGCACAGCATTATGGTGTACCGGTTATTGGCCCGGAAAAAGAAGATGAGTTCTGGTTACAGGGACTCCCTGCTCAGAGCCGCATGTTTGGCTTGGGAGATTGTGAGCCGCTGACGCCCGATCGCTGGTTGAATGAAGGTGACCGGATAAGCGTTGGCAACGTGACGTTACAGGTTCTGCATTGTCCGGGTCATACACCGGGACATGTGGTCTTCTTTGATGAGCAATCAAAATTACTGATTTCTGGTGATGTGATTTTCAAAGGCGGCGTAGGGCGCAGCGATTTCCCGCGCGGAGATCATAGCCAACTGATCGATTCGATTAAACGTAAACTTTTGCCGTTGGGCGATGATGTGACGTTTATTCCGGGTCATGGACCACTTTCTACGCTGGGTAACGAACGGCTACATAACCCGTTCCTGCAGGATGAAATGCCTGTCTGGTAATATCTCAGATAAACAAAAGGCCGCTATTGCGGCCTTTTTTGTGCGCGATAGATTACAGTACTGCGACAATCGCTTCGCACAGCGGCGCCATATTATCTGGCGTCATTCCTGCCACGTTTACGCGTCCGGAAGCGACGGCATAGACGCCAAACTCTTCACGCAGACGCAGAACCTGCTCTTTGGTCAGGCCGCTAAACGAGAACATGCCGTTCTGTTTGATGATAAAGCTGAAGTCGCGGTTTGCACCTTTCTCTTGCAACGTATTCACAAACAGTAAACGCATGCGCTGAATGCGCTGGCGCATATCAGTCAGTTCCTGTTCCCAGATAGCACGCAGCGCGTCGTTGCTCAGAATCGTGGCCACTACGGATGCACCGTGTGCTGGTGGGTTGGAATAGTTAGCGCGAATGGCTGATTTCATCTGGCTGAACGCACGGTCAACGGTTTCAG
Source organism: Citrobacter sp. Cpo012 (assembly GCF_030333015.1). Lineage (NCBI taxonomy): Bacteria > Pseudomonadati > Pseudomonadota > Gammaproteobacteria > Enterobacterales > Enterobacteriaceae > Citrobacter > Citrobacter sp. Cpo012. The sequence continues at coordinate 57,513 of NZ_JAOWGR010000043.1, read as the reverse complement.
TATCGGCAGCAACCAGCGTACAGGCGCCTACACGCTCATTGTACAGTCCAAAGTTCTTGGAGTAGGAGCTGGCAACGATCAGCTCTTTGTGCAGAGCCGCAAATGCGCGCAGACCTTCTGCATCTTCTTCCAGGCCACGGGCAAAACCCTGGTATGCGAAGTCGAACAGCGGTAACCAACCTTTTTCGACAGACATCTGAGCCAGCGTTTGCCACTGTTCCAGCGTAGGATCGATGCCGGTAGGGTTATGGCAGCAGCCGTGGAATAGCACCACGTCGCCAGCCTGCGCTTCGCTGAGGCTTGCCAGCAGCGCATCAAAATCTAACGAGTGGTTTGCTGCATCGTAATAGTTGTATTCACAAACTTCCAGGCCTGCAGAGTTAAAGACGCTCTTATGGTTCGGCCAGCTTGGATTGCTCACCCATACGCGTTTAGCCGACGTATTTTTTGCCAGAAAATCAGCTGCCACACGCAGTGCACCAGTGCCGCCAGGGGTCTGTGCGGTACGTGCACGCTTATCGTTGATCAGCGAACTTTCTTTACCAAACAGTAATTCCTGAGTGCAGCGACCAAACTCTGGAATACCGTCAATGCCAAGGTAATTTTTGGTGGTTTCATTTTCCAGTATATATTGCTCGGCTTTTTTAACGCTGGTCAGCACCGGCGTTTTGCCTGTCTCATCTTTATATACACCGATCCCGAGGTTTATTTTTCCAGGGCGGTCATCGGCACGAAACAAATCAGCCAGACCCAAAATGGGGTCGGCAGGAGCGGCGGTAATGTTCTCAAACATGACGAGGTTCCATAGTGATTACAGAAGGGAAGTCCGCTATCAGGTTAACGGTAGATTTACAAAATGCCAACCGTTACTGACGAAAAGCTGAGGTGTTTTTTTAAGACGCAAGAATTCGCTAGCAGATATAAAAAAACAGGACCGAAGTCCTGTTTTATAGGCATTTAACAAAGAGGTCTGCTATTAGAACTGGTAAACGATACCGACTGCTACGGTGTCGTCAGAGTTCACGCCCAGTTTGTTATCAGAGTCGATCTGGTTGATCTGGTAGTCAACATAGGTGGACATGTTTTTGTTGAAGTAGTAGGTAGCGCCTACTTCAATGTAGTCAACCAGATCTTCGTTACCCACGCCTTCTACGTCTTTCGCTTTAGATTTGTTGTAGGAGAGGGATGGACGCAGACCGAAATCGAACTGGTACTGAGCGACAACAAAGAAATCTTCAGTTTTGTTGGCGAAGCCACTGTTTCCGGCACCTGAGATGCGAGTTGCGTTACGGGTTTCACCGTAGTTCGCTGCCAGGTAGATGTTGTTAGCATCGTATTTAACGCCAGTTGCCCACTGCTCAGCTTTTTTGCCGCCGTTAGCGTAGAAAGAGTTTTCCTGCGCGTTGGTACGGTCAGCTGCACCGTATGCACCGACGATACCGAAGCCATCCATTTCGTAGCTTACAGAACCGCCAACGCCGTCACCGTTAGAACGACCGGTATTGCCATCACGCTCGTTTTTACCCAGATACTGGATACCGAAGTTCAGGCCGTCAACCAGACCGAAGAAGTTAGAGTTACGGTAGGTTGCAACACCACCCACACGGCCAACGAAGAAGTTGTCGCTGTATGCGGTATCACCACCAAATTCTGGCAGCATATCGGTGTAACCCAGTGCATCGTAAACGATACCGTAGTTACGACCGTAGTCGAAAGAGCCCAGATCGGCATATTTCAGACCAGCAAATGCCAGACGGGTTTTGTTGCCGTTCTGAGCGTCGCTGCCGCCTTCAGAGTTATTACCGGCAAAGTTGTATTCCCACTGACCGTAACCGGACAGATCGGAATTAATCTGAGTTTCCCCTTTGAAACCAAGACGGGCATAAGTCTGATCGCCATCGTTGCCAGCGTTATCAGAAAAATAGTGCAGACCTACGGTTTTACCGTATACATCCAGCTTGTTGCCATCTTTGTTATAAACTTCTGCAGCGTTAGCTGCCCCGGCTACCAGCAGAGCAGGGATAACCACTGCCAGAATATTGCGCTTCATCATTATTTATTACCCTCATCGGTTTTTATATGACACCTGCCACTGCCGCCAATAAATTCCGTCAATCAAAATTTACGGAACTATTGATGAGAGTTTGGTGTCTTTATGTGTCTGACAGGCATCTTTCCATTCAAACTACCGTTTCGCTACCGTCAAAGTGCTACAAATATAAAGATTTGGTTTCAAAAAGAAAAAATATGTAACAAAATGTTATTTTTGTGCAACTTTGTGAACAGCGTCAAACTTCGGATGCCCCTGCGCTTAAAATTCTCGTTTTTATTTCTATTTATATGATTTTCTTATGTTTAATTTTGCTAAGGTCGTTTTTTATCCGTTATGCCGGAAAGTTCGGATTTTACAGGTAACGATTTTTGGACGTCTGGAGTGCCGTGCGAGAGGCTAAAAAATGTACTATTTAATCAGAAAATGCTAATCCACAATAAAATTGCTGATTATTTTTTGCGCAAATGTATTGCGATGAAATATTACGTAACAGGTGGAGGGGATTGAAAGGTTGTGTTTAACGTGAGATGGGTATCCAGATAACACGAAAAGGGTATAAAAAAGGCCAGCAATGCTGGCCTTTGAAACAATAACGCACGTTAGAAGGTGGCGTTACGTGGAGTACGCGGGAACGGAATAACATCACGGACGTTCTGTACGCCGGTGACGTAAGCGATCAGACGCTCGAAGCCCAATCCGAAGCCGGAATGCGGAACGGTACCGTAGCGACGCAGGTCGCGATACCACCAGTAATCCTCTTTGTTCAGACCCATTTCCAGCATACGGGCATCCAGCACGTCCAGGCGCTCTTCACGCTGAGAACCACCGATGATTTCACCGATTCCCGGGGCCAGTACGTCCATTGCAGCAACGGTTTTACCGTCTTCGTTAAGGCGCATATAAAACGCTTTGATATCTTTCGGGTAGTTTTTCACTACCACCGGCGCTTTAAAGTGCTCTTCAGCAAGGTAACGTTCATGCTCAGAAGACAGATCCACACCCCAGTAAACAGGGTTTTCGAACTGTTTACCGCATTTTTCCAGAATGCTTACCGCGTCGGTGTAATCCACCTGCGCGAAGTCAGCGTCAATGAAACGTTCCAGGCGTGAAATCGCGTCCTTGTCGACACGTTCAGCGAAGAATTTCATATCATCCGCACGCTCTGCCAGTACGGCTTTAAACGCGTACTTCAGCATCGCTTCAGCCAGGCCTGCAACATCATTCAGGTCAGCAAAAGCCACTTCTGGTTCCAGCATCCAGAACTCTGCCAGGTGACGACTGGTGTTAGAGTTTTCTGCACGGAACGTCGGGCCAAAAGTATAAATTTTAGACAGGGCGCAGGCGTAGGTTTCACCGTTCAGCTGACCGGAAACGGTCAGGAAGGCTTCTTTACCAAAGAAGTCTTTGTCGAAATCGACTTTGCCCTGATCGTTACGCGGCAGGTTTTCCAGATCCAGCGTAGAAACACGGAACATTTCACCGGCACCTTCCGTATCGGAAGCGGTGATCAACGGAGTCGATACCCAAAAGAAACCCTGCTCGTGGAAGAAACGATGCAGAGCTTGCGCCAGCGTATGACGTACACGCGCTACCGCACCAATCATGTTGGTACGCGGACGCATGTGCGCCACTTCACGCAGATACTCAATGCTGTGACGCTTGGCTGCCATTGGGTAAGTGTCAGGATCTTCAACCCAGCCCGTTACTTCAACCTCAGTGGCCTGAATTTCAAAGCTCTGTCCTTGTCCAGGAGATGCAACGACTTTACCCGTTACGATAACTGAACAACCCGTCGTCAGGCGCAGTACGTCCTGATTGTAATTGGGCAGAGAATTATTGATGACGGCCTGTACAGGATCAAAGCAGGAACCGTCATAAACGGCGAGGAAGGAGATGCCAGCTTTTGAATCTCGGCGGGTACGCACCCATCCGCGCACGGTGACTTCGCTGTCAACGGCTACGCGGCCCTGGAGTACGTCGGCTACAGGCACAACGCTCATAATATTCTCTCTGTTAATAGTCGGATATATAAACACATGTCCACCCGTAATGGGGGGATACCTATGTTACCTGGCATCTGCAATCAGACAAGCAGAATTCGTAGCTGGAGTGAAAGATTTCGGAAATAAACGCGAAAAAGGGAGCCAAAATGGCTCCCTGGAAGGCTTAACTGGCTTTTTTGATATGCGGGAGATCGAAGGCTTTGCGCAGTGCACGAACAAATGCTTTATCGTGGCAGATGGTTTTACCCGGGCTGTCAGATAACTTCGCCACCGGTTTGCCGTTACATTCCACCAGCTTGATCACAATATTGAGTGGCTTAACCTGCGGAATGTCGCATGTTAGCCGTGTCCCAATACCAAAACTCAACTGTACGCGGGAAGAGAAGTGGCGGTAGAGTTCAATCGCTTTTTTCAGATCGAGATTATCTGAGAAGACCAGCGTTTTGCTCAGCGGATCAATACCCAGTTTTTCATAATGAGCGATGGCTTTTTCACCCCATTCCACCGGATCGCCTGAGTCATGGCGTAACCCTTGGTAGCGGGTAGCGAACTCAACGCCAAAGTCGCGTAAAAATGCGTCCATGGTGATGCAATCGGTCAATGCAATGCCGAGTTGATCAGGGTATTCATTTAACCAGGCTGCCAGGGCTACGCGCTGGCTGGTGGCAAGTTCTGGACTGATTTGCTGATGAGCCTGGAACCACTCATGCGCCTGCGTACCCATTGGGGTTAATGACAGGCGGCGGGCCAGATCGTAGTTACTGGTGCCGACAAACCAGGGCTCTTGCTGCAGGCGTTTAACGATAGCCTGCTGTACTTCGCGCGAAAAACGACGACGCGTACCGAAATCCATCAAATGGAAGCGGGACATATCGACATCTTTCGTTAAAGCAGAGAATTCTACTAGTTTGCTTTCCAGCTCATCGAGTGCCTGCGGGACGCCTGATTCAGGTGAACGGTAACGGTGTACCAGTTCGCTAATCACCGCTAACAGCGGGACTTCCCACATGATCACTTCACGCCACGGACCGGTTAAGCGGATGTTTAGCTTGCCGTTATCATTGGTGACGCAAACCTGTTCCGGGTTATAGCGGAAATCACGTAACCAGGTGAGGTAATCAGCTTTAAAGAAAGGCAGGCCGGAGAGCCACTGGTACTCATCCTCCTGCAGTCGCAGGTGCTGCATAGCATTCACCTGCTCACGAATAGAATCGGCATAAATACCGAGCAGGTCATCGCCACGGCAACGAAATTCAGCCGCTACTTGTACATCATAGTAGTGGTGAAAAACGGCTTGCTGCATATGCAACTTATAAGCGTCTGTATCCAGCAGCGAGTGCAGAACAGGAGAAGCGAATTGTGTCATAGGTGCGCAGTAGCATCCTCTCACGGGAGCGTTTAGTACAATAAACAACTAAGAAAACCGCTGGAGTATACCCTGTTTAGCGATTTATTGAACCCCGATCACACCATAAGCTCTCTTTCTGGTCGAGGGCAATTCGTGCCACGTGTTATGAAAATGTAGCAAAAAGGGTGTTTGTGCCTGAAAAGATGAACATTCTGCGTAGCGCGATTTACGCAACAGGAATAGACTGAAGCCGAGACTCTATTAAAGATGCTAAAGGTTTTTTTATGACACAACAGCCACAAGCCAAATACCGTCACGACTATCGTGCGCCGGATTACCAGATTACTGATATTGACTTGACCTTTGACCTGGATGCTGAAAAAACCGTGGTCACCGCAGTGAGCCAGGCTGTCCGTCATGGCGCGTCCGATGTGCCCCTGCGCCTGAATGGCGAAGATCTGACCCTGGTGTCGATCCACGTGAACGACGAGCCGTGGACAGAGTATAAAGAAGAAGAGGGCGCTCTGGTCATTAGTCAGTTGCCGGAACGTTTTACGCTGCGTATCGTGAATGAAATTAGCCCAGCGGCCAATACCGCGCTGGAAGGGCTGTACAAGTCTAGCGAAGCGCTGTGCACCCAGTGTGAAGCGGAAGGGTTCCGCCATATTACCTGGTATCTGGACAGGCCTGATGTCCTGGCGCGTTTTACCACCAAAATTATCGCCGATAAAACCCAATATCCGTTCCTGCTCTCTAACGGCAACCGTGTGGCGCAGGGCGAACTGGAAAATGGTCGTCACTGGGTACAGTGGCAAGATCCGTTCCCGAAACCGTGCTATCTGTTTGCGTTGGTAGCCGGTGATTTCGACGTTCTGCGCGATACCTTTATCACCCGTTCCGGGCGTGAAGTGGCGCTGGAACTGTACGTCGATCGCGGCAACCTTGACCGCGCGCCGTGGGCGATGACCTCGCTGAAAAACTCCATGAAATGGGATGAAGAGCGCTTTGGCCTCGAGTATGACCTCGACATCTATATGATTGTCGCTGTGGATTTCTTCAACATGGGCGCGATGGAGAATAAAGGTCTGAACATCTTTAACTCCAAATATGTGCTGGCACGTACCGATACCGCCACCGACAAAGACTACCTCGATATTGAGCGCGTTATCGGTCATGAGTATTTTCACAACTGGACCGGCAACCGTGTGACCTGCCGTGACTGGTTCCAGTTGAGCCTGAAAGAAGGCTTAACCGTGTTCCGCGATCAAGAGTTCAGTTCCGATCTCGGCTCACGCGCGGTAAACCGCATCAGCAATGTGCGCACCATGCGTGGTCTGCAGTTTGCTGAAGATGCCAGCCCGATGGCGCATCCTATCCGTCCGGATATGGTCATTGAAATGAACAACTTCTATACCCTGACCGTGTACGAAAAGGGCGCTGAAGTCATTCGTATGATCCACACCCTGCTCGGTGAGGCTAACTTCCAGAAAGGGATGCAACTTTACTTTGAGCGTCATGACGGAAGTGCTGCAACCTGTGATGATTTCGTGCAGGCGATGGAAGATGCTTCTAACGTTGATCTCTCCCATTTCCGCCGCTGGTACAGTCAGTCCGGTACGCCGATTCTGACCGTGCGTGATGACTACAATCCGTCAACTGAGCAGTACACGCTGACGATCAGCCAGCGCACGCCGGCCACGCCGGATCAGGCCGAAAAACAGCCGCTGCATATTCCTTTCGCCCTCGAGTTGTATGACAACGAAGGGAAAGTGATCCCGCTACAAAAAGGCGGGCACCCGGTGAATTCTGTACTCAACGTCACCCAGGCAGAGCAGACGTTTGTCTTCGATAACGTCTACTTCCAGCCGGTTCCGGCGCTGCTGTGCGAATTCTCCGCGCCGGTAAAACTGGAATACAAATGGAGCGATCAGCAGCTGACCTTCCTGATGCGTCATGCGCGTAACGATTTCTCTCGTTGGGACGCGGCGCAAAGCCTGCTGGCGACCTATATTAAGCTTAACGTTGCTCGTCATCAGCAGGGACAACCGCTGTCGCTGCCGGTACACGTGGCTGATGCATTCCGCGCAATTTTACTGGATGAGAAAATCGATCCGGCGCTGGCGGCAGAGATCCTGACGCTGCCTTCAGTAAATGAAATAGCCGAACTGTTCGACATCATCGATCCGGTGGCGATAACCGAAGTACGCGAAGCGTTAACCCGCACGCTGGCGGCCGAGCTGGCGGATGAATTCCTCGCCATCTATAACGCTAATCATCTTGATGAGTACCGCGTTGAGCATGCCGATATTGGCAAGCGTACGCTGCGTAACGCCTGCCTGCGTTTCCTGGCCTTTGGCGAAACCCATCTGGCTGACACGCTGGTAAGCAAGCAGTATCGTGAAGCGAACAATATGACCGATGCGCTGGCGGCTCTATCCGCGGCAGTGGCGGCGCAGCTACCTTGTCGCGACGCGCTAATGCAGGAGTATGACGATAAGTGGCACCATGACGGTCTGGTGATGGACAAATGGTTTATCCTGCAATCCACCAGTCCGGCGAAAAACGTGCTGGAAACGGTACGCGGCCTGCTGAAGCATCGCTCTTTCAGTATGAGTAACCCGAACCGAATTCGTTCGCTGATCGGTGCCTTTGCGGGTAGCAACCCGGCGGCATTCCATGCGGAAGATGGTAGTGGATATCAGTTCCTGGTCGACATGTTGACTGAGCTTAATAGTCGTAACCCGCAGGTGGCGTCACGTCTGATTGAGCCGCTGATTCGCTTAAAACGTTATGATGCAAAACGTCAGGCGAAAATGCGTGCGGCGCTGGAACAGCTGAAAGGTCTGGAGAATCTCTCCGGCGATCTGTTCGAGAAGATTGACAAAGCGTTAGCCTGAAACGTTGACCTGTAGTTTAGTAGGCCGGATAAGGCGGTAACGCCGCCATCCGGCAAAAGGCCCGGTAAGCGCTACCGGGCCTGGTTTTCTGAGCGGTTATCCATGTCGAAGAATCGGTTGTTCCGTCTCGCCGCGTTTCATAACCCGGTTCAACACTTCCGCTTCCAGATCGGATAACCGTACCGATCCCAAACGGCGGGGGCGCTGAATATCCACCGTCAGATCCAACCCGATTTTTCCGTCCTCAATCAGCAACACGCGATCGGCCATTGCCACCGCTTCACTGACGTCATGAGTGACCAGCAGTACGGTAAAGCCGTGCTCTTGCCATAAAGAGACGATCAGAGCCTGCATTTCAAGGCGGGTTAGGGCATCCAGAGCGCCGAGGGGTTCATCCAGCAGCAGCAAACCGGGGCGATGAATTAATGCCCGTGCCAGGGCTACACGCTGTTTTTGTCCACCGGACAGCGCAGCCGGCCATTCGTGAGCACGACTCTCCAGCCCAACGGCGGCCAGCGCATCTCGGGCCGCATCGCGCCACTGACCTTTCAGACCCAGGCCCACATTATCGATAACCGTCTTCCATGGCAGCAGACGCGCATCCTGGAACATCATACGCGTATCATCCTGAATTTCCGCCAGTGGGGTGGTTCCGGCAAGTAATGCGCCTGAGGTCGGCGATTCCAGCCCTGCCAGCAGACGCAGCAACGTACTTTTACCACCGCCGCTGCGGCCAACCACGGCAACAAACTGTCCGGCCGGAATATGCAAATCTAATTGATTGAGCACTGTATTGGCGGCGTATTGTTTTGTCACGGCGCTCAGCAACAGCGGTGTACCCTGGTTCAGGCGAGCGGTATTCATACGGTAGCCTCCTTTACATGGTAAGCCGGATGCCAGCGTAGCCAGACTCGCTCCAGCAATTGGGCGCTGACGTCGGCAAGTTTGCCGAGCAGGGCGTAGAGAATAATGGCCACCACGACCACATCGGTTTGCAGAAATTCGCGGGCGTTCATCGCCAGGTAACCAATACCTGCATTGGCAGAAATAGTTTCCGCCACAATCAGCGTCAGCCACATCAGCCCGAGAGCAAAACGCACGCCGACCATAATCGAGGGCAGGGCGCCGGGGAGGATCACATGAACAAACAGTGAAAAGCCGGATAATCCATAGCTGCGCGCCATTTCTACCAGCCCACGATCGATACTACGGATCCCATGCCAGGTGTTGATGTAAATTGGGAACAGCGTGCCCAACGCCACGAGAAAGATCTTGGCGGATTCATCAATGCCGAACCACAAAATCACCAGCGGGATCAGCGCCAGATGCGGTACGTTACGCAGCATCTGCACCGAGGTATCCAGCAGGCGTTCTCCCCAACGCGAAAGACCGCTGATAAGTCCCAGTGTCAGGCCAATCGATCCACCGATGGAGAATCCGATCAGCGCGCGCCAGGAACTGATGGCCAGATGCTGCCAAAGCTCGCCGCTGGCGGAAAGCGTCCAGAAAGCTTCGATAACACCTTCCGGAGAGGGCAGAATGCGAGTGGACAGCCAGCCCATTGAAGATGCGAGCTGCCAGAGCGCCACCAAACCTACCGGTAAAAACCAGGGCGCGAGGCGTAATAACCACCTGTTTTTCGGCGTTGCCATTAGCCGCTCCTTAGCTTTGCGCGACTTTGCGCGGGATAAATTCGTTTGCCACCGCTTCACCTTGTTGTTGCAGGTATTGCGGCTGCGGAATTTCCGGTATAGCAACATCCAGATGCGGGAACAGCAGCTCGCCAACCTTGTATGCCTCTTCCAGATGTGGGTATCCGGACAACACAAAGCTGTCGATTCCCAGCGCGGCATACTCGTTGATACGCGCCGCGACAGTCGGACCATCTCCGACCAGCGCGGTACCCGCACCACCGCGTACCAGTCCAACGCCTGCCCACAGGTTCGGACTAATTTCCAGTTTGTCGCGTTTACCATTGTGCAGTGCAGCCATTCGCTGCTGACCAACCGAATCCGTTCTTGAGAAGGCGGCCTGGGCTTTGGCAATGGTGTCGTCATCAAGGTGGGCTATCAGACGATCCGCTGCCTGCCACGCCTCGTGGGTTGTCTCCCGTACGATCACATGCAGACGAATACCAAAGCGGATCTTGCGCCCGAGCGCCGCCGCTTTGGCTCGCACCTGTTCAATCTTCGCTTTCACCTGCTCAGGGGGCTCGCCCCAGGTCAGATAAAGATCAACCTGCTCGGCAGCAAGGTCTTGTGCGACATCAGACGAGCCGCCGAAATAAAGCGGTGGCTGGGGTTGTTGTACGGGAGGGAAAAACAGCTTCGCGCCGCGAACATGAATATGTTTGCCGTTGAAATCCACCGTTTCACCTTGCAGCAGTCGCCGCCAGACCTGAGTAAATTCAGCAGAGGCTTCATATCGTTCTGTGTGATCGAGGAACACGCCGTCGCCTGCCAGCTCCTGCGGATCGCTGCCGGTCACCAGGTTAAATAACGCCCGGCCATTTGAGAGTCTGTCGAGCGTCGCAGCCTGACGTGCGGCAACCGTTGGCGAGGTGACGCTTGGGCGCAGCGCGACCAGAAACTTTAATCTCTGGGTGACCGGGATCATCGAAGCGGCGACCAGCCAGGCATCTTCGCAAGAGCGACCGGTTGGGATCAGGACGCCGGTAAATCCAAGACGATCGGCCGTTTGCGCGATTTGTTGCAGATAACTGTGATCGACCGGGCGCGAACCTTCTTCCGTTCCAAGATAATGACCGTCACCGTGGGTGGGTAAAAACCAGAACATATTCAGACTCATAATTTTTCTCCTGCCTGCTGAGTGGGTTGCCAGATACGCTGGCGAATATCGATTTTTTTCGGCACCAAACGGTTGTCATAAAACAGATCGGCGGTTTGTTGTTGCAGGGCAGCAACAGAGGCGTTGACTGGCACAATGGTGGTTGGCGGACGGTGATCCAGATAAGACGCAATCACCGGTTCGGGCAGCCCCATGGTTTTGGCCAGCAGGGTAATGCTTTGCTGGCGCTGACTGAGCGTTAACGCATCGGCCTGGCTAAAGGTATCCAGTACGCCAAGTACAAAAGCGCCATTTTTCTCGGCATAAGGACGGGCGGCGAGATAAAACGAACCGGTTTGCTTGAGGTCTGAGCCGTCTTTCAGTACGCGTACATCACCTTGCAGTAACGCGGCGGAATAATAGGGATCCCAGATAGCCCACGCATCCACGTTTCCTTGCTGAAAGGCCGCTCGCGCATCGGCGGGAGTCAGATACGTCGGTTGAATATCGGTAAATTTCAGTCCGGCCTGTTGCAGCGCCCGGAGCAGTAAATTGTGGGCGCTGGAGCCTTTCTGGAAGGCGACTTTATGTCCTTTAAGCTGCGCGACGCTCTGGATCGGGCTATTTTTTGGCACCAGAATCACTTCGGCTTTCGGTTTGGGCGGCTCGACGCCCACGTAAACCAGATCGGCCCCGGCTGCCTGGGCGAAAATCGGCGGAATGTCACCGGTACTGCCGAGATCGATACTGCCGATATTGAGTGCTTCCAGCATTTGCGGTCCAGCCGGGAATTCGACCCACGAGATTTTAGTCTGCGGATAGCGTTTCTCGAGTAGCTGATGGCTTTTGGCCAGCACCATACTGACGCTTCCTTTCTGGTAACCAATACGCAGAGCATCGGGGGCCGATTCTGCGGCATGCCCCAGCGTTGACAGCGACAACAACCCGGTCAGTGCCAGCCATGACGTGTGACGCCTGAGAAAATCAAGCATGAGCGGCACCTCGCAGGGTGTTCAGTTGAGGAAGTTGGACATCGCGACGATGCAACGCCTGCCAGAAGGTATCGAGCGCACTGTCCAGACGCTGCTGAAGATTGGGCGTAAACTGAGGTTTATGCTGATAATCAATCACCTGTGAATCATCGGCAAACACACCGTGCAGGATCTCCTGGGCCTTTAATGCGCTCAGTACCGGTTTCAGCGCGTAATCGACGGCAAGTAAATGCGCCACGCTGCCGCCGGTCGCCAACGGCAAAACCACTTTCCCTTCCAGCGCCCGCTCGGGGAGTAGGTCGAGCAGGGTTTTCAGGGCGCCAGAGTAAGCGGCTTTATAGACTGGTGTTGCGACAATCAGCCCGTCTGCATCCTGCAATTGTTCGATAAATGTGTTCAGCGCCGGACTGTCGAAACGAGCATAGATTAGGTCTTCCGGGGCAAAATTGTGCAGGTTCCAGTGAAAGATTTCGACATCCTGACCGTGAAGTTTTTCTCGGGCATATTCCAGTAACGCACTGGATCGAGAGGGAAAGCGAGGGCTCCCCGCCAGAGTGATGACGCGCATAATTTCATTCTCCCCTTATAACTAATTGTTTGCTTTTGGTTAACATTGATAACAATTTGTGCAGTCTGGCAGAGAGGCTTTGTTTATCGAAATGATTTATACGGGATAGAAAAGTTGGAAATTGAATAAAAAGGCAGAGGCGAGGAAAACGATTGCTATTTATTGCCGCAGGTCAATTCCCTTTTTGCTCGCGATCGCACATAATACGCCCCCGGTTTGCACACCGGGAATCCAGGAGAGTTCATGTACTACCCCTTCGTTCGTAAAGCCCTTTTTCAGCTCGATCCAGAGCGCGCTCATGAATTGACATTCCAGCAATTACGTCGCATTACCGGCACACCGCTTGAAGCGCTTGTGCGCCAGAAAGTACCGGCAAAACCGGTTACCTGTATGGGGTTGACGTTTAAAAATCCGCTCGGGCTTGCTGCCGGACTGGATAAAGACGGGGAGTGCATTGATGCGCTCGGCGCGATGGGATTTGGTTCCATTGAGATTGGTACCGTGACGCCACGCCCTCAGCCGGGTAACGATAAACCGCGTCTGTTCCGTCTGGTCGATGCAGAAGGTTTGATCAACCGCATGGGGTTTAATAACCACGGGGTTGATAACCTGGTTGAGAACGTTAAAAAATCACATTTCGACGGTATTCTGGGTATTAATATTGGTAAGAACAAAGATACCCCAGTAGAGAACGGCAAAGATGACTATCTGATTTGTATGGAAAAAGTCTATGCTTATGCTGGCTATATCGCGATTAATATCTCTTCGCCGAATACGCCGGGATTACGTACGCTACAATACGGCGAGGCGCTGGACGATCTCCTGACGGCAATTAAAAATAAGCAAAACGATCTGCAAGCGATCCACCATAAATATGTTCCGGTGGCGGTAAAGATCGCGCCGGATCTTTCTGTGGAAGAACTGATCCAGGTCGCCGATAGTTTAGTTCGTCATAATATTGATGGCGTAATTGCGACTAACACCACCCTCGATCGTTCTCTTGTTCAGGGAATGAAAAATTGCGATCAAATGGGTGGTCTGAGCGGTCGACCGTTGCAATTAAAAAGTACAGAAATTATTCGCCAGTTGTCTCAGGAATTAAAAGGTCAGCTGCCGATTATTGGCGTTGGTGGTATCGACTCGGTGATTGCTGCACGTGAGAAAATAGCTGCTGGTGCAACCCTCGTACAGATTTATTCGGGCTTTATTTTTAAAGGTCCGCCGTTGATAAAAGAAATCGTCAGCAATATCTGAATGCTACCTTAATCACAAACCAGGGCTTTATTTCTAGCCCTGGTTGTTTTATATTCCTTTACTGTTGCTTATTTAAACATTCTGAGCTTTTATTATTAGGGCAATAAACGAAGCGGCAAAAGGATACTGTCGTAACGGTGATGATTAAGGAAAGGAGAGAAACTGATGCGAATTAAACCCGACGATAACTGGCGCTGGTATTATGATGAAGAGCACGATCGTATGATGCTCGATTTAGCCAATGGCATGTTATTCCGTTCGCGTTTTGCTCGTAAAATGCTCACTCCTGATGCATTTTCTCCGTCAGGTTTTTGTGTTGATGACGCCGCGCTTTATTTTTCCTTTGAAGAAAAATGTCGCTACCTGGATTTAGCCAAAGAACAAAAAGCGGAACTGGTGCTTAATGCGCTGGTGGCGATTCGTTATCTCAAACCGCAAATGCCAAAAAGCTGGCACTTTGTCGCACACGGTATTAACTGGTCGCCGGTCGTGGGTGACGCAGCCTGTGTTGATTTAAGCGATACCGATGAACAGGTAAACCTGTTAGTGGTTGAGCCGGGTGAAAACGCCGCGCTTTGCCTGCTTGCGCAACCTGGCGTGGTTATCGCCGGGCGTACGATGCAGCTTGGCGATGCGATTAAAATAATGAATGACAGACTGAAACCGCAGGCCGTTGTTGACAGTTTCAGCCTTGAGCAGGCGGTTTAGCTCTCCAGCCTGATTGCCGTTTTGGGAACACAGCTACAGCACAGAATCGTTCCGTCGTCCCCCATCGCTGATTTCTTCAACGGGCTAACTTCGCCTTCTACCAGTCGAATTCGACAGCATCCGCAAATGCCTGCCCGGCATGAATAGGGAACCCGGATACCCTGGTTTTCCAACTGCTCAAGCAATACCTGTTGATTATTTCCGCGAAAGGTCTGTCCCTGCCAGTCAATAAGCACCGTGGCATCAGGTTGTTGTTCGGGTGTAGTTTCGTCTGATTCAGCCGCGCCGTACGCTCTGGCGGGGCCGGTTGCCAAAATTTCTACCTCATCGCCGACGCGAATAACGCCACTGTTACGCGCGATAAGATTCTGACCGAAATCGACATCGCCGTTATCTATCGCAGTACGGAAGGTTTGCAATGTGGCAAGCGGTTCACCGGATGGATGTTTCTGGCCTTTTTCCGGGCTAACTGTCGTGAAAATACAGCGGCTACAGGGTTTTGCTACATCAAAAATGACGTAGCCAATACGAATCACTTTCCAGGTATCTTCTTCCCAGGCACCAGCTCCCGAAACCACTATATTGGGGCGAAACTGTTCCATTTTGACGCTTGCCGGACAGCGCTGTTGCAGATCGCGCAGGGATGCTTCGTTGGCCAGCAGATAAGGATAACCATCAGCGAAGGATAAAGGAACATCAACATGGCGTTTTACACGGCGCGTCAGCTGCGGTCCGACCCAGCGTAACTGCACTTCACGGGAGAAAAAGCCGCTAAGCCACTGGTTGATAGCCGCTGGCGCAATACGCGCGGTAAAATGGTTTCCCCATACTTCTGTTGGCGCATCCTGGGGAGCGAAGTCGGCAAATCGCACGAGCGCGCTGCTGCCATCTGGCGCTGTAAGATGCAGCCCATCGTGGAATGGGGAAGGCGTAAAACGGACCATTTGTGGGAACTGGCGGGCAGTTATGAACGTTCCGTCAGGTTCAGTGATCATAAATATGCGATCAAAGGCGAGACCGCTAATATCTGCCAGGGCATGCGTAAGCCCAATGCCGCGCATTGATTTAACCGGATGAATAAAAAGTCGGGTTAACGTGACCACTGTACAGCCCCTCGAATGAAAATAAGCCTTCAACTTTATGACATACAGCCCATATTAGCTATAATGCGCAGCAATTTTCTCGGAGTAAAAGTGACATTATGAATTCTCTGTTTGCCAGTACGGCCCGCGGGCTGGAAGAGCTGTTAAAAACTGAACTGGAAAACCTCGGCGCGCTGGAGTGTCAGGTCGTTCAGGGTGGGGTCCATTTTAAGGGCGACACGCGGCTTGTTTACCAGAGCCTGATGTGGAGCCGCCTGGCCTCGCGCATTATCCTGCCGATGGGAGAGTGCAAGGTCTACAGCGATCTTGATCTGTACCTCGGCGTTCAGGCAATCGACTGGACAGAGATATTTAACCCTGGTGCTACGTTTGCCGTCCATTTTAGCGGACTGAACGAGACCATTCGTAACAGCCAGTACGGCGCGCTGAAGGTCAAGGATGCGATTGTCGATGCCTTTACCCGCAAAAATATGCCGCGTCCGAATGTGGATCGTGAATCTCCGGATCTGCGCATCAACGTCTGGTTGAACAAAGATACTGCCAGCATTGCGCTCGATCTGAGCGGTGACGGTTTGCATCAGCGTGGCTATCGCGATCGCGCGGGTCAGGCACCGATTAAAGAGACGCTGGCCGCGGCAATTGTTATGCGTTCTGGCTGGCAGCCGGGAACCCCGTTACTCGATCCGATGTGTGGTTCCGGCACACTGCTGATTGAAGCGGCAATGTGGGCGACCGATCGCGCGCCGGGTCTGCACCGTGGATACTGGGGCTTCAGCGGTTGGGCGCAACACGACGAAGCTGTCTGGCAAGAAGTTAAAGCCGAAGCGCAGGTGCGTGCGCGTAAGGGACTGGCTGACTATACCTCGCATTTTTATGGATCCGATAGCGATGCGCGCGTGATTGAAAAAGCGCGTAGTAATGCTCGCCGCGCCGGTATCGCCGATCTGATGACATTTGACGTGAAAGATGTCGCCAAACTGAGCAATCCGCTGCCGAAAGGACCGTATGGGACGGTTATCAGTAACCCGCCTTACGGCGAACGTCTGGATAGCGAACCGGCGCTGATTGCCCTGCACAGCCTGCTGGGCCGTACGATGAAAAACCAGTTTGGCGGCTGGAATTTGTCGCTGTTCAGCGCCTCGCCGGATCTGCTCAGCAGCCTGCAATTACGTGCCGACAAGCAGTTCAAAGCGAAAAACGGCCCGCTGGATTGTGTGCAGAAGAATTATCACGTTGCAGAGACCACTGCGGACAGCAAGCCTGCCACGGTAGCGGAAGATTATGCCAACCGCCTGCGCAAGAATATTAAGAAGCTGGAAAAATGGGCGCGTCAGGAAGGCATTGAATGCTATCGCCTGTATGACGCTGACCTGCCGGAATACAACGTTGCAGTAGATCGTTACGGTGATTGGGTCGTGGTTCAGGAATACGCACCGCCGAAGACGGTCGATGCGCAAAAAGCACGTCAACGCTTGTTCGACATCATTGCCGCCACGCTGTCAGTACTGGAAATCGCGCCAAACAAACTGGTGCTGAAAACCCGTGAGCGTCAGAAAGGCAAGAATCAGTATCAGAAGATGAATGAGAAGGGTGAATTCATTGAGGTAAGCGAGTACAACGCGCGCCTGTGGGTGAACCTGACTGACTACCTTGATACGGGTTTATTCCTCGATCACCGTATTGCGCGCCGTATGTTGGGGCAGATGAGTAAAGGTAAGGACTTCCTCAACCTGTTTTCCTACACCGGTAGCGCCAGCGTACATGCAGGATTGGGCGGTGCGCGTAGCACCACGACGGTCGATATGTCGCGTACCTATCTGGAATGGGCGGAACGTAACCTGCGCCTGAACGGATTGAGCGGTCGCGCTCATCGTTTAATTCAGGCCGATTGCCTGGGCTGGCTGCGTGATGCGAATGAACAGTTTGATCTGATTTTCATCGATCCGCCGACGTTCTCTAACTCAAAACGTATGGAAGATTCGTTTGATGTGCAGCGCGATCATCTGGCGCTGATGAAAGATCTGAAACGTCTACTGCGTAAAGACGGCACGATCATGTTCTCCAACAACAAACGTGGGTTCCGTATGGATCTCGACGGTTTGGCTGAACTGGGATTGAAAGCACAAGAAATTACCCAAAAAACGCTTTCCCAGGATTTTGCCCGTAACCGTCAGATCCACAATTGCTGGCTGATTACCGCAGCCTGAAAGGATAAATAAATGTCATTGATCAGTATGCATGGTGCATGGCTGTCGTTCAGCGATGCGCCGCTTCTTGATAATGCAGAACTGCATATCGAAGATAACGAACGCGTCTGTCTGGTTGGCCGTAACGGCGCAGGTAAATCGACGCTGATGAAGATCCTGAACCGTGAGCAGGGGCTTGACGACGGGCGTATCATTTATGAGCAGGATCTGGTTGTGGCGCGTCTGCAACAGGATCCGCCGCGTAATGTTGAAGGCAGCGTGTATGATTTCGTTGCCGAGGGTATCGAAGAACAGGCCGAGTATCTCAAACGTTATCACGATATTTCGCGTCTGGTGATGACTGATCCGAGCGACAGAAATCTGAATGAGATGGCGCGGGTTCAGGAAATGCTCGATCATCACAATCTGTGGCAGCTCGAAAGCCGTATTAATGAAGTGCTGGAGCAGTTGGGGCTGGATCCAAACGCCGCACTTTCTTCGCTTTCAGGCGGTTGGCTGCGTAAAGCGGCGCTGGGCCGCGCGTTAGTGAGCAATCCGCGTGTACTGCTGCTGGATGAACCAACAAACCACCTGGATATTGAAACCATCGACTGGCTGGAAGGGTTCCTGAAATCCTTCAATGGGACAATCATCTTCATTTCCCATGACCGTTCATTTATACGAAATATGGCGACGCGTATCGTCGACCTCGATCGTGGCAAGCTGGTGACTTATCCGGGGAATTACGATCAGTATCTGCTGGAAAAAGAAGAAGCGCTGCGCGTAGAAGAGTTACAAAATGCAGAGTTTGACCGCAAGCTGGCGCAGGAAGAGGTCTGGATCCGTCAGGGGATCAAAGCGCGCCGTACCCGTAATGAAGGCCGCGTGCGCGCGCTGAAAGCGATGCGTCGCGAGCGTGGCGAACGTCGCGAAGTGATGGGCACGGCGAAGATGCAGGTCGAAGAGGCGAGCCGTTCAGGCAAGATTGTTTTCGAAATGGAGAACGTGGATTACCAGGTTGATGGAAAGCAACTGGTAAAAGATTTCTCAGCACAGGTACAGCGCAGCGACAAAATTGCGCTAATCGGACCGAACGGCTGCGGCAAAACAACGCTGCTGAAGCTGATGTTAGGCCAGCTTCAGGCTGACAGTGGACGCATTCACGTCGGCACCAAGCTGGAAGTGGCCTATTTCGATCAGCACCGCGCCGAACTGGATCCCGATAAAACCGTGATGGACAACCTGGCTGAAGGTAAGCAAGAGGTGATGGTTAACGGTAAACCTCGCCATGTGCTGGGTTATCTGCAGGACTTCCTGTTCCATCCGAAACGCGCGATGACGCCAGTGCGAGCGCTCTCTGGTGGGGAACGAAATCGCCTGCTGTTGGCGCGTCTTTTTCTGAAACCCAGCAATCTTTTGATTCTCGATGAACCAACGAACGATCTTGACGTCGAAACGCTGGAACTGCTTGAAGAACTAATTGATAGCTATCAGGGGACTGTACTGCTGGTAAGCCACGACCGTCAGTTTGTGGATAATACTGTAACTGAATGCTGGATCTTCGAGGGCGGTGGTAAAATTGGTCGTTATGTCGGCGGTTATCATGACGCGCGCAGCCAGCAATCTCAGTATGTGGCGTTTAAACAACCGGTCGCGAAAAAAACAGAGGAAGCTGTTGCTCCTAAAGCAGAAATTGTCAAACGTGGCACGAGCAAACTAAGCTATAAACTGCAGCGCGAACTGGAGCAGCTCCCCGCTCAGCTTGAAGAACTGGAAGCTAAACTGGAAAGACTACAAGCTCAGGTTGCTGACGCCGCTTTTTTCAGTCAGCCACATGAGCAAACACAGCAGGTATTAGCTAATCTGAACGAAGCGGAACAAGAACTTGAGCAAGCCTTTGAGCGCTGGGAGTATCTTGAGTCTTTGAAGAACGGCGCATAATTTAAAGGAGCACATATGTGCGAACATCACCATGCCGCGAAGCATATTTTGTGCTCGCAGTGTGACATGCTGGTGGCGTTACCTCGCCTTGAGCATGGTCAAAAAGCGGCATGTCCACGATGTGGCACTACGTTAACGGTTGAGTGGGACGCGCCGCGGCAGCGTCCTACCGCCTATGTATTAGCAGCATTATTCATGCTGCTTCTGTCAAACCTCTTCCCCTTTGTGAATATGAACGTTGCAGGGGTGAGCAGCGAAGTGACGTTGCTGGAGATCCCCAGCGTTCTCTTTTCTGAAGACTACGCCAGTCTCGGCACCTTCTTTTTATTATTCGTGCAGTTGGTCCCCGCGTTTTGCCTGCTGACTATCCTGCTGCTGGTGAATCGGGTGCAGATGCCCGCCAGACTTAAGGCGGGTCTTGCACGCGTCCTGTTCCAGTTAAAAAGCTGGGGGATGGCGGAAATCTTCCTCGCTGGCGTGCTGGTCAGCTTCGTTAAGCTTATGGCTTACGGCGATATCGGCGTGGGCAGCAGCTTTATTCCGTGGTGCTTCTTTTGCGTTTTGCAACTGCGCGCATTCCAGTGCGTTGACCGTCGCTGGCTGTGGGATGATATTGCGCCAATGCCAGTGATTAAGCAGGAGTTAAAACCTGGCGTGCCCGGCATTCGACAGGGACTGCGTTCCTGCTCTTGCTGCACCGCGGTTCTTCCCGCTGATGAACGGGTGTGTCCGCGCTGCCAGACGAAAGGCTATGTGCGGCGCAAAAACAGTCTGCAATGGACGTTGGCATTACTGTTCACGTCGATCATGCTTTATCTTCCTGCCAATATTTTGCCGATTATGATTACCGATCTGCTCGGGTCAAAGCTGCCATCAACGATAATTGAGGGGGTGGTTTTAATCTGGAGCGAAGGCTCTTACCCGGTGGCTGCGGTTATTTTTATCGCCAGTATTATGGTGCCGACGTTGAAAATGATCGCCATTGCCTGGCTATGCTGGGATGCCAAAGGGCACGGCAAACGCGACAGCGAACGTATGCACCTGATTTATGAAGTTGTGGAATTTGTCGGTCGCTGGTCAATGATCGACGTCTTTGTGATTGCGGTACTCTCTGCGCTGGTGCGCATGGGAGGGTTAATGAACATTTATCCTGCAATGGGTGCTTTGATGTTTGCTTTAGTCGTCATTATGACAATGTTTTCTGCGATGACATTTGATCCGCGTCTGTCGTGGGACCGTGAACCAGAACCAGGCCATGAGGAGTCCTGACAGCATGGAATCTAAAAGTGGGGAAGCCAAAGTGCAAAAGGTAAAAAACTGGTCGCCTGTGTGGATATTCCCTATCGTTACTGCACTCATTGGCGCGTGGGTTCTGTTTTATCACTACAGTCATCAGGGGCCGGAAGTCACGCTGATTACCACCAATGCCGAAGGTATTGAAGGGGGCAAAACGACGATTAAAAGCCGCAGCGTGGATGTCGGTATCGTCGAGAGCGCAACCCTGACTGATGATTTGACCCATGTGGAGATTAAAGCGCGTCTTAACTCCGGAATGGAAAAGCTGCTGCATAAAGATTCTGTCTTTTGGGTGGTGAAGCCGCAGGTTGGACGTGAAGGTATCAGTGGGCTCGGCACGCTATTGTCCGGGGCTTATATTGAACTGCAGCCTGGCAATAAAGGCAGTAAGCTGGAAAATTACCAACTGCTGGATTCACCGCCGCTGGCCCCGCCAGATGCAAAAGGGATCCGTGTGATTCTGGACAGCAAAAAAGCCGGTCAGTTGAGTCCAGGCGATCCGGTGCTTTTCCGCGGTTATCGTGTGGGCTCGGTTGAAACCAGCACGTTTGATGCGCAAAAGCGTACGATCAGCTATCAGCTTTTCATCAATGCGCCTAACGATCGTCTGGTGACCAGCAATGTACGTTTCTGGAAAGACAGCGGGATCGCCGTAGATCTTACCTCAGCAGGTATGCGCGTAGAAATGGGATCGCTCTCCACGCTGTTTGGCGGTGGTGTAAGTTTTGATGTGCCCGAAGGACTGGAACAAGGTCAACCGGTTGAGCAGCAGGCCTCATTTAACCTCTATGACGATCAAAAAAGTATTCAGGATTCCCTGTATACCGATCATATTGATTACCTGATGTTCTTTAAAGATTCGATTCGTGGCCTACAGCCTGGTGCACCGCTGGAATTCCGTGGCATCCGCTTGGGTACGGTGAGTAAAGTACCTTTCTTCTCACCGAATATGCGTCAGGTATTTAACAATGATTACCGCATTCCGGTGCTGGTGCGTATTGAACCTGAACGTCTGAAGGCGCAGCTGGGAGAAGATACCGATGTTGGCGCTCATCTGGCGGAATTGCTTAAACGCGGATTACGGGCATCGCTGAAAACCGGGAACCTGGTGACCGGCGCGCTGTATGTCGATCTCGACTTCTACCCGAAAGAGCCGCCGATTACCGGTGTGCGCGAATTTAATGGTTATCAAATTATTCCGACCGTGAGCGGTGGTCTGGCGCAGATCCAACAGCGTCTGATGGAAGCGCTGGATAAGATTAACAATCTGCCGCTGAACCCGATGATTGAGCAGGCAACCAATACGCTGTCGGAAAGCCAGCGCACAATGAAACATCTGCAAACCACGCTGGATAACATGAACAAGATCACGTCCAGCCAGTCGATGCAGGATCTGCCGGCGGATATGCAGAACACGCTACGTGAACTGAATCGTAGTATGCAGGGCTTCCAGCCTGGTTCCGCGGCCTACAACAAGATGGTGGCGGATATGCAGCGTCTTGATCAGGTACTGCGTGAACTGCAACCGGTACTGAAAACGTTGAACGATAAGAGTAATGCGCTGGTATTTGAAGCGAAGGACAAAAAAGATCCAGAGCCGAAGAGGGCGAAACAATGAAAAAGTGGCTAGTGGTGATGATGGCGGTCTGGCTGACGTCATGCAGCTCCAGCGGAGAAAATAAAAGCTATTACCAGCTCCCTATCGCACAAGGCGGTGTGCAGAGCTCCGCCAATCAGGGAAACCGTCTGCTGTGGGTTGAACAGATTGCGGTACCTGATTATCTGGCCGGTAATGGGGTGGTTTACCAGACCAGCGATGTGCAATATGTGATAGCCAATAATAATCTCTGGGCCAGCCCATTAGATCAGCAATTGCGCAATACACTGGTTGCGAACCTCAGTATGCAGTTGCCTGGCTGGGTTGTCGCTTCACAGCCGCTGGGAAGCACTCAGGATACGCTGAACGTGACCGTAACCGGCTTCCACGGTCGGTACGATGGTAAGGTTATTGTGAGCGGTGAATGGTTGCTGAATCACCAGGGACAACTGATCAAACGCCCGTTCCACATCGAAGTTGTGCAGACGAAAGACGGCTACGATGAGATGGTGAAGGTTCTTGCCAACGCCTGGAGTCAGGAAGCAACGGCCATTGCTCAAGAGCTGAAACGCATCCCTTAAGCTTAAATAATTGTAAATTATGCCGCCCCTGGTTCATTGCCCGGGGCGGTTTTTTTTATTTTATTAGCCGTGGAGATAGCTGTTCTGACTGACTATTTTTGTACAAATGATTTAGCGAGTAGCTCACAAATATGACACTGGCGTGAATTTTGCGCATTGACGAGCCTGATGTTTAGGGGTATTCGTTTAGTGTGATTGCACACTTAGTAATCACTGTTTTCTTTTCCACCAGACCCAAAAATGAGGGAAACGAGGCATGAAGAGACAAAAACGAGATCGCCTGGAACGGGCACATCAACGTGGATATCAGGCCGGCATTGCCGGACGCTCAAAAGAAATGTGTCCCTATCAGACGCTGAATCAGAGGTCATACTGGCTGGGAGGCTGGCGAGAAGCCATGGGGGATAGGGTTTTAATGGCCTGATTCTGTCTCTTTAGATAAAAGAAACCTCCGCAGAGCGGAGGTTTCGCCTTTTTGCACACCAGATAAAACGGGAAAACGTTAATGTCTGGCTGCTTCGCAGTTCTGGATTAGAACGCGGAAGTGTCCTGGAACAGACCCACTTTCAGATCGTTTGCAGTGTAGATCAGACGACCATCAACCAGCACTTCACCATCTGCCAGGCCCATGATCAGGCGACGGTTAACGATGCGTTTGAAGTGAATGCGGTAAGTGACTTTCTTCGCGGTCGGCAGAACCTGGCCGGTGAATTTAACTTCGCCTACGCCCAGCGCACGGCCTTTACCTTCGCCGCCCAGCCAGCCGAGATAGAATCCAACCAGTTGCCACATGGCGTCGAGACCCAGGCAGCCCGGCATCACCGGATCGCCGATAAAGTGACAACCGAAGAACCACAGGTCTGGGTTGATATCCAGTTCAGCTTCAACATAACCTTTGTCAAAGTTGCCACCGGTTTCGGTCATCTTGATGACACGGTCCATCATCAGCATGCTTGGTGCTGGCAGTTGTGGCCCTTTAGCGCCAAACAGCTCACCGCGACCAGAGGCAAGAAGGTCTTCTTTCGTATAGGATTCGCGTTTATCTACCATGTTCTCTGTAAGCCTTATTTTATTGAAGCACGCAGGATAGCTAACACGTGTACGCTGAACAAGTCCGATCAGTTCGGAATAATCCAGTTCAGCCAACGTAGCGGCCATGGAAAACGGTGACGACCTTCCTGTTGCGTTGCCGTGGCAATACGCTCCTGAATGGTTTGCATCAGCGTTGTCTGGCCTTCGCCATCCCACACCAGATTTAACAACAGTGGCAGCGCATCGGTCACGTCGTCCACCGCCCAGATAGTGAATTTTTCTTCTTCTATGGCCTGTAGCAGCGCAGGCTGCAGGCTGAGGTGTCTAACGTTAGCCGAAGGAATGATAACGCCCTGCGTGCCCGTCAGCTCACGCTGCTGGCAGATGGTGAAGAAACCTTCAATTTTCTCATTCAGACCACCGACAGGTTGTGCCCGACCAAACTGATCGACAGAACCGGTAATGGCGATACTTTGATTTACAGGAACGTCGGCGAGAGCGCTAATCAATGCGCACAGTTCTGCCATAGACGCGCTGTCACCGTCCACCTCACTGTAAGATTGCTCAAAGGTCAGCGAGGCAGAGAAGGGGATTTGTTGCTCCAGCTGGAGTTCCGACATCAGGAACGCCTGCATAATCATCATACCCTTGGCATGAATATTTCCGCCAAGCTCGGCTTTGCGCTCAATATCCGTAAACTCGCCGTCGCCAATATGCACGACGCAACTGATACGAGAAGGCTCGCCAAATGCGCGTGGGTGGCCCGGAAACTCAATCACCGACAAGGCGTTGATCTGGCCAATACGCTCGCCTTCCGTCTCGATAAGGATCTGCTCTTGCAGAATTTCATCCTGCATGCGTTCAGCCAGGAATCCCTCACGCCATTCGCGCTGAGCCAGCATCAGGCTGAACTGTTCAGCGTTGCAGGTTTCGCCCTCGCATAACGGAGCCACCTCTTTGAACTGTCGGGTGATCCACAGCGGGTTAAGCGGCAATGTATCCTGTTCACCGGTATAGCGAACGGCTTCACGGATCAGAACCTGCCAGGCATCAGGAGCGGGGTAAGGCAAATTATTGCGCATAGCAGTATGCGTGACCCATTGACACCACTGCGTCATGGTTTCGGCATCCACTATCTGCAGATTATCTTCAAACTCGCTGTAAATGGCCTGCTCAGCCAGCTCTGGTTCCATGTCCTGGAAATCCGCCAGCGATTCACGCTCACCTACCAAA
This sequence comes from Citrobacter sp. Cpo012, assembly GCF_030333015.1. Lineage (NCBI taxonomy): Bacteria > Pseudomonadati > Pseudomonadota > Gammaproteobacteria > Enterobacterales > Enterobacteriaceae > Citrobacter > Citrobacter sp. Cpo012. The sequence continues at coordinate 31,934 of NZ_JAOWGR010000043.1, read as the reverse complement.
ATCACTTTCAGTTTAAGCGGCATAGGCGGAACGGAGACAGGCAGCGGGCGAGACTCATCAAAAGCCACCCAATCAAAACGCTCGTGGCTGACAATGGCTTTCAGGCGCATCCATAACAGCGGTTGGGCCAACAGCGTGCGCAATGAGATAACCAGCACACCTCCATTGGCCTGATGTACCAGACCTGGCTGCAGCGTAATTTCGCCATTGAACTGACGCAGACAGCCAAACAGTTGTTCGGCTTCGGCCCAGTCAGCGCTGACCACCTGCGTCAACGTTGCAAAATTGTCTTCCGCTTTCTCAGCTGTACGATAACGAATAGTGTGACCGGAGATGTCGTAATGACCGCCAGTCAGGCTTCCTGCATCCGTGTGCAAGGGACGTGCAGCCTTTGCAATAAGGTTGAGATACTCAAGCTCTTCCGGTGCTTTTACCAACATGAACGAGGATGTTGTCCAGTGCTGAAGAAGCTGCTCTAGCGCGAATTGTAAACGTGGCTGAGTATCACTAAGTAAGGTGTCGGTGTCGTCAGTGACGTGCGGCTGTGCAAATACTTCCTGATAACTGTCGGTATCAGGAACCAGATCACGCCATGCAAGTTTCGTAATGGTCAAAGTTGATGTTTTTTAGTCTGTTGTAAAAAACGAGATTATACCGTAACCCTCACCACTAAACACCTGGAAAGCACCGTGAAACGGTTGTGATGACACGCGACAGTTCACAGGCTGGATATTCTTTTCTTCAGATGCCGAAAAAGCTGATATTCTGATAAGAGTTACACGGTAACATTGAGATCGCAATGAAATATCAACAACTTGAAAACCTTGAAAGCGGCTGGAAATGGAAGTATCTGGTGAAGAAGCATCGTGAGGGGGAATTAATCACCCGTTACGTCGAGGCCAGCGCTGCCAAAGAAGCCGTTGATTTATTGCTAACCCTCGAAAATGAACCGGTTCGGGTCAATAGCTGGATTGAAGAACACATGAATCCTGCGCTGCTTAATCGTATGAAACAAACCATACGTGCCAGGCGCAAGCGGCACTTTAATGCTGAGCATCAGCATACCCGGAAGAAATCCATCGATCTGGAATTTATGGTCTGGCAGCGTCTGGCTGGTCTTGCGCAGCGGCGCGGAAAAACGCTTTCTGAAACTATTGTGCAGCTAATTGAAGACGCAGAGCATAAAGAGAAGTACGCGAACAAAATGTCGACATTGAAACAGGATTTACAGGCGTTGCTGGGGAAAGAGTAGCGGTCGGCTGGTTTAATGCGTGGCTTACTTTGGATGAAAACAGATGAAAAAAAACCCCGCATAGCGGGGTTTTTTATAAGACGATAACTTAAGCCTGAGGCTGAGTTACAACGTCTTTGATGCCTTTAACTTCGATCTCAACACGACGATCCGGAGCCAGGCAGTCGATCAGTGCAGCGCGAGCTTTCACGTTGTCACAGGTGTTGCCAGTAACTGGGTTGGATTCACCCATGCCACGTGCAGAGATTTTGTCAGAAGGAATACCTTTAGAGATCAGGTAATCAACAACGGACTGAGCACGTTTCTCGGACAGAGCCTGGTTGTAAGCGTCAGAACCGATACGGTCAGTGAAGCCCAGAACTACTACGGAACCGTCTTTCGGATCCAGGTTGCTCAGCTGGCTGTACATCTGATCCAGAGCCTGCTGGCCTTCTGGTTTCAGAGTTGCTTTGTTGAAGTTGAACAGAACGTCAGACTTCAGAGTGAAGTGCTTGGTCTGTACTTCTGGAGCCGGAGCCGGAGCAACAACTACTGGAGCTGCTTCTTCCTGCTGACCGAAACGGTAAGAAACACCAACGCTCAACAGGCCGTTATCCGGACGACCACCAACGGTGTTCGCGTCACCGATGTTGTTGGTCCACTGGTATTCCAGACGGGTGGCGATTTCAGGAGTAATTGCATACTCTACGCCACCAGCGAATACTGGGGATACACCAGTGTCGTGGTCTTTGAAGCCGCTGCTGCTTTTAGCGTCTGCACGCCAAACCATACCACCCAGACGAGTATAAACGTCCAGATCGTCAGTGATTGGGTAACCCAGTTTAGCGGTCAACTGAACGCCCTGAGCTTTGAAAGCGCCATTTTGATTGGTAGTGTCGGCAGTGCCTTTGTACGGCATACGACCTAACCAGTCATAACCCATTTCGAAACCAACGTACGGGTTAACCTGATAACCACCGAACGCACCGGCACCCAGTTGGCTTTCGTGGGTAGGCCCGGTGTTATTGATCTGGTTGTTGCCAATATCATGGTACTGAGACCAGCCCATTTTAGCACCAGCGTACCAGGTGTTATCTTTCGGAGCGGCCTGCGCCACGGTAGCGAAACCAGCCAGTGCCACTGCAATTGCGATAGCTGTCTTTTTCATTTTTTGCGCCTCGTTATCATCCAAAATTCGCCATGAATATCTCCGAAGAGAGATAACACGGTTAAATCCTTCACCCGGGGACCAGTTCAATAGTTACTCTACCGATATCTGCGGCTTACGCCGAGCACCCCTGGCGATGTAAAGTCTACAACGTAGTTGAAAACTTACAAGTGTGAAGTCCGTCAGGCATATGAAAAAAAAAGGCTTGTATACACAATATTTAACATTTATGGCTGAATAAATGTACTGAGGATATCCTGAAAACCGCTTCAGACAAGCGTTCAGACGAAAAACACATTACAGCTCAAAGACAAATTGAGAGATGAAAAAAAATTCCAGGATAAATCCTAATTTTACTCAATGATACAAATTCGAGTGAATTTTTAGCCCGGAATGCTGTCTCCCCGCAAGTGTCTGGGCGCGAACCGGACGCATGATAAAACCCATCGCATTACCTTCATCAGCCGCTTTGACCAGTTCGGCATGTTCATCTTCCGTTAATTCTTCCGCCAGCCAGCCAATAACGACGCTGTAATTACCCGTGCGCAGCGCACGAATCATCGATTCCAGCGTATTGCAGGGGGAGAGCTGACTAATTTGCATGACTTTCGTCAATGGAAGTCCAGCTGACTGCACCCACTCCCGGCTTAATTTTTGCTGAGGCGTCAGCCACAGCTGCCAGCGTGATTGTTGCCCTAACTGTTGCAGCAGGGGAAGCAGCAGCAGTTGTGTCATCATGGGCTGGTCCTCGCGATAGACAACTTCACTGATAAGCCCAGCGGTTGCGTTCTCTGATGAAACGCGCGCAATGTTGCTTGATGTGGAAGAGAACGACGATGAACGATTTGCATAGCCTGAAGTGTACATAATCAATCCAGCCCTGTGAGTTACTGTATGGATATACAGTAACCCTGCCATCAACAAAGATCAACCTTATTTTCGGAAACAGGTTCGCATTTTTTAGTCGTCGTCACGGGAAAAATAAAATTCATCTTGCCCCATACGCATAAGTTGCCTATTTTCGTCATTAACGGATCCGCTACTGAAAATCATTTGCTTACGTTATGATTTAAAAAGGATTTTTATGAAAGAGCTTTCTTATGCAAGGATCTATAAATCGCAGGAATATCTGGCTTCTCTGGGGACAATTCACTATCGCTCACTGTTTGGTGGCTACAGTCTGACGGTTGGCGATACGGTCTTTGCCATGGTCGCTAATGGTGAGCTGTATCTTCGCGCCTGTGAGCAGAGCGCCCAGTATTGTGTACAAAATTCTCCTGTCTGGCTGACATTTATTAAGCGCGGACGTCCTCTTGTACTTAATTATTACCAGGTGAACGATGCCCTGTGGCAAAACCAGCAGCAGCTGGTGTCGCTATCGCGATATTCGTTGGATGCAGCGGTTAAGGAAAAACAGAGTCGCTTTGCCCAGCATCGTCTGCGGGAATTGCCGAATATGACGTTTCATCTGGAGACTCTGTTGAATGAAGCTGGAATTAAAGATGAGGGGACCATGCGATCGTTGGGGGCACAAATGTGCTGGCTGAAACTTCGGCAAAATAACCCGGCTCTGACGGTAAAAGTACTCTATGCCCTTGAAGGCGCGGTAGGGGGGATACATGAAGCCGCGCTCCCGGCGACGCGTCGCCAGGAGCTGGTTGAGTGGGTAAGTTCTCTTACGCCGGAGCCGGGGTATTAGACGGCAGCACGTCAATTTGCTGCTGTAATCGCCGGATCTCTGGGAGCAGGGCGATCAATAGCCCAACTTGCTGAACGACCAGCGGCTCTTTACTGTCCGGGCGTGGTTCCAGGTGCTGAATTCGCTGCTTCAGCCCTTCTAACGCCTGATATACACGCTGCTCGTCAGCGGGTTGATGGTGAAGGGCATCATCAACATAGCAAACAGCGTCATCCAGCAATGCCAAAACGTCTGGATTGGTCAGTTGTTCGCGATGTGCGCCCAGCGCAGAAATATAGCTGGTAAACGTATGGTTGAGACACAGTAAACGGAACGCCGTTTCGCGGGTTTGGGCCGTGACATCCGGCTCGCTTGACATGTTTGATACCACGGAGGCGAGTTCAGCATCACGATTATGCGCATCACGGCGAGCGATACGGTAGGCCAGACGATTATCACGGCCCTGATGATATTGCTCGAGAATAGCATCAAGGTAGCGGCAGTTAGCGTCAGTCGCCCGTTCAATTACCCGTGGTAGGTTACGAAAACGCCAGTCTGGCCAGATGAAACTGACAGCAGCCCAGGCGATAGCACAGCCAATTAGCGTATCGATGACACGCGGCAGCGCAACCTCAAAGCCTTCGCCGAGCAGGTTAAAGCACAGTAACACCAGCAGCGTGATAAACATGGTGGCGTGAGCATACTGGACGTTGCGAAAGGCAAAAAACAGTACACCAGTGATCACCAGGAGTATCAGTTGCCCTTCGAGAGAGGGCACAAACCACAGGATCGGTAAACCAATGGCAATCCCAACCAACGTGCCGATAATCCTGAGCGCCAGGCGATGTCGGGTGGCGTTGTAGTTTGGCTGACAGACAAACAGGCTGGTCAGCAAGATCCAGTATCCGTGATTCATGCCGGTTATCTGGATAATGGCGTAACCAACACAGAGCACTAACGACATGCGAACGGCATGGCGAAACAGAGCAGACTCAGGGGTGAAATTACGGCTCAGACGTAACCAGATATCACTGAATCCATGGGGACTGTCATCGGCAAGCTGATTTTCAGACTCATTGCGCGAGAGTACCTGAGCCTGTTCAGACTCTATGGTAGCAAGCTGCGCGTCGATTGCCCGTAGGTTTGACAGTAAAAAACCCAGCGTATTGAGCAGGTCGGCAGGTTCACCACTGGCACGCATGCGCTCAAGTGCGGCATCTATATGGGTGAAGGCGCGCTCAAAGTGCGGATCGTGCTGGTAAGGCGTGCGCAATAAAATACAGCGAGATAATTGTGAACAGGCTTGCCCTTGCATCGACATCAACCGCTGGAAACGGAACATCACATCGCTGTGACGGAAATGATCGCGTAGCGTTTGATACTGAATGTGTGAAGAGCTTGCGCGTTCATGAATATCCTGCGCCACAAAATAGTAATGTAGCGTGCGACGTGTTCCTCGTTGTCCACGGTCACCGCGCAGGCGCGTCAACAGCGACACTTTAGTCTGATTCAGCGTTGCCATCAGTTGGCCATTCGCGAGAGCTAAATCATACAACGGTGCCTGGCTTTCATCTTCTATGTCGGGGTCAAAAAGACGCGATTTCAGTTCCAGGTAGTGCGCTAACTGTTCGTAGCTGCGTGCAAGATTGTCCTGTAAGGGGCGGATGGGGAACAGAAGATGACCGGTGAGCGTCAGCAGGTTATACCAGATAGCGCCAGCGAGCAGCAGGATGGGTTGTTGATACCACTGATCGTAAAGCGAGGTGCCCAGCATCGTGTAAATGGCGATCAGCAATGCACCAAAAGCAATAGTTGCATAGCGCTGGCCTAATCCCCCCAGCAGAATAAAGCCGCTGGTGGAAAGCGTTAACCCAATAGCAAACAGCCATGGCCATGGGAAGAGCAGTTCAACGGAGGCTGAGGCAATAAAAAAGCACACCAGTGTGATGATTAAATTGCGCAATCGGCCTGCGAGACGATCGTCCAGATCGGTAAGTGCGGCAGCGACCATACCTAGCGTGAGTGGGATAGTCAGCTTGACGTCACCCAGCCACCAGGGTAGCGCCGTTGTGCCGCATAGCGCGATAAAAATCCGCACGTAGTACAGCCATGTGCTGTTCCAGGTATAGCGTTTGAGCAGAGGACTTAACATAAAGGCCATCGGTCCTGATTATTCAAAACGACGACGTGCATTGGCTTCACGCGCTGCACGGGCAACTTCTACTGAAACCACCCGGCGACCCACCGGCCAGAGCGCAATGGCAGCGATTTTAAAGTTCGCAATGCCAACCGGAATACCAATAATCGTTATGCACTGGGCAATACCAGAGATGATGTGCATCAGGCACAACCACCAGCCGAAGAAAATCAGCCAGAAAATATTGAGCACGGTGCCGCCGGTATTTAACAGGACGCTTTTACCGGCCGGATTCAGTTCATCGACATGAATCGCTTCGTTACCATAGGGAAACAGCGAAAGTCGGGTTATCTCCCAGCATGAACGGGTCAAGGGTAAAGTAAAAATAAGCACGACACTGACCAGCGTTGCCAGTAACCAGGCCAAGGTAGTGGCGAACCCCCCAAGCACAAAATTTAAAATATTCAGAACAGTACGCATAAACCCTCGGTTAACTCTGGTTTTCTGTGAATTCGGCAATTGTAACGTTTTTTTGGGCTGGAGCACGTTTTCTCTGGCGGTTACACTGATAAGCAAACCTCTTCGTGTGGATCCGCTTGAGTCTTATGGAACTGAAAGCAACTTCTCTTGGAAAACGTCTGGCACAACACCCTTACGATCGGGCCGTTATTCTCAATGCCGGGATTAAAGTTTCCGGCGATCGTCACGAGTATCTTATTCCCTTCAATCAGTTACTGGCTATTCATTGCAAACGCGGCCTGGTATGGGGCGAGCTGGAGTTTGTACTCCCGGATGAGAAGGTGGTTCGTCTTCACGGTACAGAGTGGGCGGAAACCCAGCGCTTCCATCATCATTTAAATGCACTCTGGCAACAGTGGAGCCAGGAAATGAGTGACGTTGCTGCGGGGGTTTTACAGCAGCAGTTGGATGCGATAGCGGCGCGTACTAGTGAAAGTAAATGGCTGACGCGCGAACAAACGTCAGGGCTGCAGCAGCAGATTCGCCGTGCCTTTGCCGCGTTACCGCTCCCGGTTAATCGGCTGGAGGAATTTGAAAATTGCCGGGAGGCGTTACGTCAATGCCAGGCATGGTTGAAAGACATTGAAGCCTGTCGCTTACAGCACAATCAGGCGTACACCGATGCAATGTTGGAAGAGTATGCCGAGTTTTTCCAGCATGTTGAATCTTCGCCGTTGAACCCTGCTCAGGCGCGCGCGGTGGTGAACGGTGAGCAATCATTGTTGGTACTTGCAGGTGCTGGAAGCGGTAAAACATCTGTGTTGGTTGCCCGGGCTGGTTGGTTGCTTGCACGAGGAGAAGCCGCACCAGAACAAATCCTGTTGCTGGCGTTTGGACGCAAAGCCGCCCAGGAGATGGATGACCGCATCCGTGAGCGTCTGCATACGGATGAGGTCACCGCACGGACGTTCCATTCACTGGCGTTGCACATTATTTCGCAAGGTAGCAAAAAAGTTCCAACGGTGAGCAAGCTGGAAAATGATGCTATCGCGCGCAACAAACTCTTTATAACAACCTGGCGTCAGCAGTGCAGTGAGAAAAAGGCTCAGGCTAAAGGTTGGCGACAATGGTTAGAAGAAGAAATGCAGTGGTCTGTACCCGAAGGTAACTTCTGGGATGACGAAAAATTACAGCGCCGTCTGGCTTCCCGGTTGGATCGCTGGGTTAGTTTGATGCGTATGCATGGCGGAGCACAGGCGGAGATGATTGCTAATGCTCCGGAGGAGATCCGTGATCTGTTCAGTAAACGCATAAAGCTAATGGCGCCGCTGCTCAAGGCCTGGAAGAGTGCCCTGAAGGATGAGAATGCCGTCGATTTCTCCGGGTTGATCCATCAGGCTATTGTCATTCTGGAGAAGGGGCGGTTTATCAGTCCGTGGAAACATATTCTGGTCGATGAATTTCAGGATATTTCCCCTCAGCGCGCCGCCCTGTTAGCCGCCTTGCGTAAGCAAAACTCGCAGACCACGCTGTTTGCCGTGGGAGATGACTGGCAGGCCATTTACCGGTTCAGCGGAGCACAGCTTTCTCTGACAACCGCATTCCAGCAAAATTTTGGTGAGGGCGATAGCTGTAATCTGGATACGACTTACCGTTTTAATAGCCGTATTGGCGAAGTTGCAAACCAGTTTATCCAACAAAACCCACACCAGCTCACAAAACCGCTGAACAGTCTGGCGACCGGTGATAAAAAAGCCGTCACGTTGCTCGACGAAAGCCAGTTAGATCTGTTGCTGGATAAGCTGTCGGGTTTTGTAAAAGCCGAAGAGAGAATTCTGGTGCTGGCGCGATACCATCATCTCAAACCTGCCAGCCTGGACAAAGCGGCCACCCGCTGGCCCAAGCTGCAGCTGGATTTTATGACTATTCATGCCAGCAAAGGGCAGCAGGCGGATTATGTCATTGTTATGGGGCTTCATGAAGGGAATGACGGTTTCCCGGCTCCGGCTCGCGAGTCGATTATGGAAGAGGCGTTACTCCCGGCTGTTGAAGATTTTCCTGATGCGGAAGAGAGACGGTTGCTGTATGTGGCGCTAACGCGTGCGCGGCATCGGGTATGGCTACTGTTTAGCAAAGACGCGCCATCATGCTTTGTTGATGAGCTTAAGCAATTAGACGTTCCGGTGACCAGGAAACCCTGAAAAGCAGGCGGCAATTACCGCCTGCTTAGCGTTTATTTGAGGCGTTCTGCCAGATAACGGGCGTAATCCGGGATCAAGATATCTGTTGCGTCGTTGAAGTTTGGCGACTGGATAATAAAATCAGCCGTTGACACGTTGGTGGCGACTGGAATGTTCCAGACCGTGGCCAGGCGTAGCAGGGCTTTGACATCAGGATCGTGGGGAACGGCGTTGAGCGGATCCCAGAAGAAAATCAGCACATCAATTTTCCCTTCTGAAATCAGCGCACCCACCTGCTGGTCCCCCCCCATCGGGCCGCTCAGCATGGCGTTGACGTCCATTCCTGTCGCGCGTTGAATTAAGTTTCCTGTTGTTCCTGTTGCATACAGAACGTGTTTTTCCAGTAATGGCTGGTGGCGTTCAACCCAGCTCATCAACATCTTTTTGCAGTGATCGTGTGCGACCAACGCAATATGTTTCTGCGCTGGCAATGTGCGAGTCGTTAATTCCATAGTACAGCTCCCAAGTTAACCTTGTTACAGAGTACTGGAAGCACTTGACGCTGCAAGAGAAAGACAAAAAAAATGCGTATACGAACATAAATGTCACGATGGGGGTTGTTTCTCCGCCCATTGTAAGAAGTTACTTCGCGTTTGTGCGTCAGCCTGTTGAAACCAATATTTTAAGCGCTGCTCGGTCAGTGTTTGCGACTGAGGCGGCACGCGATCCAGTTCTGACACCCCGGAAAGCAGCGAACTGTCATCGGCCATCATTGTGGCAAATTGCGGTAAAGACGCATGCTTAGCCGCTTTGTTATAGCGCTCTGTTTCCATTTCATAATCTACGATTTTTGCGGTGGACGTGATTGACAGAATATCCAGCTTAACCGGTATAGGCATGGAGTCCCCATCCAGCAGTTCTACGCGCGGGGCATCATCAAAATGCGTTGCATCCCGCTCGTTGCTCAGACGTGGGAGGTGGAAATTAACCTGACTGACGAGTTGGGTATCAAAGCTGATGACCAACGGAGGCGAAATATACAGACGTTCTTCGTGGCTGGACAGGCGAATGGTTTTTTCTACGCGAAACACGAGCTGGTGCCGACCATTTTCCAGCTCAATACTGTCGGCACCACGCAGTAATGAGCTGGAGACTTTTTTTCCGTCCAGTACCAGAAGGTCAATATCATTAGACAGACGTAAAGAGGTAGCAAAAACGGTTACCGGCAAACATAGGGCAATCAAGGCTGTCACAATGCCGGCTTTCATAGGTTTCTCCTGTCCAGAAAATATCTGTATAAGATGTATCTAAATTTTTCGATAATCATGTTTACTAACATATAGACATATTTTTGAGTTTAGCTCTCATGCGCCAGTATGGGATGAATGGTTGCGGGGGCAGGTTTGTCGTACACTTTGCTAAACAGCCTGGAGGAAAACGATGAAAGAGACCGATATTGCTGGCATTTTGACAACGACCCATACGATTGCGCTGGTGGGGGCAAGCGATAAACCCGATCGTCCAAGCTATCGGGTGATGAAATATTTACTCGATCAGGGCTATCACGTTATTCCTGTTTCACCGAAGGTTGCCGGAAAAACGCTGCTGGGGCAGCAGGGCTATGCGACGCTGGCAGATGTACCAGAGAAAGTGGATATGGTAGATGTCTTCCGTAATTCTGAAGCGGCGTGGGGTGTTGCTCAGGAGGCAATTGCCATCGGCGCGAAGACGCTATGGATGCAGCTCGGCGTGATTAACGAGCAGGCAGCCGTGCTGGCTCGCGATGCAGGGATGATGGTGGTGATGGATCGCTGCCCGGCGATTGAGATCCCGCGGTTGGGACTGGCGAAGTAAGGCTGATCTGTAGCCGAACAAAACGCACAGGCCCGATTAGCGAATCGCCATCGGGCCTGTGTTAGCATCAATTGCGCAGGCGCGGGGCCTGAAGCTGTTTTCGAATTGTTCGCGCCAGTTCATCCATCGACGGTTGTTCCGGATGTTCTTCCTGTAGCTCACTACTCAGCTGTGCTTCGGCCAGATACGTATGCACTGGCAGACCATTATCGTCTTCCATCACCACGTGATACCAGGGAGCGGCGCGAAGTTCGTCGTTAACCGCCAACTCATCGGCTGACGGTTGATCAAGCGAATATTCCGGGTCGATATCCACGACCACTCCGAGGTAACCTAACAGGGAATGGCGGACCTGCTGGCCGATACCGAATTTGCTGGCAATCATAGTCACCTCCCGGGAAATAGATACCCTTTATGTAAGGGTAATATTCCACTTTTCAAGTTACATGATGCGACAGGCAAACCCTTTCAGATACAGCCCTTCCGGGTAGGTAGCGATCACCGGGTGATCGGCGGCCTGACGGAACTGCTCTATAAATTGTACATCACGACCAGCATCTATTGCGGCATCAGCGATGATTTTCTGAAATAAATCGGTGGTCATTAGCCCAGAGCAGGAGAAAGTCAGCAGCACACCGCCCGGATTGAGCAACTGAATAGCCAGCATATTGATGTCCTTATAGCCGCGGCAGGCACCCATCAACTGGCTTTTGTTTTCGACAAATTTCGGCGGATCCATCACGATGACGTCGAATTTCTCACCACGATCGCGATAAGCACGCAGAAGTTTGAACACATCATCACGCACGAACTCAGCTTTGCTCAGATCCAGCTTGTTCAGTTCCACGTTCTGGCGGGCAATATCGAGCGCTTCCTGAGAGGTGTCAACGCTGACGACCTGACGGCATCCGCCCATTAATGCTGAGACCGCAAAGCCGCCGGTATAAGAGAAACAGTTCAGCACACGCTGATTTTCCACATAACGACGCGTGGCCAGGCGGCTGTCGCGTTGATCGAGGTAATAGCCGGTTTTGTGACCATGCTGAATATCAACCAGCAGCTTCATTCCGTGCTCTTCAATTGGCAGCAGGGCTGGCGGAAGCTCACCCGTTACTGGCCCTTGAGTCAGCTCCATACCTTCTTTTTTACGTACGGCCACATCGCTACGGTCATAAATGGCGCAGTCCGGGAAAACAATTTGCAGAGCGCTAATCAGCGCGGCGCGTTGGTATTCAGCCCCCGCGCTGAGCAACTGCAACACCAGGAAGTTGCCGAAGCGGTCAATGGTGATGCCCGGCAGGCCATCGGATTCTCCGGCGATCAGACGGTAACTGTCCAGACCGTCTTTTTTCGCCAGCCAGTCACGCCATGTCTGCGCCTGCTGCAGACGACGGGTGAAGAAATCAATATCGATGGACTCAGACTTGTCGAATGTCCAGACGCGTGCACGGATCTGCGACGCGGGTGAGTACGCGCCGCGTGCTAACCATTTACCCTGATGGTCAACAATATCGATGGTTTCACCGAGGTTGGCTTTACCTTCCATACGTGCGACAGCACCGGAAAATACCCACGGATGGCGGCGCAGTAATGATTTTTCGCGCCCTTTGGCTAACACTAAACGAGGATAATGTGGAATTGTAGATTCAGTCATGCGGAGCAACCTCTCACAAACAGTGACGCGGGCTGGAGTAAACTACCAACCTGAAACCATTAAAATAAAATGGCGCGTAGAGTAGCACAGATGGTGAGGTCAATCATCAGGGTATGGCGTTGAGCGTTTCGGCACAAAACTCTATCACAGAGGCACAGTTTCTTTTATGCCCACCGTTTACATTGCTATTTCTTAATCAGAAAAAGGAAATGCAATGAAAGCTGTCTACTTTCTGGCTACCGCCGCCATTGTTGCGTTGAGTTTTAATACCTCTGCCGCCTCGACGTTTCGCCTCAACAGCACCGACATACCCGCTAACCTGAAGTTAACGCAAAAACAGGTGTTTAAGGGATTTGGCTGCAGTGGCGACAATATCTCCCCACAACTGAGCTGGCAAAATCCGCCAGTTGATGCCAAAAGTTTTGCCATTACGCTGTTTGATCCTGATGCGCCAACGGGAAGCGGCTGGTGGCACTGGACCGTCGTAAATATTCCTGCTCAGATCCACACTCTTCCTGGCGGGGCCAGCATGGATAAGTTACCCGCTGGAGCAGTTCAGGGACGCAATGATTTCGGTTATGCTGGATTCGGTGGCGCCTGTCCACCGCCGGGCGATAAACCTCATCGCTATCAGTTTACCGTGTGGGCGTTAAATACAGACGAGTTGCCAATTGACAGTAACGCCAGCGGTGCCCTAGTCGGTTTTATGCTGAACAGCCACGTGATTGCTAAAGCTGAATTAACCGCCACTTACGCAAGAAAATAAAGAGGATACTCTGGTGCAGGATGTACATTTTCGCCATAACAACCTTACCACCGCTGAGGTGCGTTCCGGCCATCTGCACCACTTGCATCGGGTTAAACTGTTTTCTGCTGCTATTTGCCATATTACGCAGGGAAGTAAGGTCATTATTCAGGATGAAAATCGTCTGGTTGCAGGACCGGGTGAGCTGATTATCATCCCGGCGAATACGCCTCTGGAGATTATTAATCAGCCGGAACAGGGAGCATTTCGCTCGGATTTGTTGTTGCTATCGACGAGCATCATTACCGCGTTTAAAAATAACTGGGTCGAGGATTTCCCTCCGGCAAAATTGACGTCGCTATGTACGCCAATGAGCAACGGACTGGCTTTTATGTGGGAAAGCTTGCTGGATGCAGTACGCCAGGACTTACCTGCAATATTGCAGGAGCATCAGGCGATGGGATTATTGCTGGCGCTACTGCATGATGGTGTGGCGGGGCCTCTGCTTATCGAGCGACGGTTTAATCTTACTGAACAGGTGCGACAACTAATTATGTTATCCCCTGCTAAGCTATGGACAGCTCAGGAGATTGCTGGTCACCTGTCTATCAGTACCTCGACGTTACGCAGACGATTACAGATGGAATCGCAGAGTTACCGGCAGATAGTCGAGGAGGTGCGAATGTCCTGTGCGCTCTCTCAACTACAGTCGACCACGCTGCCGATTGGCGAAATAGCGTTACGCTGTGGCTATCTGTCAGGTTCACGATTTACTGCAAGATTTCGCCAGCATTACGGATGTCTGCCGAAACAGGTGCGATGAGGCCTCGGTACCTGTTCCTTCATATACGTTAATAAGGAGAACCGCAATGTCGAAAGTCTGCATAATCGCCTGGGTCTATGGCCGGGTTCAGGGGGTAGGATTTCGCTACACCACCCAGCATGAAGCACAACGGCTGGGGTTGACCGGCTACGCGAAGAATATGGATGACGGCAGCGTAGAGGTTGTCGCCTGTGGTGAAAGCGACCGGGTAGAACAACTGATGAAGTGGTTGAAAGCCGGGGGGCCGAGCAGCGCCAGGGTTGACCGGGTTCTTAGTGAACCACATCGTCCTGGCGACGAGCTAAAGGGATTTAGTATCCGCTATTAAATACATTTCACCGGTTTCGGCAGGCCGGCAATTTTAGTTGCCTGCTTGGCCGGACCTTTCGGGAACAGGCGGTAGAGATAACGGCTGTTGCCTTTCTCTTCGCCAAACTTGTTGGCCATCGCTTTTACCAGCATGCGGATAGCGGGGGAGGTATTAAACTCCAGATAAAACTCGCGGACAAAACGCACCACTTCCCAGTGTTCCGCGGAGAGCGTAATGCCTTCGTTTTCGGCGATTCTCTCCGCCAGCGCCTCGCTCCACAGCGTGGTATCTTTCAGATAGCCTTCGCTATCGGTACTGATTTCTTTACCTTCAAAGATCAACATAATTCGTCACTGCGTTAGTCAAACTGGCGGCAGTTTACCAAAAAAGAAAGCCCCGCATAAGCGGGGCTGGATAATGCGTGTGGACATCTTAATCGCGGCTGGCGAAGCCCAGAATACTCAGCAGGCTGACGAAGATGTTGTACAGCGAAACATACAGGCTAACGGTGGCACGAATATAGTTGGTTTCACCGCCGCGGATGATATTGCTGGTTTCAAACAGGATTGCGCCTGAAGAAATCAGAATGAACACCGCGCTGATTGCCAGATGTAATGCTGGCAGTTGCAGGAAGATATTGGCAACCATACCAATCAACACCACTACAACACCCGCCATCAGCATACCGCCGAGGAAGGACATATCTTTACGCGTGGTCAGCACATAGGCTGAGCAGCTGAAGAAGACCAGCGCCGTACCGCCCAGCGCCATGGCGATAACATCACCCATGCCTGCGGACAGGTATGTATTCAGCATCGGTCCCAAGATGTAGCCCAGGAAGCCAGTGAAGGCGAACGCTGACAAAATACCAACCGGTTTATCTGCCGTTTTATAGGTCAGGAACATCAGACCATACATACCCACCAGCGTCAGGATAAGTCCCGGAGAAGGTAACATCAGTACGGTACTGGCGGTCGCAGTGATCGCTGAAAACGCCAGCGTCAGGCTGAGCAGGAAATAGGTATTGCGCAGCACCTTATGCGTGCTGAGTAGCGATGTACGCTCGCGCGAAGAACTAATAATACGATCCATGAGTCACTCTCTTATGACAGATGTAATTAATGATGGAGGATAATGAAATCAAGGGGAATGACACAGCGGTTTTACCCATCTTTACGCATTTTAGCCCGCCAAACTTAAGCATATTATTTCAACAAAAGTTCCCGAATTAGATGTTAGCACTGTATGTGCAAAAATGTCAGATCGCTATCTACCAGGTAACTGAAAAATATTGCGTTATTCCTGAATCTCTCTGACAGTGACAGCGGTGTCTACATAAAACAGAGCAAAAAGGTAAAGGGAATGATTCAACATAAATCGAAGATATTGACGTTTACGCTGTTGGCTGTCTGTTTGATGTCTATAAACGGCGCGGCGAGGGCGGCAAATGTTCCTGCAGGAACACTACTGGCAGAAAAACAGGAACTGGTCAGAAACAACGGCAGTGAGCCGGCATCTCTGGATCCGCATAAAGTTGAAAGCAACGTTGAGTTTAATTTAATCAGCGATATGTTCGACGGTCTGGTTGCTGTCAAGCAGGATGGGTCTATCGAACCCCGTCTAGCCTCGTCCTGGGAGAATAAAGGCAACACTGTCTGGACCTTCCATTTACGCCCGGGCATAACCTGGTCAGATGGATCTGCTATTACCGCACAGGATGTCGTCTGGAGCTGGCAGCGTCTGGTTTCGCCGCAAACGGCTTCACCTTATGCTTCGTATCTGGGCAACATGCACGTTGCGAACGCGGTTGATATTGCCCAAGGGAAAAAAGATCCCGCCACGCTGGGAGTCAAAGCTCGGGATGATACCACGCTGGAAATTACCCTGACGCAACCGACGGCGGCGTTTCTGGCGATGCTGGCGCATCCATCTCTGGTCCCGCTGGATAAAGTGTTGATAGGTCGTTTTGGCGATAAGTGGACCAGGCCAGAGCATTTTGTCAGCAGCGGGCCGTACAAATTATCGCAGTGGGTGGTTAATGAGCGCATCGTTGCCGAGCGTAACCCACATTATTGGGACGATCGGCATACGGTTATTAATAAAGTTACTTATTTGCCTATTAGCTCAGAGTCGGCTGACGTAAATCGCTATAAGGCCGGTGAAATCGACATTGTGTATAGCGTACCGGTTAACCAGTTCGCGCAACTGAAAAAAACAATGGGGGATGAACTGCATGTCTCGCCTCAGCTTTCAACGTATTACTATCAGTTCAATACAACCCGCGCGCCGTTTAATGATCCGCGCGTGCGCCGGGCGCTGAATATGGCGTTGGATAAAGACATCATTGCGCAAAAGGTGATGGGGCAGGGGCAGCGAGCAGCGTGGGTTATCAGCCAGCCGGAAATAGGTGGGGTGAAACTGCATGCGCCGGAGTATGCGTCATGGCCGCTCGAAAAACGTATTGCTGAAGCCAAAAAACTGCTGGCTGAAGCCGGTTTTGGTCCTGAGCATCCGCTTAGCTTGAATCTGCTCTACAACACCTTCGAAACGCACCAGCGTATTGCGATTGCCGCATCGTCGATGTGGAAGAAAAACCTTGGCGTCGAGGCGAAGCTGCAAAACCAGGAATGGAAAACCATGCTGGACACTATGCACACCGGTAATTTTGATGTCGTGCGCTATGCGTGGATAGCCGACTATGATGATGCCTCAAGTTTCCTCAATATCTTCCGGGCCGGTGATAGCGAGAACACCACCAAGTACAGTAACCCCGCCTTTGATGAAGCGATGCGTAATGCGGCAAAAGCAAGTTCACTGGAAGAACGCGGCAAATACTATCAGCAGGCTGAAGACCTTTTAGGTGAGGATGTGCCCGCGATTCCGGTTTACCACTATGTCCGCACGCATCTGGTGAAGCCGTGGGTGGGGGGATTTGCGCCGGATAACCGGGGAAATTACTACACCAAAGATATGTACATCAAAAAACATTAAGCGCTATAGCCGGTATTCGTGCTGAATAAATGGTCAATTTGTTGTTATTTCAGTCGATTAACAACATTTTGGCTGTTTTTCAGGCAAACGAACACATTGATGCTTTACAGGTCCGTTCGGGATGTTTATAGTGCGCCTCATTGGAAGCGTGGCCGAGCGGTTGAAGGCACCGGTCTTGAAAACCGGCGACCCGAAAGGGTTCTAGAGTTCGAATCTCTACGCTTCCGCCAAACATGAAAAGGGGTTACCGAAAGGTAACCCCTTTTTGCTTTTGAGAAAGATTTAAAACATGGTGTCGTGAATGTCAGTGTTACTGTTGCGCATTACATGCTCTATATTTGGCAAGTAAACTGAATAACGTAAGCAGGCATCATATTCTCCAGCCCAGCCTGAGTGAGCTATGGTAATCCCTGATATCACTTGAAATGACTGGTGTAGACTCTTCTTAAAAAACAAAGCCCTCCACATTTAGGTGTGAGGGCTTGTAATCGTTAATTGTTAAATTTACCTAAGTAGACTATAGCGGTGTTATCTGAGATGAATAATGAATAATATTCATTAGATGATACAGGTTTAATTCCTTTGTTAATCATATCAGCAAATTGATTTTTGCTGTCATTCACATCAGTATAACCATGTCGTGTTTGTGTTAATCCTTTATTAATCAATTGAAAGGACGCTAAGAATTCAGTGGCTGGGGAAACGAAGTAACCTATGAGCGGTTTGCTCTCTACTATTAGCTTTGCTCTTTCATTTATATTTAATTGACCTACAGTACCAATAGATACGATGTTTTTATGATTGGCAATATCTTGCGCAATCATGTTAAAAACAAAATCTTCGTATTCTTGTTGTGATTTCATTGTGTTGCTTAGTTGAGCACTAAAAGCAAGTGAAGCAATAACCGGTATCAATGCTGCATATTTAAAGCGTGGAGTAAAATGCATAATGGGTATAGCAATTATAACCAATATGACTGAAAATGATACTAAGGTACGGGGGAGTACCGGTGCATCCTGAAGTAATATAGTTGGCCCCATAAGAGATATAATGAATATTAAAAAAGACAATCCACTATACAAAATAAAGGATACTATACTCCCTATATTTGTGCGATAAGAAATGAGCATAAACACCAGGCTAATTAGTATCGGAATAGCAAAGTAAATGTAAACAGGGTGGTAAAAATATGAAAGGGTTATTGCTTTTAAAGAGGTTAATGTTCCGATTAGGTGCTCAAATCCTCCCTTATCCAAAGATATTAACTCTGAGCGCGAGTTGTGTTTTGGAGAGAAGAAAATCATGTAGATAAGATAAAATGAGATAAATAAAATTGTTTTTTTAAATAAAAATATTACCGATTCTTTGATATGTGCCTGTTTTTTTATTGCGATAATTATTACGTCAACAGCCAGCAAACCGATGAAAATATTTGCACACGGTTGATACAATGTTAAGGATAATACACCCGCTATCAACTTTATTGCTATCTCTAGTGTCAAGTTTTTATTTTGGTATGTATATGCCACTACAGCCACGAAAAATGAAATAGACATTCCCAGACTATCGTATCTATAAGCGATATTTTGCAGGATAAATGGGTTGAATATTAAAAGTGCGGCAACCATTTTAGCGTTAGGTACATCTGATTTAATCAAATGTTTACTAAGTGCAAGTGAAGATGCTCCTAAGAGAATGCAGGACGCGATCATGGTATAAGGAAATAAATCAAGATTGTAGTGGCCACTTGCAGAAAAAATTCTTGCTATAACATCCGCAAAAGGTCGACCTAAACCTCGCCAGCCGTAGTTTCCAGTGATCGATCTGTCTAAATCATCTCTATAATATATTCCAGCTTGAATTAAAGGGTAAATAAATAGGAGAGCCAGTCCTGAATAAATAAAAAATAATTTTTTATCGAATTTATAAAACATGTTAAATCCCATCTTGTTTTTTAACTATGTAGCGCGGTCTTTGTTTGGTTTCAATATATATTCTACCTATGTACTCCCCGAGTACACCGATTCCAATTAACTGAATACCGCCCAGGAAAAGAATTGAAACAATAATAGATGGATATCCCGCTACCGGATTGCCCCAAAATATTTTGTCTATAATCATCCATGCGCCGAATAAGAAGGATAAAGTGGCGACAAAAAAACCAATGTAAGTCCAAATTCGGAGTGGGAACGTTGAAAAACTGGTAATACCTTCGAGTGCGAGATTCCACAATTTCCAGCCATTAAACTTTGATTTACCAGCTATACGGCCTGCTCGAGTGTACTCCACTACGTCAGTACGACCTCCAACCCAGCTAAGAACACCCTTCATAAAGAGATTACGTTCCGGCATGAGTTTGATATTTTCTACGACATCGCGGGACATGAGTCTGAAGTCACCAACGTTCTCTTCGATCTTCGGGGCGCTTATTTTATTGTGCAATTTATAGAACCATTCAGCGGTTTTTCGCTTAAGTTTTCCATCTGTAGAACGGTCCGCACGCTTTGCCAGTACAATATCTGCACCCGATAACCATTTATTTATCATCAATGGAATTGTTTCAATTGGATCCTGTAGGTCGACATCGATTGGGATAACGGCTTCGCCAGTGGAACATTCCAGTCCTGCAAATATGGCGGCTTCTTTTCCAAAATTACGTGTGAATGAAACGGGAACAACGAGCGAATCAGATAAGGCAAGGGCATTAATAATTGATTCTGTAGCATCTTTGCTACCGTCGTTGATAAACACAATTTCAACATCGTACTTTTTTAGTTCTTCGTATCCTCGCACCGTCTTGTAGAAAATAGGTATTGTATCTTCTTCATTGAAGACTGGCACTATCAGAGAAATTTTCATTTCGGATCCCTAAAAACAACAAATTTAGAGTATACAAACCCACATACTAAGCTGATTGAGGAGAACTCAATCAGCGTTATGAGTGGGGAAATGTTAAAGCGATCGGAAATCTGACCGGAGATGAAACTCAACAACCCCATAAAACCAACAAACAGTATGTATCCTCTGCTGGTGGCTTTTGCATTGAAGGTGAATTTTGCGTTAGCAAAAAATGAAAATGTTACTGCGCATAAGAATGCCACTACATTGCTCACAGCTTGGTCATTTTTCATGATGTACACCATGATGCCGAACACGGCCCAATGCAATGCCGTGTTTACGATTCCGACAGAAATGTAGCGAGAAAGTAGTTTTATCATGATTAAAAATGCTGAACAGGAAGAAAGGGAGTTTAACATTGATGTAAAACCAGATCGACATGTTGACGCCAGTCAGCGCAGTAAGCAGAGTCATTTGGGGATGATTAAGGGGCTGTAAATGCTACAGCCACGTTATCTGTAAGAATAGGTTGCCGAAAGCCCCCGCTTTTTGCTTTATACTTTTGGCGCAAGTCAGCTGATATAAGGAGATTATGATGATAAAAGTTGGCACCTTGCTGGCGCTAAGCATTCTGTCATTGTCGGCGTACGCAGCAACGACTGGGCTAAACAGTCCAGCGCCGGGCGTATTGTGCGATAAAACCATCTGTGCCGATGAACACGGTTTGTCGGTGGCGTTGACCACGAAATATCTTGGCAAGCAGCAGGGCGAAAAACTGGCAGCTGCGGGACAGTTCGATACCTCGGCTTTTACATTCCGCGGTGGCCTGTTTTGCGATACCAACGAACGTTTGTGTCGGGATGACCGCTATTTCGGCACCGACGGTAAGCGCAGCGGTAAAATAAACACCCATTACACCGCGTTACTGTTCGGAAAGGTCGACAAGCCCTGACAATCTCTGACGTGTCCCCAGCCTGTATTGCGGGGGCACTACACCACTAACTCTCAAAAATGAGAGGCCGATCCTGTGAGCAGGACTTTTGTCCTCAATCACCTCACAAACGTCTGGTTACAATCCCTGCATATCTTCAATACCCATAATTCAGGAATTGTTATGACTGCACATATTAATGCCAAGCCAGGTGATTTCGCGCCAACCGTTATTATGCCGGGCGATCCGCTCCGCGCTAAATTTATTGCCGAAAATTATCTAATGGATTACCGCGAAGTCACCAATGTACGTAATATGCTGGGTTATACCGGTTTATATTTTGGGCAACCTGTTTCGGTGATGGGACATGGAATGGGCATTCCTTCAATGACGCTTTATGCCCATGAACTGGTACATGATTTTGGTGTGCAAAGAATTATACGCGTCGGCAGTTTAGGGGCAACACAACATCATGTCAAAATGCGCGATATTATCCTGGCCGTCGCAGCCGGAACGGATTCAGTCACAAATTTAAAACGTAGCGCAGGCTATGCGATGGCAACATCCGCCTATTTCCCATTATTGCAGCAGGCGTGGACGCTGGCACAGAAGGCCGGTATCGATATTAAAGTCGGCAATGTTTTTAGCGGCGATCTTTATTACGATCCTGACGAAAATTTAATACCGGCACTGGAAAAATTCGGTGTGCTCGGTGTAGATATGGAAGTAGCAGGCTTATACGCTTTAGCGCATCAGTTTAATATTGAAGCGCTGGCTATTTTAACTGTCTCCGATCATTGCCTGACCGGAGAAGAAACAACCGCAGAAGAACGACAATTGACCTTTAACAACATGATTGAGCTGGCGCTAAATACTGCTGTTACCGCTTAGTTCCAGCTTTTAATTGAACCAATCAGAGATGGCATTATATGAAGAATAAAATAGCACTTACGCTGATTAGTTTTCTGGCAAATTTTATTATGGCAGGGTTTGCCAGTCAGTTCGGTATGCTAATCGAACCGATTGCAGTACGCTACGGTGCCGATGTGAATACCGTTGCTTCGATATTTTCGTTGCTCAATGGTGGAGCATTAGCCGGCACCATCGCCGCCTTTTTCCTGATTGAGAAAATCGGTGTGAAGCGTATGACGCTCATTATCTATTCGATAGTGTTCCTTTGCGCTCTGGTAATGCATTTAAGCCCTGGCTTATGGCCTGTGATGGTCGCCATGACCCTGGTGGGTTTTTGCGGTGGAATCGGTCTGTGCGTGGCGGGAACGATTGTGGTATCGGTCTGGCAGGATCGTATTCAAAGTACGATGCTGGTGGTGCAGGACGCCACTTTCAACGTTGCGGGTGTGGTTTTTCCGCTGATCACGACCTTCGCCCTGACGCACAATATGTCGTGGAGTTACAGCTATCTAAGCGTGGGTATGGTGGCCTTACTCACGCTGGGCGTTGTGGCGCTCACCCGCTTTACTGCCTGCGAGACGGCGCCCACGGCAGATCGGACAGATAAGGTAAAATCGGAGTGGAATCCAGGGATCATCAGCGGAGGCATTGGCCTGTTCTTAGGAATGCTGGCGCTGTACACCTTCCTGACCTGGGCACCATTATTTGTGAAGAACAAATTTGGCATTCCCTTTGAAGAAGCAGGAAATATTATTACGCAATACTGGGGCGCTGCGCTGGTCGGGGCATTAGTATCAACCGTCATTGTTTCTCGGGTGAAGATACATTATTTCCTGCTAAGTATTATTCTGCTGGCTAGCATTATTACCACAATTATCGTCACGAAGGATAATATCTCCGGGCTTGATTATCTGGCCTACAGTTACGGGTTTGTCTGTGCTGCGCTGTATAACTCATTTATTGCCTACGGTGTTTCTTTCGTGAAGCGTGCGAGCAGTCAGAACGTTTCTTATATTTTAATTAGCGGCAGTGCCGGGGCCATGTTTAGTCCGGCGATCAGCGCGCTCATGGAAAAAACAATGGGATTGCAGAAGATTATGTACGCGATACCGGTGTTGTATTTAATTATCTTTGTCATGTTGATGGTGACATTAAAACTCAAACGTAATTAAAAGCACTGATAACACTTACCTCTTTAATTAAATAGCCAGTCGCCACACTATTTATATGGTGGGGCGATACTCAACCTTACTCAAAGGAATTGAAAAATGCTGAAGAACAATAAGTTAATGATTAAAAAAACAATCCTGGGTGCAGTAGTGGCAATGAGCTGTATGCAAGCATTCGCGGCTGACTATACTGATGGCAACATCCGTAAAAATGATTTTAACTGGATGCAGATGAACTTAATGCAAAGTGTGGACGCGAAAGTGCCATATGGTATTCGCAATGACACCTATCTGGAACTGGAGTTTGGTGCACGCTCTGGCATTATCGATCTGTACGGTTATGTGGATTTCTTTGATATTTTGGATCGCGAGCAGGACGATCGTCATGGGGGTGATAACTTCTTTGCCAAGATATCTCCGCGTTTTTCCCTGGACGCCATTTTTAATAAAGATTTATCCGTTGGGCCGTTTAACGAATTCTATATTGCAACGGTAAATAACATTGGCGACCGGGAATTATTTGAACATTACGTTGGCCTGGGTACAGATGTGAAGGTCCCGTGGTTTGGTCTGGTGGGAATGAACATCTATGCGCATTATGTTCGTGAAAACTACGGTGCGGATAACGAAGGAAAGTGGGATGGCTATATGTTCTCGACTAACTGGTCGACACCATTCTATACCTTTGCCAACGGCAGTTATCTGAACTATCAGGGGTACTTTGACTACCAGTTCGCCGCGAATAAGATTGCTAATCAACCGTTATACAGCAATAACGCGATTGAATGGTATAACGGTATCTACTGGCATTCAGAGCATTATGCAGTCGGTTATGGCCTGAAGTATTTCCGTAACATGGCATTGATGGAAAACCACGGCGGAGCAGGGCGTACCACCGGGCTCGGTCACTATTTCAGCCTCACCTATAAGTTCTGATTGCGCCGAAATGACACACCAATGCTCTGTTAACGAGCGTTGGTGTGTCAGTCAATGATGTCATTGCCGAGAAATTTACGCAGCCCATCCAGATCCTTAATTTCCAGTCCTTGCTTCGTTCGCGTTACCAGCCCGGCATCCGTCAGCGTTTTAACCGCCCGCCGATAGACCCGGTCGGTAGTACCGAATCGCTCAGCTTCCTGGTATTTTTTATGGAAACCATCCATCGGCTGCTTGTTCTGATGCTGGCGATACAGGTCATACGCCACGTTATGTACGATAGGATAGAGCATCCGGTGCAGGAAGATTTCCAGCATATCCTGATAATCAATCGCCATTGCACTGGCAAAAAATATCGCCAGTCTGGGGTGCTGATTTAGCGCTTCTTCCAGACGGTCACAGCTGCACACCGCTACGGTCAGTGGTTCTTCCGCGACGATATCAAGCTGGCAGCGATACCCGGTAAAAAACTCCATTTCACCAAACAGCTGCTCGTCGCATTCCATGGCGCCCAACTGGAATCGGCGACCATTCTCCGCGCTGTAACGCAGTGAAATTCTTCCGGATTGCACCATGATCAGTCGATCGACAACCTGTCCCTGGCGGTATAGATACTCATCTTCCTGGATAATCTGCGTTTCAGAGAGCAGTTCCTGAAATATCTTCTCAATCAAGGCATCATCCTGCTGCCAGATGTTGTGAAAACGACCTTTCGTGAGGGGTTTAAGCTGCATGACTCAACGTCTTATTGTTTAAGATAATTCTTATCTCAGACTGTATGCCATCTGCTGGGCAATGTCATTAAGAGCGCGGGGCGGATAATAAAAGGACCAGCACCATGCTGGTCCTGACACACTAAGGATGGCTGATAAAGCGAGACAGGCGCTGGCGCAGCAGGCGGTTTTCCTGGCGTAACTGAGCGTTCTCCTCCAGCAACGTCAGCGCAACGGCAATCCCTGGCCAGTCAAGTTCCAGCTCCTGACGCAGGCGCACCGCGCGACGCATTACTGTCAGCGCATGATCGTCAAACGTCTCGTCTTCATGAGGTTCTATCACCCCTAAGCCGACAATCTCATGCAGTTCTTCTTCTGACACACCGGTGTACAGACAAAATTCTGTAATGGTAAAAGTGACGGTAACGTTAGCCATTATGCTTTCCCCCACTCTTTGCGCGGATCAAAGGTCTTTTGTGCATCCGCCAGTTGTTGCCACAGGGCGGCACTGGCGTCGTCAGGTTTCGGTGGCATGACGATCTTGATCACCGCATACAAATCGCCGGTATGTTTTTTACTTACCAGACCCTTGCCCTTAATGCGGAGTCGCTGGCCGGCCTGACTGCCTGCAGGAATGGTCAGCAGGATGCTCTCTTTCAACGTCGGAACGGTTACTTTCGCACCCAGCGCAGCTTCCCACGGCGCGAGGGGAACGACAACTTCCAGATCCTGATTAACAATATCGAACAGCGGATGCGGCGCAATATGAATCACCAGCCACAAATCACCGTTCGGCCCACCGTTTTCGCCGGGGGTACCCTGGCCTTTCAGACGGATACGCTGACCGTTACCGACGCCAGCCGGAATTTTCACATTCAGCGTTTTAGGAATTTCTCGTTCTACCATGCCAAACGCATTATAGACTGGCAGGTTGTAACTGATAGTGCGGCTATGCTCAGTAAGCGTTTCTTCGAGGAATACGGCAACTTCAATTTCAATGTCGTGCCCGCGGCTGGCAGGGCGCTGGCGCGACTGGTGCGCACGCTGGCCAAAAATGGAGGAGAAGATATCGTCGAAATCTTCGGCGCTGTAGCTTTGATTCTCTCCTTGCTGGAATTGACGGCTGAACTGTGGGTCGTTGCGGTGCTGCCACAGCTGGTCGTACTCGGCGCGTCGCTGCTCATCACTCAAAACTTCCCAGGCTTCTGCAACCTCTTTAAACCGGGCCTCTGCGTCAGTCTCTTTGCTGACATCAGGATGATATTTACGGGCGAGTCGACGATAGGCGGTCTTGATTGTCTTGAGATCGTCTGTCGGTTTCACGCCCATAATGGCGTAATAATCCTTTAATTCCATAGCGTTCTCTCGTGTAAATCAACACTTGCAGAAGGTGAACCCTGACAACAGGTATCACCGCTAAGTTTAGGGTAATCCTGATAACGGCGAATGCCAACCGGGAAGGGAGGATATTGCGATAAACGATGCAGGCATTGCACCACCAACAGCGCAGTTGAGGTTACGGCATCTGATGTGTGGTGCGAAAAATGAGATTAGCTAAACATCAGGATTTGCTTATCAGGAAGCGGACCGTATCAGCATAGTTTTGCACGAATGCATTAAGGTCATCTGACTTCAGTCCTTTTGGATTGATCATATATTTTCCGTTGATAAAAATGGCGGGCACACCGGTTAAATCAACTGCCTTCGCCATTTCTTGCTGTTTAGCGGTCAGTGATTTCACGGCAAAGCTATTCCATGCCGCATCATAATCACTGGCGCTGACGCCCGCGCTGATAAATACGTTACGAATATCGTCCGCTGTTTTAACGGTTTGTTTTTTCTGAACGGCATCAAAAAGCAACGGCTTAACTTTATCTTGTACGTTCAACAGCATGGCGACGGACCAGGCGTGGGTCATGTCTTGCCCCAGCGGACCTAAAAAGTCGACGTGGTATTCGGTGAGTTTGACATCTGCAGGCAATACTTTTTTCACGTTATCAGTGATTTCAAAAACTTCATCGTACTGATAACAGGAAGGGCAATAGAATGAGAAAAACTTCAGTGCGGCTGGAGCGGAAGCGACAGGTTTTTCCAGTGAGATATACTCTTTGCCGTCGGTAAATGATGCTGCCTGAGCGCTAACTGTAAAAAGTAACCCAATCAGGGGTAATAAATATTTTTTCATTTCCATATACTCTAAATAACATTTAATAAACAAATTATCTGCTAATGAATACGTTATTCATTGCGTCTGAATATAATAAGGAAATTCTCTGGAAATGCGCTGACCCTTACTTTCATTTACGCATCAGTACGTGGTGGGCATTATCTGTGTGCTGTCATGGAAATATCTTTTGGCATTCTTCGTAAATAGTGAATGATAACTTGCGTGATATTTTCAGGGGTGTTTTTAGCAATGTTATAGCGTAATAAATAAAGGCGGAAATATGATTAATTATCATTTCGTTTTTAAAGCGTGAATTACAGGTTGTTGCGTTAAGTTCTGCAAATAACTCCGTAGATTTTCTTTTTCTTGTCGCGCGTGAATGAATAGGGTAAGTGTCAGAGATGAGCAACCCAAATGGATATCGCTATGATTGACCACCTGGATCACCTGGTACTAACCACCAATCATGAAGAGGCTTGCGTTCGTTTCTATGTCGAGCTTTTAGGCATGAGGCTGGAAACCTTCGCGCAAGGTCGGAAAGCCTTCGTCTTTGGCAATCAGAAAATCAATCTCCACATTCGGGGAAAAGAGTTTGAACCCAAAGCCTACGCGCCAACGCCGGGGGCGCTGGATTTATGTTTTATCACCACGCGTACGCTGGAAGAGGTGATGGAGACGTTTCAAACCCACGGAGTCGAGATTATTGAAGGGCCCGTTGCACGTACCGGTGCGACAGGACCTATTCGCTCGGTGTATGTCAGGGATCCCGATCTCAATCTGATTGAAATCGCGGTATATCCAGCAGATGGCAGGACATAACTTTACAGCGTAAAGGTTGCCAAAACCTGGCGAGTGGTTAAGATAACTCGCATCAATGAGTGAGGGTATAATGGCGAAACGTCAACGGATGGGATGGTGGTTCCTCTGTCTGGCATGTGTTGTGGTGATGGTTTGCACCGCACAACGCATGGCGGGCCTGCACGCGTTGCAGATGGATACCGCCGTTACAAGCGTTGTCGCCAGCGCACAAGTGCAGACCGATGAGGCCTCACCCGTTACCCCTTGTGAACTGAGTGCGAAATCATTACTGGCTGCGCCACCCGTATTGTTTGAAGGTGCTATTCTGGTGCTGTGCCTGCTGCTGTCGTTGCTGGCGCCAGTACGGGCGTTTCGTCTACCTTTTTTCCCACCGCGAGCCATCTCGCCGCCCACTCTCCGGGTGCATCTCCGATTTTGCGTCTTCCGTGAATGACAGAACAGCCGTTGCTGACTGTTAGATAATTATTCACGGAGAAAAACTATGATGACTGTTTTCAGACAGGCGCTGCTCTGTCTGTTATTGCTATGGCTGCCCGTATCCTGGGCGGCTGAACCCGGCTGGCTGCGTTCACCCGATAACGATCACGCCAGCGTGCGGTTACGCGCTGATACGTCCGCAGGCGGAGAAACCCGTCTGTTGCTGGATGTCAAACTGGAGGACGGCTGGAAAACCTACTGGCGTTCTCCGGGCGAGGGAGGCGTTGCACCTGCTATCGCCTGGAAAGGGGAAATGCCCGCGGTCGACTGGTCCTGGCCAACCCCTGCTCGTTTTGAGGTCGCCAATATCACTACTCAGGGGTATCACGATAAGGTGACGTTCCCGATGGTGGTGCGCGGTAGAGCGCCCGCCACGCTCAGCGGCGTTTTGACGCTATCCACCTGTAGCAACGTTTGCCTGTTGACGGATTTTCCTTTTTCCGTGACGCCCACAGCCCAGGACCCGACTTTTGCACATGACTATGCTCAGGCGATGGGACAGATCCCACTTGCCAGCGGCCTGACCGATGCTCTGAGCGCTGGCGCACGGGCGGGAGAGTTAGTCGTCGAGGCTCGCCGTGCGGGAGGCTGGACTGAACCAGGGCTGTATCTGGATGCTGTTGATGATGCGGATTTTGGCATGCCGCAAATTCATGTTGAGGGGGAGACGTTACGCGCCACGGTACCAGTACATGACGGTTGGGGAGAAGGCGCGCCGGATCTGCGTGGTAAGTCAGTCACGCTGGTGCTGGCAGACAACGGTGTTGCCCAGGAGAGTCGTCTTGCGATTGGCGAAGCCCCGGTTGTTGAGAACGCCTCACTCCCACTGTGGCAAGTGGTGTTCATGGCGCTGCTGGGCGGTTTGATCCTCAATCTGATGCCCTGTGTGTTACCGGTTCTGGGCATGAAGCTGGGCTCGATTTTGCTGGTCGAGGAAAAAAGTCGTCGCCAGATCCGTCGTCAGTTCCTCGCATCGGTAGCCGGAATACTGGTCTCGTTTATGGCTCTGGCGCTATTGATGACGGTGCTGCGTTTAACCAATCAAGCCCTTGGCTGGGGGATCCAGTTTCAGAATCCGTGGTTCATTGGCGTCATGGTGCTAGTGATGCTGACGTTCAGCGCCAGCCTGTTCGGGTGGTTTGAATTCCGACTCCCTTCTGCTATGACCACCACGCTGGCGACTCACGGCGGCAACGGACTGTCGGGACATTTCTGGCAAGGTGCATTTGCGACACTGCTTGCCACGCCGTGCAGTGCCCCGTTTCTGGGAACGGCGGTGGCGGTAGCATTGACCGCTTCGCTGCCGACGTTGTGGGGATTGTTTATCGCACTTGGGCTGGGGATGAGCTTACCGTGGCTGCTGGTGGCCCTGCGTCCCGGTCTGGCGCTGCGTTTGCCGCGGCCAGGGCGGTGGATGAATATTTTGCGGCGTCTGCTTGGCGTGATGATGCTGGGTTCGGCTATCTGGCTTGCGACGTTGTTGCTCCCACACTTAGGGGTTAGCGGACAAAGTAGCGCTAAAGAAAGCGTGAACTGGCAACCGCTAAGCGAGCAGGCGATTGAGGATGCGCTGGCGCAACATAAGCGCGTGTTCATTGACGTCACAGCCGACTGGTGCATCACCTGTAAGGTAAACAAATACAATGTGTTGCATAAAGAAGACGTACAGGCCGCATTGCAACAGCCGGATGTGGTGGCGCTTCGCGGCGACTGGACACTCCCTTCTGAAGCTATTACCGAATTTCTAAAAAAACGCGGCCAGGTTGCTGTGCCGTATAACCAAATTTATGGCCCCGGTCTGCCGGATGGCCAGGCGTTACCTACGTTGTTAACCCGCGATGCGGTACTGCAAACGTTGAATGATGCCAAAGGAGTAACCCCATGAAAATGATGATAGTTCTGTTGTTAACCCTGTTTTCTGCCGTCAGTATCGCGAAAGAGCCTGCGCCGTTTACCCCGGAACAGGAAAAGCAAATTGAAGCATTAATTCAGGAAGCCTTGTTTAACGATCCCAACAGCCCACGGATTGGCGCGAAGCAGGCGAAACTGACCCTGATAAACTTCACCGATTACAACTGCCCATACTGCAAGCAGTTGGATCCAATGCTGGAAAAAATTGTGCAGAAATACCCTGACGTGGCGGTAGTGATTAAACCGCTGCCGTTTAAAGGTGAAAGTTCGGAACTGGCGGCGCGGACCGTGCTGACCACATGGCATGAGCATCCGCAACAGTCCCTGGCATTACATGAAAAATTGATGCAGAAGAAGGGCTACCATACCGACGTCAGTATCAAACAGGCGCAGGAAAAAGCGGGGGCCAGTCCGGTGACGCTGGACGCCCAAAGTGCTGAAACGCTGAGCACTAACCTGCAACTGGCGCGACTGGTGGGGGTGCAGGGAACCCCGGCAACGATTATTGGTGATGAACTTATTCCCGGCGCGGTGCCGTGGGAAACCCTTGAGGAAGTAGTAAAAGAAAAACTGGCGGCGGCCAATGCTCAGTAAACTGCGCCGCTGGTTGCGCGAAGGGCTGATCTTACTGGCACTGTTGGCGGGGGCAATGCTGCTGATGGATGCCTGGCGCGCGCCGCAACTCCCTGCCTCCTTTGACAGCACGCCTTTACAAACGCTGGATGGTGAAACCGTCACGCTGGCGGCGCTCAGCAAAGACGAGCCGGTGTTGCTTTATTTCTGGGCGAGCTGGTGCGGCGTATGCCGCTTCACGACGCCGGAAGTCGCCAGGCTGCGTTCGGAAGGGGAAAATGTGATGACCATTGCGTTACGTTCCGGAAATGAAGCTGAGGTATCTCGCTGGCTGTCGCGTAAAGGCGTGGACTTTCCGGTCATCAATGATGCGAACGGGGCCATTTCCCACAGTTGGGCAATCAGCGTCACGCCAACGCTGGTGGTGATGTCACAAGGTCGGGTGGTATCAACCACCAGCGGCTGGACCAGCTACTGGGGCATGAAACTTCGGTTGTGGTGGGCGAAAACGTTCTGATAAATGTGCCGGGGAAACCCGGCATTTTTTGTGCACAGAAAACCCCCAGCTAGGCTGGGGGTTCCGGAAAGCTTTCAGCTTTGGGCCAGTTATTAAAACCCCTTTTGATTTGTTAAAACACCTTGCGGTCTGGCAACTGCAAGGGTTAAACAAGAAATCAAAAGGGGGTCCCAATGGGGGACGAAAAGAGCTTAGCGCACACCCGATGGAACTGTAAATATCACATAGTTTTTGCGCCCAAATACCGAAGACAAGCATTCTACGGGGAGAAACGTAGGGCGATAGGCAGCATCTTAAGAAAGCTGTGTGAGTGGAAAAACGTGCGGATCCTGGAAGCGGAATGCTGTGCAGATCATATCCATATGCTTGTGGAAATCCCGCCCAAAATGAGCGTATCCGGTTTTATGGGTTATCTGAAAGGTAAAAGCAGTCTGATGTTGTATGAGCAGTTTGGTGATATGAAGTTTAAATACAGGAACAGGGAGTTCTGGTGTCGTGGGTATTACGTAGATACGGTGGGTAAGAACACGGCAAGGATACAGGAATACATAAAGCACCAGCTTGCAGAGGATAAAATGGGCGAGCAGTTATCGATCCCTTATCCGGGTAGCCCGTTTACGGGCCGTAAGTAACGAAGTCTGATGCAAATGTCAGATCGTATGCGCCTGTTAGGGCGCGGCTGGTAACAGAGCCTTATAGGCGCATCAGAAAAACCTCCGGCTATGCCGGAGGATATTTATT
>NZ_JAOWGR010000042.1:253093-357025 GCF_030333015.1 Citrobacter sp. Cpo012 | reverse complement strand
CAGGTTTCGGGGCCGAAGACGGCGCTGGTTTCATAGGTCTGCTGGTCAATATAGGAATCCCAGCAGAAGACAATGTACTGAGGGGGTTTTTTGACTTTGTTGAACTGGTCGCCAAAACCATGAGCATTTTCAGCCCATTCTTTGACGGAATCTGGGTCAGGGGAAGCCTGGTCAAGCGTATTAAACGTATACAGATAACCATCGGTATCGATAACTCTTGCATGGTTGACCATTGAGGGTAATTCTCTGGGGGTGATAAAAGCGAAGATCCACTTACCATAAGGTAGGGTCCAGTCGCCGCTGGCGGCCTGTTTTGACTGTAAAGGGGGCGACTGATGTGGGCTGCAGCCTGCAGCGGCCAGTAACAGCGCAAGCGCCAGGGCATAAGATATTTTCATCGTTTATTTCCATCCATGTTGTAAATGGTTCTGATCCAGTTAGCGTCCGGTCGGTTGACAAAGCTGACGGTTTCCGAGGCTGATGCTCCACCCTGTAACTCCCCGCTCTGTTTGAGATCCACTGCGTTCCAGTGGGCTGAGCAGTGGATATAGCGGCCGGCAATCCGATCCACCTCTTCTGGTGTAAAGCCAGCGGTGCTTCTGTGCTGACGGGCTGCTTTTCCCATTTCCCGGGCTTGTTCGCACAACGGCTTTAGCGCATCCGGTAGGGCGTGTCTCTGAATTTTATCGACGTCAGCCAATAACGCCCCAGCCTCAACCGCCGCATCGACCATCACCCGCAACGCCACCTTCGACCAGTCGGAAAAGACCGTCCGCTGGCGCAACGTCAGGGCGGTAAAGGTGCGTTTTTGTGGCTGGGTGTAACGGTCAGTAGGTGCCCGCGGGTCCTCCCAGACCTCCGGGGTGATCTCATGGGTGCGTATAATGGGCATGATAGCCGGTGAATGTTCGAGCACACGCAACTGCGCCATCGTCTGCGCGTATATGTGAGACTGCGCCCCGGGCTGGTTCTGCGGCAGGGTTTCCACCTGCGGACGGGTGAGAAAGAGGTCTTCGCGTAGTTGTGGCATATAGCCGCCGCCGATATCGGAGTGCACGCCGGGGAGTGCCAGCTCTGGCCAGGCGGGGGCCACGCTGTTAAGGGCGAAGTTGTAGCGGCACTCGTTCTGGGCGGTAAGATGAAACACTTTTTGCGCCACGCCCGGACGCAGCCGGAGGGTAACGTTGCCGGTGTCGGCGCTGTGTGGGTCGAGTCCGTTGGTTACCGTACCGACAGCCGCCACGGTGTCCATGATGCCGAGAAAACGGGTGTTGCCTGCGGGAGCACCACGATATTCATACTCCATCATTCCTGTATTAATGGCGTTGATAATGGCCTGGTCTTCTGCCTGGACACGGTTAGCGAAGTGGCGGGCTGCGGCTGCGCCGCGGCTGAAGCCGAAGATATCAAACAGCAGTGTGTCGACGACAAACGCCCCTTTCAGTAAAGCAAGCGCGGCATCAATGGCTGTCGCCAGTTGCGCCACCGCATCATCGGTTTTGGCAATAATCCCGGTTTCTGCGGTGCCCAGTCCCAGGCCTATTGGGTTATCGGGTTCACCCGCCCGGGTGCCAATTCCTTCTACATATAGTCTGTTTTGTACATAACTGCTGTCTGCAGGAAATTGCCACTGATATAACTCATTCAACCAGTGAATATTCGTGTAATACCCCAGATAGCTGGTCGCTCCTACCCCGCTGATCCCCATCTTCTCCTGTGCATTTCTGGCAAGAATGCTTTGGGCATCTGGACTCTCAATATCAAAATGCTGCGCGGTGAGCGCCTCAAGCATGTTGCGGGTATTCACGGCGTTATTGCCGGTGCCGTCGAAGAATATCCCCAGCACCAGCGTCACCTTACGCACCGGCTGCTCTGCGGGCAAAATGCTCTTTTGCACCACCGGGAAAAGCCGATCGTAATTGTCCGGTGTCAGCAGGTAATCAAACTCGGTGCAGGCAATCAGATGACGACACAGAATATGATCATAATCTATCGATATATATTCATAATCCATATCGTTCATCTTGGACTCCTGGTGAATAGCCTGCACCGTCGCACCACGAAGTTCGATTAAGTAATATTTTTCCATGCGACCGTATCGATTGATGCGGTATATATCAAACCTCATTTTAAGACGTTCATTATTATTAATAGCATTGCAGAATAACGGAGAGCTTTTATCCAGGAGTTTGCAAAAGCGCAGGCCGAGGTGCTTAACGCCGCCTTGTATGCTGCTTTGCGCCTGCGTCAGGCTGAAGACAAAGATACTATCTTCATGCGCTGACTGATAGCGATTGCCCACGGAGGCCTGCGAGTTACAGCCTGCAGAAATCGGTCCCTGAATATCACCCTCAAGCGTTAAATAAATAAGGCTGCTCATTTATTTTCCTTTAAGGAGGTTTTTACTCAGGAAG
Source organism: Citrobacter sp. Cpo012 (assembly GCF_030333015.1). NCBI lineage: Bacteria > Pseudomonadati > Pseudomonadota > Gammaproteobacteria > Enterobacterales > Enterobacteriaceae > Citrobacter > Citrobacter sp. Cpo012. Next base: position 354,611 of record NZ_JAOWGR010000042.1, on the reverse strand, counting down.
AAGCGTAATGATAAAACGGATAAAATAACCTGCCATCAATCAAATTAAGTCGCAAATTTAGTTTATTATTTAATCGTAAAAGGAAGCGCTAATAGAAAAAATAGCCTGCCTTCTCTCTGCCTGTGATGGCGATACTGCCGCATTCGCGGCCCTTTTCTTTGTGACTCAACACGCCAGATAGGGTAGTATCTGCGGCAATATTGCCCTTCAATAGAGGGGTACAAAGTTGAGGAACCACGATTAATGAGCGATATGGCAGAGCGCCTGGCGCTGCATGAATTCACGGAAAACGCCTATCTGAACTATTCCATGTACGTCATCATGGACAGGGCGTTGCCGTTTATTGGCGATGGTTTGAAACCCGTTCAGCGTCGCATCGTATACGCGATGTCCGAACTGGGGCTGAATGCCAGCGCCAAATTTAAAAAATCCGCCCGTACCGTCGGTGACGTGCTGGGTAAATACCATCCGCACGGTGACAGCGCCTGCTATGAAGCGATGGTGCTGATGGCGCAGCCGTTCTCTTACCGTTACCCGCTGGTTGACGGGCAGGGGAACTGGGGGGCTCCGGACGATCCGAAATCCTTCGCGGCGATGCGTTATACCGAATCCCGTCTGTCTAAATATGCGGAAGTCCTGCTGGGCGAACTCGGTCAGGGAACGTCGGACTGGGTGCCAAACTTCGACGGCACCATGCAGGAGCCGAAGATGCTGCCTGCGCGTCTGCCAAATATTCTGCTGAACGGCACGACCGGTATTGCCGTTGGTATGGCAACGGACATTCCGCCACATAACCTGCGTGAAGTGGCAAAAGCAGCGATTACTCTGATTGAGCAGCCAAAAACGACGCTGGATCAGTTGCTGGATATCGTGCAAGGGCCGGATTACCCGACCGAAGCGGAGATCATTACTTCGCGCGCGGAAATTCGTAAGATTTACGAAAACGGACGCGGCTCCGTACGTATGCGTGCGGTATGGACGAAAGAAGACGGCGCGGTGGTGATTTCCGCGCTGCCGCATCAGGTTTCCGGGGCAAAAGTGCTGGAGCAGATCGCTGCTCAAATGCGCAATAAAAAGCTGCCGATGGTAGACGACCTGCGCGACGAATCGGATCACGAAAACCCGACCCGTCTGGTGATTGTCCCGCGCTCTAATCGTGTGGATATGGAGCAGGTGATGAACCACCTGTTTGCCACTACCGATCTCGAAAAAAGCTACCGTATCAACCTGAACATGATCGGTCTTGATGGTCGTCCTGCGGTGAAAAACCTGCTGGAGATCCTCACCGAATGGCTGGCGTTCCGCCGCGATACCGTACGTCGCCGCCTGAATTATCGTCTGGAAAAAGTGCTCAAGCGCCTGCACATCCTTGAAGGTTTGCTGGTGGCGTTCCTCAACATTGACGAAGTCATCGAAATTATTCGTCATGAAGATGAACCTAAGCCTGAGCTGATGTCGCGGTTTGGCATTTCTGAAACCCAGGCTGAAGCCATCCTTGAGCTGAAATTGCGCCACCTTGCCAAACTCGAAGAGATGAAAATCCGCGGTGAGCAGGATGAGCTGGCGAAAGAGCGCGATCAGTTGCAGGCCATTCTGGCTTCCGAACGTAAAATGAGTAACCTGCTGAAGAAAGAGCTGCAGGCCGATGCGGACGCCTATGGCGACGATCGTCGATCTCCGTTGCAGGAACGTGAAGAAGCGAAGGCGATGAGCGAGCACGACATGCTGCCATCTGAGCCGGTGACCATTGTGTTGTCCCAGAGTGGCTGGGTGCGTAGCGCGAAAGGCCACGACATCGATGCACCGGGATTAAGCTATAAAGCTGGCGACAGCTTTAAGTCGGCAGTGAAGGGTAAGAGCAACCAGCCGGTGGTGTTCGTTGACTCGACCGGACGCAGCTATGCCATCGACCCGATTACGCTGCCGTCGGCGCGCGGTCAGGGTGAACCGCTGACCGGGAAGCTCACGCTGCCGCCAGGCGCGACGGTTGAGCACATGCTGATGGAAGGCGACGATCAAAAACTGCTGATGGCCTCCGATGCGGGCTACGGTTTTGTCTGTACCTTCAATGACCTGGTCGCACGTAACCGTGCTGGTAAGGCATTGATTACACTGCCAGAAAATGCGCGCGTGATGCAGCCGGTGGTGATTGAAGATGAAACCGATATGCTACTGGCTATTACTCAGGCTGGTCGCATGTTGATGTTCCCGGTGAGCGATTTACCGCAGCTGTCGAAAGGCAAAGGGAACAAGATCATTAATATCCCTTCAGCGGAAGCGGCGAAAGGCGAGGATGGTCTGGCGCAACTTTACGTGCTGCCGCCGCAGAGCACGCTGACCATCCACGTCGGTAAGCGCAAAATCAAACTGCGTCCTGAAGAGTTGCAGAAAGTGACCGGAGAGCGCGGCCGTCGCGGCACGCTAATGCGTGGTCTGCAGCGTATCGACAGCATTGAGATTGACTCGCCTCGACGCGCCAGTCACGGCGACAGCGAAGAATAACGCTACCGTCCGGCTCTCCCTGTTAAAGCCCAGGGAGAGCCAACGTTAAAAATTCCCGTGAAACCGTTGTTTATTCGTGCGTTGCGATTAACAATACGCTTTTCCAGAGAGCCGCCCTTAACAAAGCCCTAACCTGAAACCGCGTGATGAATCAGGTGACGTAAAATGCCAGGCTCTTAGGCCTTAGAGGTTGTTATGCTATATATTTTTCGTTTAATTATTACTGTTATTTACTGCGTTCTGGTCTGTATTTTCGGTTGCATATACTGTCTGTTCAGCCCACGAAATCCAAAACACGTTGCAACGTTCGGCCATATGTTTGGCCGCCTGGCTCCCCTTTATGGCCTGAAGGTCGAGTGCCGCATGCCGGCAGACGCGCAGAACTATGGTAATGCTATCTATATTTGTAACCATCAGAACAACTATGACATGGTTACCGCTGCGAATATCGTTCAGCCGCCGACGGTGACGGTAGGTAAAAAAAGCCTGCTGTGGATCCCTTTCTTCGGGCAGCTGTACTGGTTAACCGGTAACCTATTGATTGACAGAAACAACCGCGCTAAAGCGCACAGCACCATTGCTGCCGTGGTGAATCATTTCAAAAAACGCCGCATTTCTATCTGGATGTTCCCTGAAGGGACACGTAGCCGCGGTCGCGGTCTGCTGCCGTTTAAAACCGGCGCGTTCCATGCAGCGATTGCTGCTGGTGTCCCGGTCATTCCGGTGTGCGTTTCCACAACCTCGAACAAGATAAAACTCAATCGACTCAATAATGGTCTGGCAATTGTCGAGATGTTGCCACCGGTGGATATTAGCCACTTTGGGAAAGATCAGGTTCGTGAACTGGCAGCGCATTGCCGCACGCTGATGGAACAAAAAATCGCAGAACTCGATAAAGAAGTTGCTGAGCGGGAAGCCGCCGGAAAGGTTTAATCCGCGCAATTCGGGTTTTTTACAGGAAATGACTTCCTGCGTGTTAATAGCCAGTTTTTTATGGAGTTTATATGTCATTCAGTCGGCGTCAGTTCATTCAGGCATCGGGGATCGCACTGTGTGCAGGTGCTGTTCCGCTGAAGGCTAATGCTGCCGGTCAGCAACAACCGTTACCCGTGCCTCCGCTGCTGGAATCCCGCCGGGGGCAGCCGCTATTTATGACGCTGCAACGTGCGCACTGGTCCTTTACGCAAGGCACGCGCGCACCTGTATGGGGAATTAACGGCCGCTATCTGGGACCGACAATCCGTGTCTGGAAAGGGGATGACGTCAAGCTTATCTACAGCAACCGTCTGACTGAAAATGTCTCGATGACCGTCGCCGGGTTGCAGGTACCAGGCCCGCTGATGGGCGGCCCGGCGCGCATGATGTCCCCGAATGCTGACTGGGCGCCGGTGCTACCGATTCGCCAGAATGCCGCCACGTTGTGGTATCACGCTAATACGCCAAATCGTACTGCTCAGCAGGTCTATAACGGTCTTGCCGGGATGTGGCTGGTTGAAGATGAAGTGAGTAAATCACTGTCTATTCCCAACCACTATGGCGTGGATGATTTTCCGGTCATAATCCAGGACAAGCGGCTGGACAACTTTGGCACGCCGGAATACAGCGAGCCCGGCAGCGGTGGCTTTGTCGGTGATACGCTGCTGGTCAATGGGGCGCAAAGCCCATATGTCGAAGTCTCCCGCGGCTGGGTGCGCTTGCGTTTGCTGAACGCTTCAAACTCGCGTCGTTACCAGTTGCAAATGAGTGATGGCCGTGCGCTGCATGTGATTTCCGGCGATCAGGGTTTTTTACCTGCGCCTGTTTCGGTGAAGCAGCTCTCGTTGGCTCCGGGCGAGCGTCGTGAGATCCTGGTGGATATGACTAACGGTAATGAGGTCTCTATCACCTGTGGTGAGGCGGCCAGTATTGTCGACAGGATCCGCGGGTTCTTTGAGCCCTCCAGTATTCTCATCTCCACGCTGGTATTGACGTTGCGCCCGACAGGTCTCCTGCCGCTGGTGACTGACAGCCTGCCAATGCGCCTGCTGCCAACGGAAATCCTCAGCGGTTCGCCGATTCGCAGCCGTGATATCAGCCTGGACGACGATCCTGGCATCAACGGTCAGCTGTGGGACGTCAATCGTATGGATATTACTGCCCAGCAGGGCTCCTGGGAACGCTGGACGGTGCGGGCGGATATGCCCCAGTCCTTCCATATTGAAGGTGTTTCGTTCCTGATCCGTAATGTGAATGGCGCGATGCCGTTCCCGGAAGACAGAGGCTGGAAAGATACTGTCTGGGTTGATGGCCAGGTTGAATTACTGGTTTATTACGGACAGCCTTCCTGGGCCCATTTCCCGTTCTACTTTAATAGCCAGACGCTGGAAATGGCGGATCGTGGCTCAATCGGACAGATGTTGGTGAACCCGGCGCCGTAATGCGCCGGGGTATTCGTTACGCCCGCCAGAACATGCGCGAGAACAGGATCAGAATGGGGTAAATCTCCAGACGCCCCATGATCATGGCCGCGCACATCAGTAGCTTTGCTTCCTCGTTTAAGGTGCCAAATGTCGTGGCGGTGACGCCAAATCCCAGCCCCATATTGTTGATGCAGGCGGCGACGGTGGCGAAAGAGGAGAAGAGATCGTAGCCCATCAGATTGAGCGCCCAGATAAAAAAGCTGGTGAACAAAACGTAGAGAAAGAAAAAGCTCCATACCGAACGCACCACCCGGTCGCTTACCACGCTATTGCCCACTTTGATATTCAGCAGGGCACGGGGATGCGCGAGCTGGTGTAACTCCTGACGGCACTGCTTGAACATAATCAAAAAGCGTAGCACCTTAATCCCCCCGCAGGTCGAACCCACACAACCGCCGAAGAAACTGGCGCTGAGCAGCATGAAGATCGTGTGCGAAGGCCACTGCGCGTAATCCGCCGTCGACAGGCCATTATCTGTCAGCATCGAACTGGCCAGAAAAAAAGCATGCACCAGGCTGTCCGTTAATCCGTACATGCCTGCCCGCCAAACTTGCCAGGTGGCGATCAGAGTGACCACCAACGCAATAAGCAAAAAGAAACGCAATTCGGCATTACGACGAAAGGGTTTGAAGGTACGTTTCACGATAGCAACGTACCAGAGGGTGAAGTTAAATGCAGACAGCAGTGAAAATATCCCGGCGACAAGCTCAATGGCATGGCTGTTATAAAAGCCGATGCTCTCGCTGCGAGTGGAAAATCCGCCGAGAGAGACCGTCGACAGCCCGTGGCATAAGGCGTCGAAAAACGACATCCCGGCAGCCCAGTAGGCCAGAGTACAAATAAGACCCAGAATGACATAGGTCATCCACAGCGTGCGTGCAGTATCAGCAAGTCTTGGCGTGAGGCGTTCTTCTTTAAAAGGGCCCGGCATTTCAGACTGATACAGCTTCATGCCACCAATACCCAGCAGAGGCAATACCGCCACGGCGAGGACGATAACACCCAGACCGCCAATAAAATTGAGCTGAGCCCGATAGTACAGATACGACTTCGGCAAGGCGCTGACGTCATCAATCACCGTTGCGCCTGTAGTGGTAATCCCAGAAACTCCTTCAAACAGGGCATCCGCAAAAGAGAGGTTTAAGCCATCGTCCATCCACATCGGCATCGCGCTGATAAACGAAAACAACAGCCAGAACAGGACGATAATGACGAAACCATCCCGGGTGCGCAGTTGAATCCCCGCATGTTTGGTTGCCAACCACGCCCCGCCGCCGAGGGTGAAGAAAGTCATAAACGTGCTGAAAAAGGCGAACAAGCTCCGCTCTTTGTTTAACAAAGCGATGAGCATCGGTGGCAGCATAGAAAAGCTGTAGAGAAGAACCAGAAATCCGCACAGGTGAACAACAACCCGTAACTGGGAAATATGCAGTGAATCGTTGAGTCGCAATGAAAAATCCCCCGCCGAAAAAGAGTTATCTCAGCTGGCTGGCATGGTGTTAATTATGATTGATAAAAATGATCGTCGTAAAATTTAACAATTTATATAACTTTCTACTGGTCTGGTTCAGACTCCACTTCATTTCTTGCCGACATACAGCGTATAATCCTCGGCCTTTGATTATTTTTTTACCATTTTTGGAAGCATTATGAGCGCAATATCCCTGATCCAGCCGGACAGAGACCTTTTCTCCTGGCCGCAGTACTGGGCTGCCTGTTTTGGCCCGGCACCGTTTTTGCCGATGTCACGCGACGAAATGGACCAACTTGGCTGGGATAGCTGCGACATCATTCTGGTTACCGGCGATGCATACGTCGATCATCCCAGCTTTGGCATGGCAATTTGCGGACGTATGCTGGAAGCGCAGGGCTTTCGCGTAGGGATTATCGCCCAGCCGGAGTGGAACAACAAAGACGATTTTATGCGTTTGGGTAAACCGAACCTGTTCTTTGGTGTGACCGCAGGCAACATGGACTCGATGATCAACCGTTACACTGCCGATCGCCGACTGCGCCATGACGATGCCTACACACCGGACAACGTTGCGGGCAAACGTCCGGACCGCGCCACGCTGGTCTATACCCAGCGCTGTAAAGAAGCATGGAAAGATGTGCCGGTTATTCTCGGTGGTATTGAGGCCAGCCTGCGCCGTACCGCGAACTATGACTACTGGTCCGATACCGTTCGTCGCTCTGTTCTGGTGGATTCCAAAGCCGACATGCTGATGTTCGGCAACGGCGAACGTCCGCTGGTGGAAGTGGCGCATCGTCTGGCGATGGGCGAAACCATCGATCAGATCCGCGACGTGCGTAACACTGCGATTATGGTTAAAGAAGCGCTGCCGGGCTGGAGTGGGGTGGATTCCACGCGCCTCGACACGCCGGGTAAGATTGACCCGATCCCGCATCCGTATGGTGAAGATCTGCCGTGTGCTGACAACAAGCCGGTCGCACCGAAAAAGCAGGAAGCGAAAGCGGTAACCGTACAGCCGCCGCGCCCGAAACCGTGGGAAAAAACCTACGTGCTGCTGCCGTCCTTCGAAAAAGTGAAGGGCGATAAAGTGCTGTATGCGCATGCGTCGCGTATCCTGCACCACGAAACCAACCCAGGCTGCGCGCGTGCGCTGATGCAAAAGCATGGCGATCGCTACATCTGGATCAACCCGCCAGCCATTCCGCTCTCTACCGAAGAGATGGATAGCGTTTTTGCGCTGCCGTACAAACGCGTGCCGCATCCGGCGTATGGCGACAGCCGCATTCCGGCCTATGAGATGATCCGTTTCTCGATCAACATTATGCGTGGTTGCTTTGGCGGCTGTTCGTTCTGTTCGATCACCGAGCACGAAGGGCGCATCATCCAGAGCCGCTCTGAAGACTCGATCATCAATGAAATCGAAGCCATTCGCGACACCGTTCCAGGCTTTACCGGCGTGATTTCCGACCTCGGCGGCCCAACGGCGAACATGTATATGCTGCGCTGTAAGTCACCGCGCGCGGAGCAGACCTGCCGTCGTCTGTCATGCGTCTACCCGGATATCTGTCCGCATATGGACACCAACCACGAACCGACGATTAACCTTTATCGTCGTGCGCGTGATTTGAAAGGCATTAAAAAGATCCTCATCGCTTCGGGCGTGCGTTATGACATCGCGGTTGAAGACCCGCGCTATATCAAAGAACTGGCGACCCACCACGTTGGCGGCTATCTGAAGATTGCGCCAGAGCATACCGAAGAAGGCCCGCTGTCGAAGATGATGAAGCCGGGGATGGGCAGCTACGATCGCTTTAAGGAATTGTTCGATACCTACTCTAAACAAGCGGGTAAAGAGCAGTACCTGATCCCGTACTTTATTTCCGCGCACCCGGGTACGCGTGATGAAGATATGGTGAATCTGGCGTTGTGGTTGAAGCAACGTCGTTTCCGTCTGGATCAGGTGCAGAACTTCTATCCATCACCGTTGGCGAACTCCACAACCATGTATTACACCGGGAAAAACCCGCTGGGTAAAATTGGTTATAAGAGTGAAGATGTGGTGGTGCCGAAAGGTGATAAGCAGCGTCGTTTGCATAAAGCCCTGCTGCGTTACCACGATCCAGCAAACTGGCCGTTAATCCGCCAGGCGCTGGAAGATATGGGTAAAAAGCATCTGATCGGCGGTCGTCGCGAATGTCTGGTCCCGGCGCCTACGCTGGAAGAGATGCGAGAAGCGCGTCGCCAGAACCGTCATACTCGCCCGGCATTGACCAAGCACACACCGGTGGCGCATCAGCGCCAGACGCCAGCCGCAAACAAAAAACGCGGGAAAGTGGCAGGGCGCTAATCTGCCTTGCCCGGTGGTGAAACGCTTATCAGGTCTACGAATAGCACGATTTTGTAGGCCGGATAAGGTGCTTGAACCGCCATCCGGCAGAGAGACTCAGTATTTATGCTTCACGAATTCTGGCCGCTAATGCGGCCAGTTTTGCATCATCCGCCCGTTCATGATCGTGTGAAGAAAGATATCCTTCATACTGCTCGAAAAATTTGTTCTGCCGCGCTTCAATCGGTTTCCAGTGGGTTAGATCGCCAGTGCCATGCATGGGGCTTAATTTGCTGTGCACATGGTCTACGCCGAAACCTTCGAAGAACATCCCCGTACGACTGACATCCGGGAAAGCCTTATCCAGTTTCTTAGCCACTTTTTGGGTCGCCAGCATCAGATCAGCCAGTGCCTGCGGCGGCATATCGAAGGCATAGCTGGGATAATGCTTTTTCGGGATCACCACGGTAAAACCGTCGGTGTTCGGGAAAATCGACAGAAAAGCCAGATGATGCTCGTCTTCCCAGACCTTATGGCAGGGTGCTTTACCTTCAACTATTTGACAGAAAATACAGGTCATTCCTTTTCTCCGCAGGTAAGGTGATTCGTCAGGACGCAGTCAGTTTAGTACAGACCCAACACCTTCCACCACATCAGACCCACGGTGATAAACACCGCCTGGTTAAACAAGCTGATGATAAATCCTGTACGCCACCAGACGCCCGTTGGAACGTACCCGGCACCAAACAGGATTGGACCGCGAGCATGGGTGTACTGGGTGAGCGAGCAGTACAAACTGCTGGTGAAGGCCAGCATTAATGCCGTGGGGGCTGCTGGAATATTCAGATGCAGGCCGACACCAAGGAAAACGGCGTACAGCGCGGCAATCTGTGCATTACCGCTGGCAAAAAAGTAGTGGGTATAGAAGTAGGCAGCGTTCAGCAGCAGCAGGACGATCACCCAACTGGTACCGTGCATAGTACTGCTCAGGCTATCGCCGATCAGATTGCCAAACCAGGTGGTGAAGCCCAGTTTTTTCAGTTGGTTCGCCATCATCAACAGCGCGGCAAACCAAATCAGTGTGTCCCATGCGCCTTTCTCGCTCTTCACATCTTCCCAGCTCAGAACGCCGCTTAGCAATAAAATGGACAGTCCCACGAACGAGGCAGTGGTGGCGTCGACGCCTAACGTATCGCCAAAAATCCACAGCACCAGCAGTACGCCGACGGTAGCCAGCTTCACCGCCAACAGGTTGCCGGTATAGCCGGTCATAAAGAGCGCGGCGGTGACGTCGTTGACGTTGCCAATACAGGTGATAAGAAAGGTACCGATTTTACTGCGGGACTCATCTTCCGGGTTCGAATGGAAACTGCGTGCCAGAGAGTCAGCAATCGGATAGATGACGCCGCCGCAGCGTGCTGTATTACTCGGCATTGCCGGGGAGAGGATCAGATCGGCAAAGGCCAGACCATAGGCGAGTCCCAGCGTGCGCTTGCCGAGCAGACGGATCATCTGCAGCGCAATGCGTCGTCCGAGGCCGGTTTTGATAAACCCGCGGGCAATCATAAAAGCCACGACGATAAGCCAGATAAGTGAACTGTTCAGCTCACTCAGTGCCGTGGTGATAGCGCCGCTGGCGGTTTTATCCCCGGCGGCATAGGCGAGTGCAAAAACCGTAATCCCAATAATGCCGACCGCGCCGATGGGTAAAACTTTTGCCACGATAGAGGCAATAGTCGCGACGAAAATGATTGCCGAATGCCAGGCTGGCGCACTTAGCCCGGAAGGTGGAGTAAGCTGCCACAGTCCGGCAGAAATGAATATTATAAGAATTAATGGGAGCCATTTGACTCCGCTACTTTTTTTCTCAGTCACGTTTACGCACCTATGGATATGGTGAATGTATTCATCAAATAAATATATTTATTTAATAATTAACAGGTTATATTGCGTAATGCTGCTCCAGCGACTGCAAGAAATACATCAATATATGTGTGTGAATTGTTTCCTGATATTTCAAATCAGTAAAGGCCCGACGAGAGTGTCGGGCTGGAGGGAAGGGGTTAACCGCCGAACTGATCCGGGTCTGGCCCCAGACGTTTGCCCTGATCGAGTTTCGCGATTTCGCCTAATTCGTCTTTATCCAGGCGGAAGTCCCAGACGTTAAAGTTTTCTGCGATACGCGCAGGGGTGACCGATTTTGGAATCACCACCAGCCCGCTATCTAGGTGCCAGCGGATGACAATCTGCGCCGGTGATTTGCCATATTTCTCAGCGAGGTCACGGATGATCTTTTGATCAAAGACGTCTTTGCCGCCCTGCGCCAGCGGGCTCCAGGATTCGGTCTGGATTTTATGCGTTGCGTTCCAGGCGTGCAGTTGGCGCTGTTGCATAAGCGGATGAAGTTCGATCTGGTTAATCACCGGAGGTACGCCGGTTTCATCCATCAACCGCTGGAGATGATTGATCTGAAAGTTGCACACGCCGATGCTCTTAATCAGCCCTTCTTTTTGCAGGTCGATCATGTTTTCCCACGCTTCAACGTAGTGGTCGATCGCCGGAACCGGCCAGTGCATCAGGTATAGATCGAGGTAATCAAGTTGGAGTTTTTCCATGCTTTCGAGCAAGGCTTCCCGGGGGCGTTTTTGGTCATCATTCCACAGCTTGGTGGTGATGAATAACTCGTCCCGTGGTACGCCAGCATCGCGTATTGCTTTGCCGACACCTTCTTCGTTTTTGTACGCCGCAGCGGTATCAATTGAGCGATACCCTACTTCCAGCGCTTTATGAATGGCGGTGATGACTTCTTCGTTGCTTGCCTTCCAGACCCCCAGGCCCAGTTGTGGCATGACGTTACCATCCTGTAGCTTGATAATGGTTGGACCGGTCATAATTCCCCCCCACACTTAATCCTTCAGGCTGCCTCTTTGTTGGCTGCTTGCGTTTACCCCGGTCACGTACTTATGTACGCTCCCGGGGATTCACTTAATTGCCGCCTCGATGCATCATGAATGATTGGGTGTAAATTGAGTTCACCGGAGCAAGCCCCGGTGAGTTAGGTGTGACTTAAGCCTGGTATAAATACCCAAAAACGAAAGGCGGAGGTTAAAAAACCTTAGCGGGCAGCTTCGTAAATCCGACGGCTGACTTCAAGCGTAATATCCTGATGTTCGCCCAGTTGCGTACCCCCGTGTGCTTCCAGTTTTTCCAGCAATGCCGGGATGGAGCTACCGTCCAGGCCATAGTCAGACAGGCGAGTGGGTACGCCCATTTGTTCGAAGAAAGCACGGGTAGCGGCAATGGCAGCGTCGATGCGCTGGTCGTCGGAACCTTCGGTGATATTCCAGATACGCTCTGCGTATTGCAGCAGTTTGGCACGCTTGGTATCACGTTTTTCATTCCACAGCGCTGGCAGAACGATGGCCAGCGTTTGAGCATGATCCAGACCGTGCATTGCGGTCAGTTCATGGCCCAGCATATGCGTTGCCCAGTCCTGCGGTACGCCTGCGCCAATCAGGCCGTTCAGCGCCTGGGTTGCCGCCCACATGACGTTCGCACGCACGTTGTAGTTTTCCGGCTCCTGCAAGGCTTTCGGACCTTCTTCTACCAGCGTGAGCAGAATGCCTTCGGCAAAGCGATCCTGAATTTTCCCGTCTACCGGATAAGTCACATACTGTTCCACGGTATGAACAAAAGCATCCACAACGCCGTTTGCAACCTGACGCGGCGGCAGGGTGTAGGTGTAAACCGGATCCAGTACGGCAAACACTGGCTGCACGAACGGGGTCATAAAGGCCAGTTTATCGCCGGTGGTTTTACGCGAAATTACCGCGCCGGAGTTAGATTCAGAGCCGGTTGCAGGCAGGGTTAATACGGAGCCCATCGGGATGGCGCTTGTTACGTCGTTGCCGTGGGTTTCCAGAATGCGCCATGGATCGATGCCATCAGCGTACTGTGCCGCTGCCGCGATGAATTTGGTGCCGTCCAGCACTGAACCGCCACCTACCGCCAGCAGAAACGTCACTTTCTCATCACGCACGATTTTTACTGCGTTCATCAGCGTTTCATAAGACGGGTTTGGCTCGATACCGCCAAACTCCAGCACATCCAGGCCTTTCAGCGCGTCCTGAACCTGTGCCAGGACGCCAGTTTTTTTCACGCTGCCGCCGCCATAGGTAACCAGTACGCGAGCGTCCTGAGGAATTTGATCGCGCAGCTCAGCAATCGCGCCTTTACCAAACAAAATACGTGTTGGGGTATGGAGATTAAAGTTGTTCATTGCTCGTTCCCTTTGGTGGGTAATAAAAGAGTGCAGGTGAGTGTCTGCCGGATGATGAACATTGTGGTCGCCCGCCGCGCTGCTCTCAATGCTCATTTCTGTCGATGTCTTGCCCATTTCTACAGACTGCTGGAGAAAACGGATAAATCTGCGCATTATGTCAGGGTCGAAAACCGATGATGAAATGGTGCCCCATGAACCGTGATGAGATCTGTCTTCTGCTGACAGATAAAATTAAGCAGCTGAAAAGCAATGAAAATAGACTTAACGAACTGCTGCCAGATGTCCGCCTGCTACACGGTACGGAGCCGGCGGCGCGTACACCGGTCATGTATCAGCCAGGCATCATATTTCTCTTTTCGGGACATAAAATTGGTTACATCAATGAGCGCGTATTTCGCTATGACGCCAACGAATACCTGCTGCTAACCGTACCTTTACCCTTTGAATGTGAAACCTATGCGACGCCGGAGGTTCCTCTGGCCGGTATTTATCTGAATGTCGATATCCTGCAATTGCAGGAGCTGTTGATGGACATTGGGGAAGACGAGCTGTTCCAGCCCGCCATGGCGGCCAGCGGGATTAACTCTGCAACGCTCTCTGACGAAATTCTCTGCGCTGCTGAGCGCCTGCTGGATGTGATGGAGCGACCGCTGGATGCGCGCATCCTGGGGAAACAGATTATTCGCGAGATCCTCTACCATGTGCTGACCGGACCGCGCGGCGGCGCGTTACTTGCGCTGGTCAGTCGCCAGACGCATTTCAGTTTGATAAGCCGGGTACTGAAGCGGATTGAAACCAAGTACACCGAAAACCTCAATGTAGAACAGCTGGCGGCAGAGGCGAACATGAGCGTGTCGGCGTTTCATCATAATTTTAAAGCGGTGACCAGCACGTCGCCGCTGCAATATCTTAAGAGCTATCGCCTGCATAAAGCACGGATGATGATGGTTCACGATGGGATGAAGGCCAGTGCGGCTGCCATGCGCGTCGGCTATGAGAGCGCATCGCAATTCAGTCGGGAGTTCAAACGTTTCTTTGGTGTAACGCCGGGGGAAGATGCGGCAAGAATTCGTATGATGCAGGGGAGTTGATTTCTTGTAGGCCTTAAAGCCGCGCGCCATCAGGCATAATGCCGGGAATTACCCCGGCTACGGATAATACTCAGGCGCTACAGTATTTTTTTTTAATCACCACGAACAATGTTCCCAACAATCCTGCGGTTAACAGGGCAATCGGCAGGATCATTAGAAAGGTCATCACCTGATCTTCATGGCGTTTAACGAACGGGATCATGCTCAGCGCATAGCCGAAACTGGTGACGACGGTGACCCACAGCAGGCCACTCAGCCAGTTAAAAAACTGGAACCGACGGTTAGGAAGCCCTGAAATGCCCGCCATCGTTGGCAGCAAGGTGCGAACAAACGCCAGGAAACGCCCTGCCAGCAGCGCCATCAGACCGTGTTGGTCAAACATGCAGGTCGCGCGCTGATGGTATTTTTCCGGTAATTGCGCCAACCAGCCTTTCACCGTGCGCGTGTTGCCTAGCCAGCGTCCCTGAATATAACTCAGCCAGCAGCCCAGACTGGCTGCGGCCGTCAGAATAGCTATGGTAGGTAAAAAACTCATCACGTCCTGAGCGATCAGCGCTCCTGCCAGTAATAACAGGCTGTCTCCGGGTAAAAAGGAGGCGGGCAGCAGGCCATTTTCTAAAAACAGCGTGGCGAACATGACGAAGTACACCACGCTCACAACGTGCGGATCCGCCAGTGCGGCAAAATCGTGTTGCCAGAGCGCGGAGACAATATCTTGAATGACTACCATGGACTTTCCTGTGGAACAGCGTTTATGTGTGGATTGTACTCCTGAATTGCCCGGGATGCCTTGATCCCGGACGCAACAATTGCAGACTTTTCCACCAGAAGTGTCTGCATATATGTCCATCTGTGGCAATTTTACTCGATTCGGGCAAATCCTGCGGCCAAATCGGCAATCAGATCGTCAACATTCTCTAAACCGATATGTAAACGGATGAGCGTTCCGCTGAAATCCACCTCGCCTTGCGGACGGATTGCCGCAATGTGTTCCGGCTGGTTGGCGAGAATCAGCGACTCAAAACCGCCCCAGGAGTAGGCCATACTGAACAGGCTGAAGTGATCCAGATACGCAGCAAGCTCCTCATTATTGAGCTTCTTATTCAATACAAAGGAGAACAGGCCGCTGCTGCCGGCGAAATCACGCTTCCAGAATTCATGGCCTTTACTGCCGGGCAGTGCCGGGTGGTTCACGCGGGCGACCTGCGGATGGCTGGCCAGCCACTCGGCGACCTTTAAGCTGCTTTCATGGTGCTGACGCAGGCGAACGCTCAGCGTACGCAGTCCACGGCTGGTCATATAGGCGGTATCGGCGTCCAGCATTTGCCCCATCAGATAGGCATTTTCGCGCAGTTGATCCCAGCAGCGGGCATTAGATACCGCCGTGCCGACCATGCCGTCAGAATGACCAATCAGATATTTGGTGCCTGCCTGAATAGAGATATCAATGCCAAAATCCAACGCTTTGAACAGCACCCCGGCAGCCCAGGTGTTATCAATCATGATGATTGCATCCGGCGCGACGCTTCTGACGGCGGCAACAATAGCTGGAACATCATGCACTTCCATAGTGACAGAGCCGGGAGATTCCAGAAATACGACTTTCGTGTTCGGCTGTATGTGCTTAACGATATCGGCGCCAACCAGCGGATCGAACCAGCCGGTGGACACGCCGAGCTTGCCGAGAATTTTGGTACAGAAATCCTGACTGGGTTCATAGGCTGTGTTGGTCATCAGCACATGATCCCCTTGCTCCACAAAGGCAAGGATGGTGTTGGCAACGGCCGCCGCACCGCAGGGGAACAGCGCGCAACCCGCACCACCTTCCAGTTCGCACATTGCTTCCTGAAGAGAGAAATGCGTCAGGGTTCCGCGACGCCCATAGAAAAGCGCACCGTTCGCCCGGTTGTGCGTGGCCTGTTTTTTAGCCTCTACGGTGTCAAAAACCAGCGAAGAAGCGCGCTGGATCACGCTATTTACCGAGCCCAGCGTGTACTTTTTACTGCGCCCTGCGTGAACGAGTTTGGTTTCAAGTTGCTTATCTGCCATGTTGTCTTACCTATTTTTATACGTCTGGATGTCTAAACTACCATGAATCAAAGATGACGCATCCTGCAGAACGGTCATACAGTAGAAAATAATCTCAAAATGCTTCTGGTGACTTTTTTACTGCGTAAGCGCAAGGAAAAGAAACCAAAGGTGCGGCAATATGTAAATAGTAATGAGAACGACTATCAATTCGACGTCGTTTTGATATGATTACGCTCAGATTTTGTGATTTGCGTCCTGGAGATACAGAGTGGGTAATAATTTGATGCAGACGGATCTTTCCGTCTGGGGTATGTATCAGCACGCCGATATCGTGGTTAAGTGCGTGATGATTGGGCTGATTTTGGCGTCAGTGGTCACCTGGGCTATCTTCTTTAGTAAGAGCCTTGAGTTCTTTACTCAGAAACGCCGCCTTAAGCGTGAACAGCAACTGCTGGCGGAAGCCCGCTCTTTAGATCAGGCAAGTGAAATTGCCGCAGGATTCGATGGCAAAAGCCTGGGCGCACAGTTGATTAATGAAGCGCAGAACGAGCTGGAACTGTCAGAAGGCAGCGACGATAACGAAGGCATTAAAGAGCGTACCGGCTTCCGTCTGGAGCGTCGTGTGGCGGCGGTAGGTCGTCATATGGGCCGCGGTAACGGATACCTGGCCACCATCGGGGCTATCTCTCCATTCGTCGGTCTGTTCGGTACCGTATGGGGCATCATGAATAGCTTCATCGGGATTGCACAAACCCAAACGACCAACCTCGCCGTTGTTGCGCCGGGTATCGCAGAAGCGCTGTTAGCGACCGCAATCGGTCTGGTCGCAGCAATTCCAGCGGTTGTTATCTACAACATTTTCGCACGACAGATTGGCAGCTATAAAGCGATGCTGGGCGACGTCGCGGCACAGGTGCTGTTGCTGCAAAGTCGCGATCTGGACCTGAATGCAAGCGCATCCGCGCATCCGGTACGTGCAGCGCAGAAATTACGTGTAGGATAATGTTCCATGGCAATGAGCTTTAATGAAAACCTGGACGATAACGGTGAAAAGCATGAAATCAACGTGACGCCGTTTATCGACGTTATGTTGGTTTTATTGATCATCTTTATGGTTGCCGCGCCGTTGGCAACCGTAGATGTGAAGGTGAATCTCCCTGCCTCCACTAGCACGCCGCAGCCGCGTCCGGAAAAACCGGTTTACCTGTCAGTTAAAGCCGATAAGAGTATGTTTATTGGCAACAATCAGGTGACGGATGAAACCATGATTAACGAGCTAAATGCGTTAACTGACGGGAAGAAAGACACCACGATTTTCTTCCGGGCAGATAAAACCGTTGATTATGAGACCATGATGAAGGTGATGGATACGCTGCATCAGGCGGGCTTCCTGAAGATTGGTCTGGTTGGCGAAGAGACAGTGAAAGCGAAGTAATCTTCCTCATTGCCGGGTAATGGTTGCCGCCTTACCCGGCGTGTCTCTCCTGATTCAACTCCCTCGCACACTTGTTCTTATCTGTTCTCATCTAACGCGACCGTGGTTATCCTGGTGGGTTCGTAGTTCCCTTCAGACAGCTTTCGCGTCAGGCGTAAGGTGGCCGTTTCCCGCGCGAGTATATGCTGGTAGGTGCTTTCCAGTCGGGCCATGATTTTGTCCCGCAGTTCTGGTTGCTGCTCCATAATGGCTTCGATCGCGGCACCGTAGATCTCTTCTTTAGCCTGTAGCGAGTAAATTTCACGGCGATTTTGCCATTTCATCCGCACCAGTGCAGCGGGAATAGAGACTATCTCCTGAGCAACGCTTTCCAGTGTCGCGTTTTTATTGGCAATCAACACGGCTAAATTTTGCTTTAAGACAAACTCATCGCTTTTATGGTTATCTAAAGCCAAATAAACATTATTATCCTCAACATCTTTCATTTTATTTCTCTTCCAGAGAATAAAAAATAGGGTCGCTGGTTTCACGGGTAATTAAATTAAGCCAAATTTTGTTGCCCTGTTCATTTATGATGGCTGTTTTTTGAGTCAAAATTTTACTTAATTCTTGTGCATTAATGTCGCCTTCTGCCTGTAGTGAATTGAGCAGGCGAGAGAATGATTCAATTTTTGCTGCACGAAATAGACGCTCTTTTAAATGACGGTCGCACTCTTCAAATAGCATATTTCGTGACTGGCCGGTAGCAGCAGAGCTAATCAAAATATCGGATTCGTAATCGCTTAATGTTATCTTCCCCTGAGTCAAATTTTCACTATTATCTGTGGAGGTGGTATTGTCAGGTGAGCTGGATAAGTGAAAACGCGAGGGAACAAGATGCTCGGGAAGCATGTTGAAATATCCTTTGATGCCAATGATATGTTGTTTTAAATAAACCATGCCGCGTTGACAATAGCATGGCGTAATTTTAAAATCAAAAAAATGGAGCCAGTATATGAACAGTATATTTTATTCTGTTATTACCCTGCTATTGCTGACCTGCGGGGTACTTTTGTTGATGCGCAGTGCAAATAAAAACCGTAATGCAGAAAATGGATACGCTGAAAACCAGCCGGAAATACTGAGTAAAGAAGAGGGTGAAGATCATTTCTCGGTACTGATGAATTCGATTACTCCGGTTTGGTATTGGCGTGTCAATCACGAATATATCGATTTTATCCACTCGACGATCAAACGGATGACAATGGTGGAGCTGAATGAGACGCCAGGGCTATTTGATGCACAGCGGCGTTGCAGCGATCTCAACTCTGCGGTGTATAAATATTACGACAATATTAAAAAACGCTGTCTGAGTGGCGAGAAAGTCCCGCATGCCGATTTGGACGTGCTTAACTTACGTCAGTGCTTCAGGGAGTTCAGCCTGGAAGCCTATCCTGCACTTGTCGCGCTGGTGTGGCCGGAATATCAGCGCCCAGAAATCAAAGCAGAAGAGGTGTGAGGAGCTGGCTGGCCCGTATTACGTGCCGGGAAGAACAACGTTGCTACCCGGCACGGGATTACCTACGGCTATTTGTCAGATGAGGCCTGCCACAGGTTCAGCTTACCGTCCGCGACGTGCCTATCGATCTGCGCCAGTTCTTCGGCGCTGAACGTCAGATTCGCCAGCGCCTGAACGTTTTCTTCCAGTTGCTCCGGTCGACTGGCGCCAATCAATACCGACGTTACCCTGTTGTCTTTTAGCAGCCAGCTTAAGGCCATTTGTGCCATCGACTGTCCACGCTGTTGCGCCATCTCATTAAGCAAGCGCAGGCTGGTAAGGTTTTCTTCCGTCAGCATGTTTTCCGTTAATCCACGAACCTTTTTCCCTTCACGCTGCATGCGTGAACCTTCCGGAATACCGTTAAGGTATTTCCCCGTCAGCAGTCCCTGAGCCAGCGGCGTAAATGCGATGCAGCCTATGCCGTTGGATTCCAGCGTATCCAGCAGGCCGCTGCTGTCTACCCAGCGGTTAAGCAGGTTGTAAGACGGCTGATGGATCAGCAATGGAATTTTCCATTCCCGCATCAACTCGGCCATTTTCTGCGTACGTTCCGGAGAATAGGATGAAATGCCGACATACAGCGCTTTACCGCTTTGCACGGCGTGGGCCAGCGCCGAGGCGGTCTCTTCCATTGGCGTATTTTCGTCAACGCGGTGAGAGTAGAAGATATCGACATAGTCGAGACCCATGCGTTTCAGACTCTGGTCGAGGCTGGCGAGCAGGTATTTGCGCGAACCGCCAGAACCGTATGGCCCAGGCCACATGTCATAGCCTGCCTTGGTGGAGATAATCAGTTCATCGCGATAGTGTGCAAAATCCTCGCGCAGTAATCGGCCAAAATTCTCTTCTGCGCTGCCTGGTGGCGGCCCATAGTTATTGGCTAAATCAAAATGCGTGATGCCTAAATCAAATGCTTTACGCAACAGGGCGCGCTGTGAATCCAGCGCCTGAACGTGCCCAAAACTGTGCCATAAACCCAGCGATAGCGCGGGTAAACGCAAACCGCTGCGCCCACAGTAGCGATAGAGCATCTGCTCGTAACGTTCAGGATTGGCAAACCAGGCCATGAGATCTCCTTAGTGCAGGTGAATTTCGAAACAACGTTTCTATTCTAGCGGGTTCACGGTGAATATCCCGTTCACCAGGTCACACTGAGATGAAAAACTGGGCAAAAACAGGTCACTGTGCTTTGCTTAAAAAAACACCAATCAGGAGTGCGACGATGCCGCGTTTGACTGCCAAAGATTTTCCGCAAGAACTGCTCGACTACTATGACTATTACGCGCATGGCAAAATAACGAAACGCGAGTTTCTCAATCTGGCAGCGAAATATGCAGTGGGTGGCATGACGGCGTTGGCTTTATTCAATTTATTGAAACCCAACTATGCCCTCGCAACGCAGGTAGAATTTACCGATCCCGATATTTTGGCGGAATATATTACCTATCCTTCGCCTGAAGGGCATGGTGATGTGCGGGGGTATTTAGTTAAACCTGCGAAGGTGACAGGGAAAGTTCCGGCGGTGGTGGTAGTGCATGAGAATCGTGGGCTGAATCCGTATATTGAAGATGTGGCGAGACGGGTGGCGAAGGCGGGCTTTATGGCACTTGCACCGGATGGATTAAGTTCGGTAGGAGGATATCCTGGCAATGATGATAAAGGTCGGGAATTGCAGCAGCAGGTTGATCCCGTAAAGTTGATGAATGATTTTTTTGCCGCCATTGAATTTATGCAACATTATTCAGGGACGACGGGAAAGGTAGGTATTACCGGATTTTGCTACGGTGGTGGTGTGTCGAATGCCGCTGCTGTGGCTTTCCCTGAACTGGCCTGCGCGGTGCCTTTTTATGGGCGGCAGGTTCCTGCATCAGATGTCCCTAAAATAAACGCGCCTTTATTACTGCACTATGCGCAATTAGACACACGTATTAATGAGGGATGGCCTGCCTATGAAGCGGCGCTTAAGGCCAATAAGAAAGTCTATGAAGCCTATATCTATCCCGGTGTTAATCATGGCTTTCACAACGATTCGACCCCCCGTTATGATAAAGCTGCCGCTGATTTAGCCTGGGAACGTACTCTTGCGTGGTTTAACAAATATTTGCGATAGAAAACAATAGATTATTTAATGCTTATAACTAATTACCTGAATAATAATGCTACCTAATTTCATTAGCATTCATATTGATATAGTGTGGAGAGATAGTGGATGTACTTAAGAAAGTAAAAAAATAAAGAACGCATTATATCTTCTCTACTGCCTGCCGATAACAAGGATAAGTATCGCCTGATGGCGAATTCCTCATCAACGGCAAGGAAATTATTATGCGTTTGCTGAAAAACTTCACTATTCGTATTGTCATGTTGGCAATACTGGGACTTTTTTGCCTGCTCTGGTCGGGCGTGGGTTTATTCAGTCTTCATTCGTTATCAAAAATATCTGAAGGCAATGATATTGACCGTCATCTTGTCCATCAGATGACGGTTCTCAGTCAGGGTAACGATCAGTACTTTCGCTTCGTAACGCGCTTAAGTCGCGCCATGGATGTCAAAATGAGTGGCGGAACGCCTGATTTTGCGCCAGCGCAACAGTCCCTGGAGAATATGAGCAAAAAACTCCAGGAGATGAAAACGTTGTCTCCGGGACCAATGGATCCTGACGTCGCTAACGCAGTACTGACGAAGTGGCAGGCGCTGCTGGACAACGGCGTGATCCCGCAAATGCAACTGGCGCAGCAGGGCACGCTTACGGCCTTTGCGGAGCATGCCAGCACTATTACACCCGCGTTGAGCCGTGAATTTGGCGCCAGTGCCGAGCGTTTTAACGCCACGGCAGGTGAGCGACTCGATACCACCCGCGTGATGGTCGATGGCAAAACCTCTATCATCCGGACGCTAATTATCACCGCCGTTATTCTTGGGATTGCCCTCCTTTTCTTTACCGACCGCTACCTTGTTTCCATGATGGTGAAACCGCTGGGACGTATTCGCCAACAGTTCCAGCAGATTGCGCAGGGCGATCTCAGCCATCCCATCGAAGATTTTGGTCGTAACTGTGTGGGTCAACTGGTGCCGTTATTGTGCGCGATGCAGGATAGCCTGCGTGAAGCCGTCAGTACCATCCGTTCAGGTAGTGACAACATCTGGCGAGGGGCGACGGAAATTTCGACCGGCAATAACGATCTCTCCTCACGTACTGAAGAGCAGGCTGCGGCACTGGAAGAGACCGCTGCCAGCATGGAGCAACTGACCGCAACGGTAAAACTGAACGCAGAAAATGCACGTGAAGCCAGCCAACTTGCCGATACGGCCACAGAAACGGCAGGCAAAGGGAGCACGCTGGTTTCAGAAGTGGTTGAGACGATGGACGGCATTGCCGCCAGCTCTAAACAGATCGCGGAAATCACGTCAGTTATTAATAGCATTGCTTTCCAGACCAACATTCTGGCGCTGAACGCGGCGGTTGAAGCAGCCAGGGCAGGCGAGCAGGGGCGCGGTTTTGCCGTCGTCGCCGGTGAAGTACGTAACCTTGCCAGTCGCAGCGCCGGGGCGGCGAAAGAGATTGAGACACTGATTGGCGAGTCATCGCGTCGTGTTGATCAGGGCGCTCGTCTGGTTAAAGAAACAGGATTAACCATGGAGGCGATTCTGCGCGGCGCCACCGAAGTGACTGTCATCATGAAGCAAATTGCCTCTGCCTCGGAAGAACAGAATAAGGGTATCTCGCAGGTGAGCGTGGCGATCACGCAGATGGACAGCGTAACGCAACAGAACGCTGCATTGGTAGAACAAGTTTCCGCCGCGGCAGTGGCGCTGGAACGACAAACAGAGGAGCTGCAACGCTCGGTGCAACAGTTCCGCCTTTCCGCTAATGATGTGCAATACGCAGCCAGCCAAACCACTTCCTCTTCAGCAGACAGCAAAACGTCTGCGGCCGCTAAAACGGATGAGTGGGTGTCCTTTTAAGCCGTTATAAAAAGTTCGTGATACCTCTGGTCTTTGCTTAAAAAATCGCTATATAATTTATTATATAGCGATTGGAGGTTATGCATGGACAACCATTTTGGTAAAGGCCTGATGGCCGGATTAAACGCCTCAAGTGCGGACAGTGCACGCTCGGTGGCGAATTTTTGTGCGGATTATAAGCGTGGTTTTGTGCTGGGATTTTCACATCGAATGTTTGAAAAAACGGGCGATCGACAGCTCAGCGCGTGGGAAGCGGGGATCCTGACGCGCCGTTATGGGCTGGATAAAGAGATGGTGATGGATTTCTTTAAAGAGAACCAGTCCAGTACAACAATTCGGTTTTTCATGGCTGGCTATCGACTCGAAGCTTGATCCGAAAGGGGTATTATCTTGCTTTAATTAATTACACTATTGACCTACGCCTTCGTTTTGTTGCTCCGCCGAAGTATTATAATGCACATAACCATATAAAAAGTGTGGTAATGGCGCGCCGATCGCAATATGCAACATGCGAATGGTGCAAAATAAAAGCCAGGTCTTCGCAACGGAATAACTATAAAATGACTGGAGATAACTCTCTCATCAATTCGAGCGGCATTAATCGCCGTGATTTCATGAAGCTTTGTGCAGCACTGGCCGCTACCATGGGGCTCAGTAGCAAAGCCGCCGCAGAAATGGCCGAATCAGTTTCTCGTCCTCAGCGCCCACCGGTTATCTGGATTGGTGCTCAGGAGTGTACGGGTTGTACTGAATCGCTGCTTCGCGCGACACACCCTACAGTGGAAAACCTCGTTCTGGAGACAATCTCTCTGGAATACCATGAGGTGCTCTCTGCCGCCTTCGGCCATCAGGTCGAAGAGAACAAACATAACGCTCTGGAGAAGTACAAAGGGCAATATGTTCTGGTAGTAGATGGTTCTATCCCACTGAAAGATAATGGCATTTACTGCATGGTTGCCGGCGAGCCGATCGTGGATCACATCCGCCGGGCCGCAGAAGGCGCAGCCGCTATCATTGCCATCGGCTCTTGCGCCGCATGGGGTGGTGTTGCTGCCGCTGGCGTTAACCCAACGGGTGCCGTCGGCCTGCAAGAAGTTCTGCCAGGCAAAACCATCATCAACATTCCCGGCTGTCCGCCGAACCCGCATAACTTCCTCGCAACGGTCGCGCATATCATCACTTATGGTAAGCCGCCGAAGCTGGATACCAAAAACCGTCCGACATTCGCCTATGGCCGTTTGATTCACGAACACTGCGAACGTCGCCCGCACTTCGATGCTGGTCGTTTTGCTAAAGAGTTTGGTGATGAAGGCCACCGCGAAGGTTGGTGCCTCTACCATCTGGGCTGTAAAGGACCAGAAACCTACGGCAACTGCTCAACGCTGCAATTCTGCGATGTGGGCGGCGTGTGGCCGGTGGCTATCGGTCACCCTTGCTACGGCTGTAACGAAGAAGGCGTCGGCTTCCATAAAGGTATTCACCAGCTTGCTCACGTGGAAAACCAAACGCCGCGTTCCGAGAAACCTGACGTCAACATGAAAGAAGGCGGCAATGTTTCTGCCGGAGCGATTGGACTGCTGGGTGGCGTAGTAGGACTGGTTGCCGGTGTCAGCGTGATGGCGGTTCGTGAACTGGGGCGTCAGCAGAAGAAAGATAACGCTGACTCACGGGGAGAATAACCGTGAACAGACGTAACTTTATTAAAGCAGCCTCCAGCGGGGCATTGCTGTTGGGCGCAGCGCCGTCCATCAGCCATGCGGCTGCAGAAAACCGTCCGCCGATCCCAGGTTCTCTTGGGATGCTCTATGACTCGACGCTGTGCGTAGGCTGCCAGGCCTGTGTCACCAAGTGTCAGGATATCAACTTCCCGGCGCGTAACCCGGAAGGCGAGCAAACCTGGTCGAACAACGACAAACTGTCGCCGTATACCAATAACATCATTCAGGTGTGGCGTAGCGGAACAGGCGTTAACAAAGACCAGGAAGAAAATGGCTACGCATACATCAAGAAACAGTGCATGCACTGTGTTGATCCGAACTGCGTTTCCGTTTGCCCGGTCTCCGCGCTGAAAAAAGATCCGAAAACCGGCATCGTCCATTATGACAAAGATGTCTGCACGGGCTGTCGTTACTGCATGGTCGCCTGCCCGTACAACGTGCCTAAGTACGACTACAACAACCCGTTTGGTGCACTTCACAAATGTGAACTGTGTAACCAGAAAGGCGTTGAGCGTCTGGACAAAGGTGGTTTACCGGGTTGTGTTGAAGTGTGCCCAGCCGGTGCGGTGATTTTTGGTACGCGTGAAGAGCTGATGGCTGAGGCGAAAAAACGTCTCGCGCTGAAGCCTGGTAGCGAATACCACTATCCGCGTCAGACGGTGAAAGCAGGCGATACCTATCTGCATACGGTACCGAAGTACTACCCGCACCTGTACGGTGAGAAAGAAGGTGGTGGTACGCAGGTTATGGTACTGACGGGTGTTCCTTACGAGGATTTGGATCTGCCGAAGCTGGATGATCTTTCAACTGGTGCGCGTTCCGAACATGTTCAACATTCCCTGTACAAGGGCATGATATTACCCCTGGCTGCGCTGGCGGGCTTAACCGTGCTGGTTCGTCGTAACACGAAAAACGACCATCACGATGGAGGAGACGATCATGAGTCATGATCCTAAACCGCTGGGCGGAAAAATAATCAGCAAACCGGTCATTATTTTTGGGCCGCTTATCGTCCTGTGTATGCTCCTGATCGTGAAACGTCTGGTCTTCGGACTGGGCTCAGTCTCCGATCTGAACGGCGGTTTCCCATGGGGGGTATGGATCGCGTTTGACCTGTTGATTGGTACTGGCTTCGCGTGCGGCGGTTGGGCGCTGGCGTGGGCGGTGTACGTTTTCAACAGAGGACAATACCATCCGTTGGTTCGTCCGGCGCTGCTGGCGAGCCTGTTTGGCTACTCGTTGGGTGGTCTGTCGATCACCATTGACGTCGGTCGTTACTGGAACCTGCCGTATTTCTACATTCCGGGCCACTTCAACGTGAACTCGGTACTGTTCGAAACGGCGGTCTGTATGACCATCTATATCGGCATCATGGCGCTGGAATTTGCTCCGGCTCTGTTTGAACGCTTGGGGTGGAAAGTTTCCCTCAAACGTTTGAATAAAGTGATGTTCTTTATTATTGCCCTCGGCGCGCTGCTGCCAACCATGCACCAGTCTTCAATGGGTTCATTGATGATTTCTGCGGGTTATAAGGTGCATCCGCTATGGCAAGCTTATGAAATGCTGCCGCTTTTCTCGGTATTAACCGCCTTTATTATGGGCTTCTCGATCGTCATCTTTGAAGGCTCGTTGGTACAAGCCGGTCTGAAAGGTAACGGTCCGGACGAGAAAAGTTTGTTCATCAAGCTGACGAATACCATCAGCGTGCTGCTGGCTATTTTCGTCGTCCTGCGCTTTGGCGAACTGATCTATCGCGACAAGCTGTCCTATGCGTTCTCAGGCGATCTTTACTCCCTGATGTTCTGGCTTGAAGTCGTGCTGATGGTCTTCCCGCTGGTGGTGCTGCGCGTCACTAAGCTGCGTAATGACTCGCGCATGCTGTATCTGTCTGCGCTGAGCGCATTGCTGGGTTGTGCAACATGGCGTCTGTCCTATTCGCTGGTGGCGTTCAATCCTGGTGGTGGCTACCACTACTTCCCAACCTGGGAAGAGCTGTTGATTTCTATTGGTTTTGTGGCTATTGAGATTTGTGCATACATCGTACTCATTCGTCTACTGCCGATACTTCCTCCTTTAAAACAAAACGATCAAAATCGTCATGAGGCGAGCAAAGCATGAGCCAGAGAATTACTATTGATCCGGTAACCCGTATTGAGGGTCATTTACGCATCGACTGCGAAATCGAAAATGGCGTGGTATCTAAAGCATGGGCTTCCGGTACCATGTGGCGCGGCATGGAAGAGATCGTGAAAAACCGCGATCCGCGCGATGCCTGGATGATTGTGCAGCGTATCTGTGGCGTTTGTACGACCACTCACGCTATCTCTTCCGTTCGTGCAGCAGAAAGTGCGCTGAATATTGATGTTCCGGTGAACGCACAGTATATCCGTAACATCATTCTGGCCGCGCACACCACGCATGACCACATTGTTCACTTCTATCAGCTGTCTGCGCTGGACTGGGTGGATATCACCTCTGCTCTGAAAGCTGACCCAGCGAAAGCGTCTGCCATGCTGAACGGCGTGTCCTCCTGGCACCTGAACAGCGCAGAAGAGTTCACCAAGGTTCAGAACAAGATCAAAGATCTTGTTGCCAGCGGTCAGTTAGGCATTTTTGCTAACGGTTGCTGGGGTCACCCGGCAATGCAGCTGCCGCCGGAAGTGAACCTGATTGCGGTCGCACACTACCTGCAAGCGCTGGAATGCCAGCGTGATGCCAACCGCGTTGTGGCACTGTTGGGCGGTAAAACGCCGCACATCCAGAACCTGGCGGTAGGTGGGGTTGCTAACCCAATT
The DNA here is from genome assembly GCF_030333015.1 of Citrobacter sp. Cpo012. Lineage (NCBI taxonomy): Bacteria > Pseudomonadati > Pseudomonadota > Gammaproteobacteria > Enterobacterales > Enterobacteriaceae > Citrobacter > Citrobacter sp. Cpo012. The sequence goes on along the minus strand of NZ_JAOWGR010000042.1, from coordinate 326,992 downwards.
AACCTTGACGGCCTCGGTGTGCTGAACCTTGAACGCCTGATGTACATCAAGTCCTTCATCGATAAGCTGAGCGACTTCGTTGAGCAGGTGTACAAGGTTGATACCGCGGTTATTGCTGCGTTCTATCCTGAGTGGCTGGAACGTGGTCAGGGTGCGGTTAACTATCTGAGTGCGCCGGAATTCCCGACAGACGGTAAAAACGGCAGCTTCCTGTTCCCGGGCGGTTATATCACCGATGCTGATCTGTCGACCTATCGTCCGATCACCTCTCACTCCGATGAGTACCTGATCAAAGGGATTCAGGAGAGTGCGAAACACGCGTGGTACAAAGATGAAGCGCCGCAGGCTCCGTGGGAAGGCACAACGGTTCCTGATTACACCGGTTGGTCAGATGACGGCAAATACTCCTGGGTTAAAGCACCGACCTTCTACGGTAAAACGGTTGAAGTGGGTCCGCTGGCCAACATGCTGTGTAAACTGGCGGCCAAACGCGAGTCTACCCATGCCAAGCTGAATGAAATCATCGCGATTTACACCAAGCTGACCGGTAAAACTATCGAAGTGTCGCAGTTGCACTCTACGCTGGGCCGTATTATTGGCCGTACCGTTCACTGCTGTGAACTGCAGAACGTTCTGCAGGATCAGTACAATGCGCTGATTGTGAACATCGGTAAAGGCGACCACACCACCTTCGTGAAACCGGATATTCCGGCAACAGGCGAATTCAAAGGTGTTGGTTTCCTCGAAGCGCCACGCGGTATGCTGTCTCACTGGATGGTGATTAAAGACGGCATTATCAGCAACTACCAGGCGGTTGTACCGTCAACCTGGAACTCTGGCCCACGTAACTTTAATGATGAAGTGGGACCGTATGAGCGCTCGCTGGTAGGTACGCCGATTGCCGATCCAAACAAACCGCTGGAAGTGGTTCGTACCATTCACTCCTTCGACCCTTGTATGTCATGTGCGGTGCATGTGGTGGACGTTGACGGGAACGAAGTGGTCTCAGTTAAGGTTCTGTAATGCGGATATTAGTCTTAGGGGTCGGCAATATTTTGCTGACCGACGAAGCCATCGGGGTACGTATCGTTGAGGCATTAGAGCAACGGTACATCCTGCCAGACTTTGTTGATGTTCTGGACGGTGGTACGGCTGGGATGGAGCTTCTCGGCGATATGGCGAACAGAGATCATCTGATCATTGCTGACGCCATTGTGTCGAAGAAAAACACGCCAGGAACGATGATGGTCCTGCGGGATGAAGAGATCCCGGCGCTGTTTACTAACAAAATCTCACCGCACCAGCTTGGCCTGGCCGACGTATTGTCGGCCCTGCGTTTTACCGGCGAGTTTCCGAAAAAGCTGACCTTAGTCGGCGTTATTCCGGAATCGCTGGAACCGCATATCGGGCTAACGCCAACGGTTGAAGCGATGATTGAACCTGCGCTGGAGCAGGTTCTTGCCGCGCTTCGCGAATCAGGCGTTGAAGCGATCCCTCGGGAGGCGGCTCATGTCTGAGGAGTTTGTCGGTTTTCAGACGGCCCCGAAGACGCAGATTCAGGCAGCGTTTGAAGAGGTTGCCCGGCGTTCGATGCACGATCTCTCTTTCTTGCATCCGAACATGCCGGTATATGTCTCTGATTTTACGCTGTTTGAAGGACAGTGGACGGGGTGTGTTATCACACCCTGGATGCTCAGCGCACTGATTTTCCCCGGACCGGACCAGATCTGGCCGGTGCGTAAAGTCAGCGAAAAAATCGGGCTGCGTCTGCCGTATGGCGAGATGACCTTTACCGTTGGTGAACTGGATGGCGTATCGCAATACCTTTCCTGTTCACTGATGTCGCCGCTTTCGCACAGTATGTCGGTGCAAGAAGGTGTGCGTCTGACTGACGATTGCGCGCGCATGCTGTTATCGCTGCCGGTGAGCGATCCGAATGCGCCGCAGCTAAATCGCCGCGCGCTGCTGCTGGGTCGTCGGAACTGCGAAAATGCATGAGCTGTCCCTTTGTCAGAGCGCGGTTGAGATTGTTCAACAGCAGGCAGAGCAGCACGGTGTCAAACGTGTAACCGGCGTTTGGCTGGAAATCGGAGCGCTCTCGTGCGTTGAAGAGAGCGCCGTCCGTTTCAGTTTCGACATCGTCTGTCAGGGCACGCTGGCGCAAGGGTGTGAGTTGCATATTGATTACAAACCAGCCCAGGCATGGTGCTGGGATTGCAGTCAGGTTGTGGAAATCACCCAGCATGATGCGCAGTGTCCACTATGTCAGGGCGATCGTCTGCGGGTTGATGCAGGCGATTCACTGAAAGTGAAAAGTATTGAAGTCGAATAACCCATAGGTTGCTATGGGGCGGAGTCAGATATGTGTATTGGAGTCCCTGGTCAGGTTCTGGCCGTTGGTGAAGATATTCACCAGCTTGCGCAGGTTGAAGTGTGCGGCATCAAACGTGATGTCAATATTGCCCTGATTTGTGAAGGTGATACCGCTGAGCTGGTCGGGCAATGGGTGCTGGTGCACGTAGGGTTCGCCATGAGCATCATTGATGAAGATGAAGCTAAAGCCACGTTAGACGCACTTCGCCGCATGGAGTACGACGTCACCAGCGCGTGACAATCGGTTAGTGCCTGATGGCGTTACGCTTATCAGGCCTACGCCTTCTATGTAGGCCGGATAAGGCATTTATGCCGCCATCCGGCATCTTGCGTTAACCCTGGCGCTTATCTTCGGTATTGGTGTCGAAGTCGCTGGTGTCATGACGTTCATGAAGCTGCTCGTTGAGCGGCCCGTTAGTGCGGTTTACAATACGACCTCGCTTAACCGCCGGACGCGCGGCAACCTCTTTTGCCCAGCGCTGCACGTGCTTGTAACTTCCTGCGTCAAGGAATTCTGCCGCGTCGTACACGTTGCCCAGCACCACATTGCCAAACCACGGCCAAACCGCCATATCGGCAATGGTGTATTCATCTCCTGCCACAAACTGATTCTGTGCTAACTGCTTGTCCAGTACGTCGAGTAAGCGTTTGGCTTCCATCGTGAAGCGGTTGATCGCGTACTCGATTTTTACCGGCGCATAGTTATAGAAGTGACCAAAACCACCGCCGAGGAACGGCGCCGCACCCTGTAACCAGAACAACCAGTTCAGCGTTTCAGTACGTTTTGCCAAATCCTGCGGCAGGAAATAACCGTATTTTTCCGCCAGATAGAGCAGGATTGCGCCAGATTCGAACACGCGAACCGGCGGGTTTTGCGAGTGGTCGCGCAGTGCCGGGATCTTCGAGTTCGGATTCACCTCAACAAAGCCGCTGGAAAACTGATCGCCATCGCCAATGCGGATAATCCAGGCATCATATTCCGCGCCCTTCACACCCTGCGCCAGTAACTCCTCCAGCATAATCGTCACTTTCTGCCCGTTTGGCGTCCCCAACGAATAGAGCTGTAGCGGATGCTTGCCAACCGGCAGCGTCTTCTCGTGGGTGGCGCCGGAAATCGGGCGGTTGATATTGGCGAATGCGCCGCCGTTCGATTTTTCCCACGTCCAGACTTTCGCGGGCTGATAGGTATTGTCTGACATATTGACCTGCCTTCTGAGTGGTTGTGTTGATGCAGTGTAGCAGTTAGGTAGAACTCAATTTAACAGATTGGGACTTTATGTCGCTTTGTGCTGAAAGGGGAAGATAAATCTAACCCATTCATTGTACCTGGCCCGTACTCCATGAAGAGGAAATCAATGTTGGACGGAAATTGCTACCGTATTCACCATCAAAAATTGGCGGTGAATAAGCAGTAATAATGAAAAATGGTGTTCCAGGAGTAAGCGGTTATCAGGGCCCTGCGGGTGGGTGGGGTGCGGTAAAAGCCGTCACTGCTTCGGTGTTTTCGCAAAAGGCTGTCGCGCGCGACATTATCGCGATGTTCAAAATGAACCAGGTGAAAGGGTTCGACTGTCCGGGCTGTGCGTGGCCGGACCCCGGGCATCGTGCGCCAATGGAGCTGTGCGAAAATGGCGTTAAGGCGGTCTCCTGGGAGACAACCAGTAAGAAAGCGTCACCGGAATTTTTCAGCCGTCACCCGGTTTCCACACTCTGGCACTACAGCGATTATGAACTGGAAAACATTGGTCGTTTGACGCATCCAATGAAATACGATGCAGTGTCTGACACCTGGCAGGCGGTGGATTGGGATATCGCCTTTCGGGAGATCGGCGAGTGTCTGCGCAGCTATGACTCAGCACAACAGGTTGAGTTTTATACCTCCGGCAGAACGTCAAATGAGGCGGCGTTCCTGTATCAGCTGTTTGCCCGCGAATATGGTAGCAGCAACTTTCCTGATTGCTCAAACATGTGCCACGGACCGACCAGCGCAGGGCTAACGCCGGCCATTGGCCTTGGGAAAGGGACCGTTGAACTTGATGATTTTGACCACTGCGATCTGGTGATTTGTATCGGGCATAACCCTGGTACTAACCATCCACGCATGCTGACCACCTTACGCGACGTTGCCAAACGTGGTGCCAAAATTATCTCCATCAACCCGCTGAACGAAAGGGGGCTTGAGCGCTTTAGCTTCCCGCAAAGCGCGAAAGAGATGTTCACCGGACAGGCGACGGAGCTGAGCAACGACTACTACCAGGTAAAAATGGGCGGTGACGCCTCGTTGCTCAAAGGCATAATGAAGGCGCTGATCGAAATGGACGAAGCGCGGATCCTACTGGATCAGCAGCCGACGCTCGATCATGCGTTTATCGACCAACATACCGCGGGATATGCAGCGCTGTATGACGACTTACGTCAGCATAACTGGGCTGAGCTGGAACAGGACTCGGGTCTGACGCGTAGTCAGATGGAAGATCTGGCGCACAGCTACAGTAAATCCAGCGCCACGATTGTTTGTTATGGTCTGGGCATCACCCAGCATAAAAACGGCACCGAGAACGTCCAGCAGCTGGTAAATCTGTTGCTGCTGAAAGGCAATATGGGTAAGCCGGGGGCGGGGATCTGCCCGTTACGCGGCCATTCTAATGTGCAGGGCGATCGTTCTGTAGGGATCAACGAAGCGGCGTCCGAAGACTTCCTGCAACGACTTGAGAAGCATTTTTCTATCCGTGTTCCGCGCAAACATGGACGCTCCAGCGTGGAGAGCATTCGGGCCATCGAGCGGGGAGACGCAAAAGCGCTCATCTGCATGGGCGGCAATCTGGCGGTAGCGATGCCCCAGCCGCAGCGTACATTTGCGGCGATGAAAAATCTGGATCTGCAGGTCCATGTGGCGACCAAACTGAACAGATCGCATCTGCTGCTGGCAAAGCATAACTACCTGCTACCTGCATTAGGCCGAACGGAGCGCGACATGCAGGCGACGGGGATCCAGTCAGTGACCGTCGAAGATTCTATGTCGATGGTTCACGCTTCCTGTGGCGCGCTGAAGCCGGCTTCCCGCTGGCTAAAATCGGAACCCGCGATTGTGGCGGGCATGGCGCGTGCCACGCTGCCGCATTCTCCTATCAACTGGGAAGCATTTACCGGGGACTACGCGCTGATCCGTGACGCCATTGAAGCCGTGATCCCGGCGTTCCACGATTACAACGCACGTATTGCCGAGCCGGGCGGATTTCGTATGGATACACCTGCTTCGCGCCGTGAATGGCGAACGGAGAATGGCAAAGCCAACTTTATCGTCAGCCATCAGCGGGCGGTAGAGCGGGAACATCAGCCTGCTGATGCACTGGTTCTGGCAACGCTGCGTAGCCACGATCAGTACAACACCACGATTTATGGTATGAACGATCGCTATCGTGGCATTACTGGCCGTCGGGATGTGGTGTTTTTAAGCGCCGAAGAAGCGACGAGCCGCGGTCTGAGCCAGGGTGATGTGGTCAACGTTCAGGCGCTGGACGACAACGGTCAGCCCTGCGCGGATCGCATCATGTACGGCTTAACGGTGGTGATTTACAACATGGCGGCTGGCTCAATTGGCGCTTATCTGCCTGAAGCGAATGTCCTGCTTTCGCTGGATGCAGTAGATACACAAAGTTTGACTCCGGCGTATAAAAGCATACCGGTCACCCTGACTAAAGCGTAGTTCCTGCTGTGAATTTTTCGCCTCTGAGCGCCAGCCGCTGCGTTGAGGTGTATGATGATGTCGACCTCTGTCCGGTTAGTGTCGCAGAGCAGGCAATCAGAGCGAAAAATTCACGCCAACCTGCTCAGGCTGTATTGTTTTGAGGTAAGGTGCATGAGCAAAGGAACGACCAGTCAGGATGCCCCATTCGGGACATTATTGGGCTATGCCCCAGGTGGCGTAGCAATCTACTCTTCAGATTACAGCTCCCTCGACCCACGGGACTACGACGATGATGCAGCATTTCGCAGCTATATCGACGATGAATACATGGGCCACAAATGGCAGTGCGTAGAGTTCGCACGCCGCTTTCTCTTCCTTAACTATGGCATGGTCTTCACCGATGTGGGTATGGCCTGGGAGATCTTCTCCTTACGCTTCCTGCGCGAAGTAGTGAATGACAACATCCTACCGTTACAGGCATTTCCGAATGGTTCGCCCCGCGCGCCGGTAGCAGGCGCACTGCTTATCTGGCAAAAAGGCGGCGAATTTAAAGATACCGGGCATGTGGCGGTCGTCACCCAGTTGCTGGAAAACAAAATCCGTATTGCCGAACAGAACGTGCTCCATACGCCGCTGCCTCCCGGACAGCAGTGGACCCGCGAACTGGAGATGGTGGTTGAGAACGGTTGTTACACCCTGCGTGATACCTTTGACGACACGACCATTCTTGGTTGGATGATCCAGACCGATGATACCCGTTTCAGCCTACCGCAGCCGGAGATCGCCAATGACTCGCTGAAAATTGGCGGCGCGCGACTGGAAGATAACGGGCAATTTGATGATAAATGGCTGAATGAGCAGGACCCGCTGCAAAAAGCCTACGTGCTGGCGAACGGCCATGTGATTAATCAGGACCCGCATCAATATTTCACCATTACCGAGAGCGCCGAGCAGGAGCTGATTAAAGCCACCAACGAGCTGCACCTGATGTATCTGCATGCGACCGATAAGGTGCTGAAAGACGACAACCTGCTGGCGCTGTTTGATATCCCGAAAATCCTCTGGCCGCGCCTGCGCCTTTCCTGGCAGCGTCGTCGGCATCATATGATTACGGGGCGTATGGATTTCTGTATGGATGAACGTGGACTGAAGGTGTATGAGTACAACGCCGATTCCGCATCGTGCCATACCGAAGCCGGTTTGATCCTCGAAAGATGGGCCGAACGGGGCTACACAGGGCAGGGACACAACCCGGCTGAAGGGTTGATCAACGAACTGGCGGGGGCCTGGAAGCACAGCCGCGCACGTCCGTTTGTCCACATCATGCAGGATAAGGATATCGAGGAGAACTATCACGCGCAGTTTATGCAGCAGGCGCTGCGTCAGGCCGGGTTTGACAGCAAAATTCTGCGAGGTCTGGATGAACTGTGCTGGGATGATGCCGGTCAGCTGATTGACGGTGATGGCCGTCTGGTGAACTGCGTCTGGAAGACCTGGGCGTGGGAAACCGCAATTGAGCAGGTGCGCGAGGTCAGCGAAACGGAGTACGCCGCGGTGCCAATTCGTACCGGGCATACGAATCAGGAAGTGCGTTTAATCGACGTGCTGCTGCGCCCGGAAGTGTTGGTCTTCGAACCTCTGTGGACGGTTATCCCTGGCAACAAAGCGATTCAGCCGATCCTCTGGCAACTGTTCCCGCACCACCGTTATCTGCTTGATACGGATTTCACTGTTAATGAAGAGCTGGCGCAAACCGGTTATGCGGTGAAACCTATTGCAGGACGTTGTGGCAGCAACATCGATCTGGTGAGTCATCAGGAAGAGCTACTGGATAAAACCAGCGGTAAGTTTGCCGAGCAGAAGAACATTTTTCAGCAGCTTTGGTGTCTGCCAAAAGTTGCCGGTAAATATATCCAGGTTTGTACCTTTACCGTAGGTGGTAACTACGGCGGTACCTGCCTGCGTGGTGACGAGTCGCTGGTGATTAAAAAAGAGAGCGATATTGAACCGCTGATTGTGGTGAAGGAATAACCGCTCACCCCCTGTGATGGTGATGTTGCCATCACGGGGGCTTTTGACCTGCGCTGATTTTTGCTCATGCCAAATCGATAGCATTGGAAATACGCCAACTTAGTATCATCAAATAAGTCAGCGCTTTCGCTGATTCAGGCTGATTGTAAGCCTTATTATAAGGGTCGCAAAATCCAGGGCAAGATTACGAAACCCCGCAAGGATTGACGCGAGGTACTCTCTGTCCATTGCCGCTCTTTCGTGATCTTGCCCTAAGCTGCCACCAGGTCCGGAAGCCCGCTGGCGATGTCCACTTTGAGGGCAAAAGGAGTGGAATGTGGCTGGTAAAGGCCGAAGCCCACCACTGCGGTGGCTGTCTCCGGCAGTCCGTCCACGTTCAGCGTAAAACGCAATTCTTTTAATGACATGTTGTTCTCCCTGGTGTTTACAGGAATAAAGACATTCCGCTGTTCAGCGGCAGTACAGTGTTACGCTTGTGTTCAGGCACGCTACCTACTCTGCTAAATTATTGGGTCTATTGAGTGTTATATCAATGCTCAATATAAAACTGATCTTCATACTCTAAGTCGTAGTTATTAAGTGAATTTAAGATAATATCTATTGCTCGTTTTCCCGCGGCCCAGGAACCGAAATGTTGTTTTTGTAGAGCAAATGACCCAATTATATAGAACCAACTTTCCTGAATCTTTCCGGAAAAAACAACTAACATGCCTTCTCCATTTCTTGCATTCTTTACTTTTAACTCACCAGTCCATAATTCCGTAATGTTCTTATTGAAGATATCTTTGCGTTCTCTTAGTGAAATTTCATCAATTTCAAGGTGATTATTTTCTTTTAGTTGACTGACAATTAGTTTACAAACCTGTTCTTTATTGATTGCCGCATTATGGTATAAAAAATAGCCATCAATAATGCCATGAACGTTACTTTCTTCTTTTAAAGATAACGAATAGTAGCTCATCTTTTCGTTATTATATCGTTCTGAATATAGCCATGAGGCAGGGTAATAAAAGGAATGGTTTGCAGGTACATCCAGATTTATACTCTTTAGTTCTTCTGCCAAATGCCATTTTGAGTCATTAATTAAAGTGAAAAAATTCACACAATGAAAGAGATCCTCAGCCAGCGATTCATAATCCTTCCAGTTGCAACAGGCTTTTACCATTATCACATTGGCCCTGTTGTTTTCAAAATCATAATTTTTAAATACTCTGATTCTTGATGTGATGGTTTCGTTATCGATATCTTTTTTTGTCAAAAAATCAGCATATCGACCACTAACGCTATAATAATATTTACAGTAAAGGATTTCTTCACCTAAAAGGTCTAATATATATTCTCCCCAGTCACTGGCATCGATGTCGTTATTTATATGTTCATAGACTACATCAACTTCTGTAAAGGGGGATTTTGCTCCAGAAATGGTCTGATAGCAGCCAATAGCATAGAGGTTATTGGTTCCTGCGATTAGCTCAGGTTTAATGCTGACCGGTTTTACATCTAGTGGGAGTAATATCTTGTAATATAAGCTTGTTACTTCTGAGGATGTATAGCGGCATCGCCAAAAATGCTCTTTTTGGTATTCAAAACTATATGTCACTGCCCTTGGGATGGATGGTTTGTTATTGCTTTCTCTCATTATAATAACTCTCTCTGGATTATCTACATTTCGTTTTTTAACATAAAATACATCACAACTAGAAAACCCAAATTAAAAGCCAATTTATATCCTTTAGATACCAGATTCTCTCCTTCAATGAAATTTTTAAGAAATGATTTTTTGATATTTTCTTGGTTATATTTTTGATGGAACGATACTATATTATTGACGCCAGCATCAATAAGAGAAAATACAAAAAAATACAAAAACAGATAACAGCCGATAAGAAAGCATATAGTTGACAATCGAGTGTATTGTAAATCATCATTTAACATAACACTAATGCAGGAAAGTAGTAAAAAAGCTACAACCCCAAATAACATTCTAAACATTCTATTGTATTGGTTCATTTAACCTCCAATGATAACAGTTGCTACACCTGAATGGAATAATTCCACATTACCGATAGTTGAATCGATAAGAGAAAAAAGTAACAACCAATAAAAACAAGCGTTCGCCAAGCCAGTGTCCATTGGCATAGTGCCAACTTGGGTTAATAATAAAAACCATCTTTCTAGGTGATGTTTTAAAAATTTTGTCACATTGGCTAATTTAAATCTGAAATATTCATTGTTTATTATAAAATGTTTTTAATATTTAAGTATTATGAAATTAAAAACCATGTAAATATAAAATAAAAACACACAGCTTCAGAGAGATATTTATTGTGTATTTATGCCTCGCGAATGAAGAAATTAGCTTTTTATTAATATTATCATTGTTAAATTTGATATGGAAGGAGTATATTTTTCAATCCCAATGTCGACTAATGAAAATGCGCTATAGTAAAAAACATAAATCCTGATAACGCCACAAGAAATTTAACAAGTATAATGCTATGTACATGATGTATGTTTTTAATCAATAAAAAGCAAATCAGAGATGACAATGCAATACCAAAATAAAATCTAAAAATTTGTTATGATACACCTTGATAATATTGCTTAAAGTTTCATAGAAGAACAATACTAACCTCCAATGATGACGTTTGTTTTTCCAGTCAATATAACACCTGATGTTGAAATTGCCAACCCCAGTAATACAGGCCAAGGGGTTTCAGTGAAGGGGCCTATTTGTATATCTTCCTCCCAATCAATTCCAATAACCAGTGCAAGCTTTCATGCCAGCTTTACTCTGAACATGAGATTATCTGTATCCCACCAAACCCCACTTTTCAGGCCTCCCCCTACTGAGCCAGCACTTACAGCAAGGGAACTTTTTTGTTTTAAATATTTAGATTCCAGAGCACTTGATAATTCGCCTTTTGCGGCAGCTGCTTCAGCCCGCAATTCAAAGGCAGCGCCTCCTTGATGCTCATCCTCACCATTAATTAATGTTTCAGAGGCTTTTGCTTCAGCAGTTCCAAATGTTCCTTCTATTTTTATATCTTTAAAATCACCCGAATTTTCCTTTCCAAAACTAACCCCCGTATTTATAGAAAAACCGGTAGCCTTTACACCATATGTTCCTGATAACTGTTTATCGTTTGAGATAGTACCTGCATTCATTTCTACTTTACCAACAACAGTTCCTAAATTTTCTATCTTATCATTTTTTTCATAATAATATTTCTGAGTTGTCTTGGTTGTATTTATAAAGTTTGATGTGCAGAATGAATAAGGATTTAAAATTAGCCATTGCTTAAATGTTGCTATGAGTGGTGGTTGTCAATTATGGTATGTACATAAGATACATGAAACACGCATATATATATATAAAGACAAATATGAGCTTAAGGAATCTTGATATGTTAAATTGATTGGATAAATACCATTTTATTGGTTGTCTGTCGATGTTGGTACTATTATTTTTTATATGAAATGCAGCTAATCGTTTAGCACCACCATCTATCATTGAAAAAATAGTATAGTAAAAAAAAGCATAAATACCAAGTAGGTGTACTATTTTTAATGATGTTATATTTCGAACGTGATGAAATATAATGTATACTGAAAGGAGGTATAGGGCAATACCTAAAAAAAATCTAAATACAAGATTATTGTATAATGGAAAGACAGATTCTGATATGCGAATAATTTTACTCATATTATCCCCCAATAGTAACAGTAGATGCACCTGATAGCACTATACCAGATTTGGAAGAGGTAAATCCAAGTCGCTCTTGAATAGGGACGCTAGTAAATGGTCCAAGCTGGATATCAATATCGCCCCCTAATCCTAATATAAATGCTATTTTCCCTGACAATTGAACTTTTACCATTATATTATCAAAATCCACCCATGCCCCTCCTCCCAATCCTAAACCTGCCGACCCAGCAGTTCCATCAACGGAACCTTTCAATTTAAAATATTTTGAGTCTATAGCACCTGAAAGCTGCCCTTTTGCAACAGCTGCCTCTGCTCCAAGTTCAAAGGCGGCACCAACTCTTGCTTCGTCAAGATCGTGTGTTAAATTATAGTTGCCTTTTCCTTCAGCTAACCCGATTGTACCTTCAGCTTTTGCCTCCACATAGTCACCAGATCCTGCTTTTCCTGAACTGAGGTCTACATTCCCAGAAATACCCTCTAACTTTGCATCAACCGAGCTGGAATGTACATCCTCATTTGCAACTGTCCCTGCCTTCATTTCAGCCTTGCCAACAGTACCTCCGAGACTAATGTTCGTCCCACTTTCTCCAATCGGATGATTTAGTTGAAAATCTATAATGCCTGCTTTTAAGTCACTCGTATCATATTGACCATCACCATCACCATCACCATCACCATCACCATCACCATCCGTTAGAGCTGACACTGCGTATCCAGTATATATTTTAAACTCATCTGAGCCATTTGGATTTTTTACCGAGCCATCTTCATTTCTATTTTTAACTATTGTTATAGAATGATATTCAGGAAGTTTAGGTCCTGTTGTCGGTGGTAATGATTTTTTACCACAAACTACCTTATCCCCTTTTCTGGCGGCAGGTATTCCATTTATTGTAACTGTTTTAGAACCTTCACTGATTACACCGGGCCCATGCTCTTTACAAACAAAAGTATCCCCCATTCGAGCAGCCGGAAAACCTCCTGTTGAGACATTACTACTGCCTGATGTTATTGGCCCATCATGTCCGGCTGTATCTGCCGTTTGTCTTGCTGCATCCTTACCCATATCGCATTCTCTTATGTGGCAATTAACTAATTTAATTATGGATTTAATTTTAACATGCCACCGGTCAGCACCTGTTCCTCGCTACCATCTGCTGATAATTTTTTGGTATTGACATGATATTCATCTTTCGCAGTATTCTTAATTATTTTTCCACTAATCGTAATTTCTCCATTCTCCAACAAGGTAATGCTCGACTCTCCACAAATAAACTCGATCTTCTCTTCTGAAGAAACGCTGATGGTTTTTTTTACCTTTATTGTTTGCTTCCCTTCATGAAGGGTAATTTCCTGATCTCCTTTATCTATATCGGTTATTTTATTTCCTTCAGTAACTTCGGTGATCTGATTATTAACTACCGTTGTTTTTTGATCATTAGCTACCGTCACCGTCTGGTCATGACCACCTGCCTTTTTACTGCCCACCTTCACTGTTTGCCCCACAACCACCGTCTCCGTATGGTTGTTGTTTACCGTCGTGGTCCGGTCGTGCAGCACCTCCGTATCCATGTTCTTCTGCGCATGGATATACACCCGCTCCTTTCCGGTGGCGTCATCAAACGTCAGCTCGTTAAATCCGCCGCCTTTATAGGTTTTCGAGCGGATGGTCATCTGCGTTTTCGTGCCCGGCAGACTGCCCGGTGGGCGGTTGTCCTGGTGGTAGGTGCGTCCCATGATGATGGGCTGGTCCGGGTCGCCGTTGAGGAAGTCCACAATAACCTCCTGGCCCACACGCGGAATGGCGAGATTGCCAAATCCCGTTCCCGCCCACGCCTGCGATACCCGTACCCAGCACGAACTGTCCTCATTCCCCGGACAGTAACGGTCCCAGTGAAAACGTATCCGCACCCGGCCATGTTCGTCACAGAAGATTTCTTCCCCGGCCGGGCCGGTGACGATGGCGCTCTGTGGGCCGTCTACGGAGGGCTTCGGCAGGGGAGGGACACGCCATGTTCTGTCGGCCGGGATAACCTCGAAACGATTGCTGAGAGTGGTTCCTGTTCCCTGACTGCCATGCAGTGCCTGCGGCTGGTCTCCTGCCAGTACGCTACCCACAATCTGCCATTCCCTGTTCAGCGATACTGATGGATGTCCTGTCAGGGTAAAGCGCTTCCCCGGCCACATTTTTGGTGAGTTACTGTAACCTGTTGCTGTCTCTGCATTATGTCTCCGGCCCTCAATCTGGTAGCGGGCAAACGCCTGTCCGTGGGATTCGTCTTTGAAACGTCCGGGATAATCGAAGATTTCATACTGCGTGAGTTGGCCGTTCAGGTTCTCAGCAGCGCGGTTGTAATAGCCGGGCCAGGCGGGCGTTTTGAAGGTGTAGTCCTGAGTTTCGACGGATGAAGGCCGTATCTGCGCATGATATCTGAACTGGCTGATGTGTTCGGTGGATGCCTCGGCCGTCGTATTCGGATTAAATGGCATGGATCCCAGTGACGATACTCCTGCCACATCATCGCAAAGTACCAGCTTTTGCTCTGTCCCTTCCGGAGTGCACCAGTCAAAATAAAAGATGCCTTCTTCTGACCACAGGCGGTTCAGGAAGGCAAGGTCAGTCTCACCGTACTGCACGCAGAACTCGCGTGCCGGGTGCGGCTCATAAAATACCGGGGTCCACCCGGTGATACCATTTTCACTGAGCAGGGTGGAGGAGATGGCTTTGATATCCTGCTGCTGGAAGATGCGGAAGTTCTGGCGTAAACCGCTTCTCCAGAGTGGTGGTGAGATAATTATATGGTATCCCATCTGCCAGTGATTGTTTTCACTGAGGGTTACGGCAGAGACAATACCACTGATATAGCGTAATGGCTCCATTCCCTGCCAGATGGTCAGTACGGCATTTTTTTCCAGGAAATCAGTTGCGGTCAGGTCAGAAAGACCGCTGGCAATATCCACTATTAGCTGGAAAGGTTTTGAGTAATGCTGAGTAAGTCGAAAACTGACCACCGCGGTGGTCATTTCCGACAGACCGTCCACTGCCAGTGTGAAGCGCAGTCCTTTTAACGACATATTACCTCCTGATGGTGATTGTCAACGGATTTACCTCAAATTCTCTTACAATGCTTTTATTAATTTGGTTGTTTAGTAGAGGAGTGAAACATCAGATAACTATATCCTGTAAGTTTAATTTTTCATCAATGTTTATTCTGTAACTCATGTTAATTCTTATCTTGCATTTTGTTAGCAGAAAATACATGTCTCCTGGATTTATCTGGGCCGTTATATTAGACGGTCGTATCATTCAGTCGGGTATATAGAATCCATTAGTAAGAAGTTTTTTCTTTATTGTTTTTCTACATTCCGATAGTTGTTTTCCATACCTTACTTGGCAGTAATTATACAATTTATCATTCTCATTTTTGGTTGTTGGTGAATCTCTTAGAATGTCAGAAGGCGAGACAGGTAATTCAAAAAATAAAGTTGATGATATGGTGTGTTTAATGAAAGGAATTGGTATCCAGGGCATGTCGCCTTCTTCATAGTATAGCTGTTTATCTATTCCAAGTAGAAAAAATAAAAAAATAGATAAGATGATAAATTTATGGAATGAATGGGATCGCATATATAATATTGTACTCGAGAAAAATTTTCATTCGAAAACAAGTGTTAATTTCAGGGGGCACTTAACTTGAACTTTGTTCTGAGATTGGCAGCAATCTGAAGACCATAAGTTCCTGGACAAGCACGACCTAAGCCATTTAAAGAGGCAAACTCCCTATGTCCTCCTAACTGTGTGATTGGGAAAAATTTTATAAGAGTCCTAACTAAGACGTTAATAGCATTTTTCTGTTTATCGGTAGGTATATCAACGGATATATCCCAGTCATCCTTAACTTGTCCGGCAAACTCACTTAATGATCCCCATCGGGATGGTCCAAATTGTGAGGCTTCACCTGGTAAACTAAAATCTGATAAAAAAACTATACCAATTTTTCCTGTGTTTGCCCCTTTTAGGTGAGCGCCTTTTTCTCTTATATCCAGAGCTTCATAAACTACACCTGTGCAATCTATAGCATAATGATAACTTAAGTGATTAAAACTTTTGATGTCGGTTTCTTCAGCCTGGCGCATTTTAGCTTCCCCATCTTTAGTACATGAGTAACTATTTCCAGCATGATGTATAACAATTGCAGGATAGTCCCAGTCTTCACCATCACTTCCTGGGGTGGTTTTTGCTTTCCAATCACTTCGTTTTCTGACAGTTATTCCTGCTTCATGCAAGTCAGAAAATATAGATTCCCTTACCTCGTTCTTTTTTTTACGTTCTTTTATGGACTTTGATATTGCATCAAGCCCTGTATGAATCAACTCTTCAGTTACTTTATAATAATCGTTTTCCATATTAAGACCGTTTGAATGTAATTGATGACTAAATGCTCATGAATTTATAAATTAACGTGTTGATTTTATTGTGAATTTTATGATGACCATCGTGCGGGAAATATACTTCTCTTATGTGTTCACACTGCAAAATCATCACAGCCATAGGTCTACGTGCGTTACGTACTACCCGGCCTGCTTTCCCTTTAATTACTCTACTATTTGGCACTGCTATCTATTCTGCTTCCATTGTAAAACTCTGTCCTTTTAACGACATATCAACCTCCCTAAAGTATGACTCTCGCTGTTTAGTGACTGTGACGGTACGTACAGTGTTACGCTTGCGTTCAGGCACGCTACCGCCGAAGTTTCCGGCGTCCGCCATCTCCCGTAAAAACGTAATTCCTTACTGACAGCCTTCTTCTTTATTGATTGCCTGTGGCGCAATACAAAAACAGCACCCTGCCCGTGAGGGCCGGATGCTGTGGTTTTAACTTATGCTTCCAGCGGTGCACGCCAGTCGTCAGCACCGGAAGTACCGGACTTGATGTGTTCCCACTCGACTTTACGGTACGCCAGTGATACGGCGAGCAGTTGAGTGAACTCACGCTGTGTCGGGTCCTGGCAGTGCGGCATATGCAGGTTCATATCCACAATCGTTGAGTCCGTCAGGCGGGTAGTGAAGTAATGTTCCTGCTTACCTTCGACAGAAGTGCGCCACCAGTGCAGTTCAACTTTTGGCAGCATCTCACCGGACGCCAGCGCGTTATACAGTAGCGGAACGGCTTTATTCAGCGCCACGGTAAAGATGAATGGCTTGTGGGCACGCTGGCCTGCGGGCTGACCGGACTGTGGGTCGGTTGGCACGGTGACGTTGTGCAAAAACTCCTGCACCAGCATTTCGTCTTCGTGGCCCTGCACATAGATGTTACCGACAGAATCGGCGGTGAATGCGCCAGCGGTGATATTGCCCTGAGTCTGGCCTGTTATTGAAATGTAACATGGGGTTGGCATTTGTCGTGCTCCTTGTGGGTGTTGTTAACAACTATTTCCGGTGGTCTGCCGTTAATTCCCGACAGGCCGATAATAATGCGGCTCACTCCAGGAGTCGCATTATGCTTCTGCATCCGGCTTACGAACAAACCGAAGATGTGGTAACTCGATGAATGATATTTAATATTTATTAATTATGTTTTTAATTTAATCTAAATATATATTATCAACTATTGCAATTCATTTTCTCAGATGCCTATGTCTGGAAATGGACATTGGTTAATCATGAATAATATTATATTCGCTGCGCTTTATTGAGAAAAGTCTGTGAGGTGTTTCTTAATATGTTTCATCCTTTTATCCATAAGTTTTATACATAGCAATCCACTATAATTATTCCTGATAATGCATAAAATAAATTCATTTAAATTCAATTTGTTATGGTTTTGCATTGTGCGATTTGTGTTGCTTTTGTTTCTTCTGTACTTATATCTATCGAGCGGATAATAAAATCATACCCTTCTTTCAATTGAAGAAAAAGATCTTTTAAAATTTATCATTGAGCGTAAAATGCGGAGCATGAAGGGTGTGGAATTTATCTTTTACTGCCACTGGAACGGCATTGTTAGTAATTTTTTGTAGTAACGAAAATGCTGTGTTCATGGCTCGAGCGACAATCTTACGGACTATTTTTATGAGCAGCAGAAAAAATGACAGCAGTGGCAGTATTGCCCCTAAAGAACGTGTAAATATTAAATTTCAGCCGAAAACGGGAAACCAGACAGCAGAAGTGGAACTGCCGCTTAATTTATTAGTAACCGGCAATCTGACAGGTGGAACAGATGACACTCCGCTGGACGAACGCCAGCCTGTTGCTATTAATCGTAACAATTTTAACGCCGTGCTGGATCAGGCGGATATCGGGCGTGATTTTACGGTGCCCTCTGCGCTTAGCGAAGCTTCTGATGTACGTATGAACGTCAATCTGAAAGTGAAATCACTGGCCGATCTGTCACCGGACAATATTGCCGCCCAGGTTCCGGAGATGCGCAAAATGCTGGAACTGCGCGAAGCGCTGGTTGCACTCCGGGGGCCAATGGGCAATATGCCTGCCTTCCGTGCGCAACTTCAGGCTCTGCTTGCTGACGAAAAGAGCCGCGAACAACTGATTGCGGAGCTGGGCCTCGCTGGCCGGAAATAACTTGTACAAGGATTTCAGTATGTCAGAAACCACCTTACCGGAAGCGCTTGCTTCCACTGCATCTGTCGCCGCATCCAGCCTGCTGGATGAGATCATGGCGCAGACCCGTTTTAAACCAGAATCAGAAAGCTACGATATCGCCCGTCAAGGTGTGACTGCCTTTATCACCGCAATGTTGCAGGATGATGAGGCAGAATCAGTCGATATCCTGGCCGTTAACGGCATGATTGCTGATATTGATGCGCGTATGGGCCGCCAGATGGATCTGATCCTCCATGCCCCGGAGTTTCAAGAGATGGAGTCGTTCCTACGCTCACTGAAGCTGCTGGTTGACCATGCCGATCCGCGTGAAAACATCAAAATTCACATCATGCACGCTACTAAAGAAGAGCTGTTGGATGACTTTGAATTTTCAGCGGAAATAACCCAGTCTGGGTTCTATCGGCATGTCTATTCCAGCGGTTTTGGTCAGTTTGGCGGTGAGCCGTTTGCCGCAGTGATTGGCAATTACGCTTTTAACAATACCGCTGCTGATATGAAGCTGCTGAAGTATGTTAGCGCCGTCAGTGCGATGAGCCACTGCCCATTTCTGTCTTCCGTATCACCGGAATTCTTTGGTCTGGATTCGTTTACCGAACTTCCTGGCATTAAAGACGTTGCTGCTATTTTTGAAGGCCCGGCCTACACCAAATGGCGTTCGTTGCGCGAGTCCGAAGATTCCCGCAATCTGGGCCTGACAGCACCGCGTTTCCTGCTGCGTCATCCTTATGCACCGGATGAAAACCCGGTTAAGAGCTTTAACTACCATGAAAACGTCAGCAAAAATCATGAGCATTATCTGTGGGGAAACACGGCTTTTTTGCTTGCGGCAAACATGGCTGAAAGTTTCATGTCCACCCGCTGGTGCCCAAATATCGTCGGTCCGCAGAGCGGTGGCGCGGTAAAAGATTTGCCGGTGCATTTATATGAAGCCATGGGCCAGCTTCAGGCCAAAGTTCCGACCGAAATTCTCATTACCGACCGGCGGGAGTATGAACTGGCGGAGCAGGGCTTTATTACTCTGACAATGCGCAAAGGCTCTGATAATGCGGCATTTTTCTCTGCCAATTCGGTTCAGAAACCCAAAGTGTTCCCTAACACGGTGGAAGGGAAGGAGGCTGAAACCAACTACAAACTTGGTACGCAGCTCCCTTATCTTTTCATCATTAACCGACTGGCGCACTACATCAAAGTATTGCAACGCGAACAGCTTGGTTCATGGAAAGAAAGAGGGGATCTGGAGCGTGAGCTGAACGGCTGGATACGCCAGTACGTAGCTGACCAGGAGAACCCGCCTTCTGACGTGCGCAGCCGTAAACCGCTGCGTCAGGCGAAGATTGAAGTCTCTGATGTGGAAGGTGAACCAGGCTGGTACCAGGTTGCTCTGAGCGTCCGTCCGCACTTTAAGTACATGGGGGCATCATTTGAGTTGTCCCTGGTCGGGCGTCTGGATAAAGAGTAGTCACCATGATAATGGAGCGGGAGTCTGGGGGGAGTCTGTTTGAACGTATCGGGGAGGCGGCAAAACCATCTTCACGCCAGCGCCCAAAGACGGCGCTGTTGCATTCTATACGCGATAACCTGCGCAATATCCTCAACACCCGTTCCGGTAGCTGTTATGGCTCACCGGAGCTGGGGATCACGGATTTTATCGACAGGCCACCCGAGCGCCAGAACATCCGGGAATGGATGGTTCAGGCGATCCAGAACTGTATTCTGCGTTACGAACCCCGGATATCGGATGTGGCGGTGACTGCTGCCACAGAGGATAGCCATGCGCCACTGAACCTGCGTTTTCATATTGTGGCATATATGGATTTCAGCGACAGGCAGGATGTCCTGGAGTTTGACATTCTGCTGGATAACCACCAGCACTGGTGCGTGGAGTAAACCTGATGGCCTTCGAAGAGCGTTATTACCGCGAAGAACTGGACTATCTGCGTCAACTGGGCAAACTTCTTGGTCGTGAAAAACCCCATCTTGCCCGTTTTCTGGCCGAGAAAGAGGGCGATCCTGATGTGGAACGCCTGATGGAGGCATTTGCTTTCCTTTCTGGTGGCCTGCGGCAAAAGCTGGAGGATGAGTTCCCGGAGTTTACGCACAGCCTGATTAATATGCTGTGGCCCAATTATTTACGTCCTGTGCCGTCAATGGCCGTGGTTGAATACAACCCTGTTGCGACACAGTTTTCTGCGCCCGTTCAGGTTTGTCGTGATGAACTGATTTGCTCAGGCCCGGTTCGCGTGACGTCTTCGGGACGTAAGATTCTGGCCGGGGATGATGCTACCCAGTCTCCTGTATGCCATTTTACTCTGGCACGCGATACCTGGCTGCAACCGTTACATATTCGCGATGTGCGTAACACCAGCACGCTGAAAAAAGGGTACGTTGACATTGATTTTTTCACCGAAGGTAGTGTTTCTCCCGACACATTGGATCTGAATAAACTCACTTTCTGGCTGGGAAACGGAGATGACTATACCCGCCAGCAACTCTATTTATGGTTCAGTGAGCGGTTAATGGATGCGGAACTGGTGGCTGGAGAGCGGCGTATTCCCCTACCGGATTTGTGGCTGAACGCAGCTGGGTTTAAACGGGAAGATGCACTATTGCCGTGGCCGAAAAACGTCCATAGTGGCTATCGCGTGCTTCAGGAGTATTTTTGCTACCCGGAGAGCTTTTTCTTCTTTCATTTACAGGGGGCCACGTCGCTACCGGCAGACTTCCCGGTCGGCGCGTTTACACTGCGTTTGCATTTTAATCTGCCATTACCTGTGGATATCAAGCTTCGCAAAGATTCACTGCGCCTGTACTGTACGCCGGTGGTGAATTTATTCGCTCACCATTCTGAGCCTGTCAGGCCGGACGACAGTTCACCGCAATATGCGTTACGGGCCAGTCAACAGAACCCGGAACACTATGATGTTTTCCAGGTGAAGACGGTTTCCAGTAAGGTTGCAGCGTCGGATAAAACTCCCGGTCCTGATGAAGCAATACATATCTGGCCTGAGTTTGAAGGGTTTCAGCATCAGATCGAGTTCAGCCGTCAGCGTGAAGTTGTCTACTGGCACCACCGCACCAGAACCTCCCTGTTTCATCGTGGTCTGGAACACGCCATTGCCTTTGTTCACGCCGATGGCAATCAGCCCGACCCTTCCCGACTGAACGGTGAAGTATTCACCGCTTCGCTGGTGTGCACTAACCGAATGTTACCTGCGTCACTGCATACCGGCGATATCTGCGTTCCTGTTAACAAAAATCCAGCGGTGGCATCGTTCAGCAACGTTACGCGCCCGACCCGTCCTCTGTATCCAGTAACGGATGGCGATATGCACTGGTCGCTGATTTCCTGCATGAACCTGAACTACCTTTCGCTGTTGGACCGGGAGGCGCTGATCCAGGTGTTGCGTACCTTCGATATGCCGGGTATCCACCATCCACAGCAGGCACGGCTTTCCTCACAGAAGCTCGATGCCATCGAAAAAATGGAATCCCGCCCGGTTGACCGTCTGTTTAAAGGCGTCCCGGTTCGCGGTCTGTCCACCACGCTGTGGATCAATCCCGCCCCCTTTGTCTGTGAAGGCGAGATCTACCTGTTGGGTACCGTACTGTCATACTTTTTTGCGCTGTACGCCAGCATCAACTCATTTCACTGTCTCAAAATTATTAACACGGAAAGTCAGGAGTCCTGGGAATGGCAACACACAGGCCAGCACGCCCTGATGTAGGGGAAACGCTACCGCTCCCGGATGTGCGCGGGATGAATTTTTATGTGCTGATGGAGTCACTGTACCGCCAGTATGGTGAGCCGGGCTGTGAACCATCCCTGCGCACCGAACCGGAGCATGAAGTGGCGCTGTTCAAATCTGATGCCAGTATTGCCTTTCCGGGCAGCGATCTGAGTACGCTTGAACGCAGTGACAGCGGGCAGTTTATCCTGACGACAAAATTCCTGGGCTTCTCCGGCAGTCAGTCGCCGCTGCCCGGCTATTACCTGGATCGGATGGCGCGCGAATCTGCGCAAAATGAAGAGGGGCTGAAAGCGTTCCTCGATCTGTTCAGCCACCGCTGGACGCAGTTTGCTTACCATGCCTGGCGCAAATACCGCTATTACGTCTGTTTTCGCAACGGTGGAACTGATGTCTTTTCACAGCGGATGTATGCGCTGGTGGGCCTGGGCAATCAAAGCGTGCGAGACAAACTCGCCATCAATCACAGCAAAATGCTGGCCTACGCCGGGATACTGGCAACACCTGGGCGCTCGCCGGACGTGGTAAGTAACCTGGTCAGCCACTGCTTCGATTTACCTGATGTCAGCATCGAAAATTGGCAGTTGCGTAAGGTAGTCCTTGAACCCGCGCAACAAAACCGGCTGGGCGTGCGTAATCCTAAACGGAAAACGGCCGGGTATGTGCCGGGCCGCTCGGTGATCGGCGTTAATTTTACCCTCGGTGCCAGAGTGCCGGATCGCAGTGGAAAATTTCTGTTGCGGATCGGTAATCTCTCGATGGCGCGCTACCTCTCTTTTTTACCGGAAGGCGAAAACCACCAGGCGCTGACGATGTTTGTCTCCTTTCTGCTACGCGATCAGTTCGCCTGGGATCTGCGGCTTGATCTCGCACCGGACCAGGCGAAGGGAATGCGGCTGGGCGATCGCTCTCGATCCTGTATCGGACGCACGGCGTTTATCGGCCAGCCGAAAATGCCGCCAACCGTCACCCTCCATATTAGGGATTAATTTAATGGAAACGCAAATGGCTGAGGAAATAACGCACGCTCCCGTACTCTCACTGACGCTACAGGTGATGAACGGTAACGAACTGGAGAGCGGACGCGCCGCAAAATGTCTGTTTACCGCCGATGGCGGGGAAATTGGCAACGCATCCACCTGCCACTGGCCGGTGCAGGACAGGGCGGGTTCTGTTGCCGAACGCGCCTGTCAGGTGGTGATGCATGACGGCACATTTTGTCTGAAAAGCCTGGTATCGGGGCTGATGATTAACCTGGCACCGATGTCCACGGAGACCGGGCTGGTGCGCCTGCGGCAGGGCGATGAGGTCGTTCTGGGGGCGCTGGCGCTGAAGGTATTTATCCACAATGGACAGCTGGTCAGCTACAGCGAACAGATGGCGGCACCGGAAACCATCGTCACCAACCGTGACCGCCTGGCAGACGCGCTGCTGACGACGAACGGTCAGCCTGCGTATCCGGGCATGCCCCGAATGCACCAGCTTGCGGATACCGTGGTCAACAGCTTTTCCGCCGATCCGCTTCAAGCACTCCAGATGGAAAGTCTGACAGTGGCAGGCGATCCGCTTGCGGGGGTTGTCCCTGTCCGCTCTTCTGTTCCTGACAGGGATGGCGTGATCGACACCCCGTTTATGGATTTACCGCCGCGGTATTCCGATCAACAGACTCGCTACGAGGATGCGGCATCACCGACAGATACTGCCCAGCTCCATCTTGCCGTGACCCCGCTGTTGCGTGGGCTGGGCGGCTCGCTTGCCGTGCGTAACTCACAGGATGCCGATGATTTTCTGGAAGAAGCAGGGCGGACGTTGCAGGCGGCGATAAAAGGTCTGCTTGAGCTACAACAGCGCCGCAACAGTCTGTCGGACAAGCATCTGCGCCCGCTGGAAGATAACCCGCTGCGCCTGAATATGGACTATACCACCGCCCTTGACGTGATGTTTGCCGAAGGCAAAAGTCCAGTGCATCTGGCTGCACCCGCTGCCGTTGGTGAGAGTCTGCGCAATATCCGTCATCACGAAGAGGCCAACCGCGCCGCGATTGTCGAATCGCTGCGCGTGTTGCTGGATGCGTTCTCGCCGCAGAGCCTGATGCGTCGCTTTGCGCAGTACCGGCGCAGCCATGAACTGCGAAAGCCGCTGGATGATGCCGGTTCCTGGCAAATGTACTGCGATTACTACGACGAACTGGCCTCCAGCCGCCAGCAGGGTTTTGAAATGCTGTTTAACGAAGTCTATGCCCAGGTGTATGACCGGGTACTGCGCGAAAAACAGCGGGAGCCGGAAGCATGACAGGACGTTTTTTTCGTTTCTGCATGGTGATGTTGCTTTTCAGCCTCACCCTGACAGGCTGCGAAATGGTGAAAAAGCTCGGCCAGGTGATTAAGAACCCGGATGTTCAGGTCGGGAAACTGGCAGATCAGTCATCGGAGGTAACGGTCACGTTACTGACCGAGCCTGACACGAATATCAATGCGGACGGTGAGGCGGCTGCGGTCGATGTGCAACTGATTTATATGAGCGATGACTCGAAGTTGCAGGCGGCTGACTACGACATGGTTGCCAGCACGCCGCTGCCGGAGGTGCTGGGGAAAAATTATATCGACCACCAGGACTTTAACCTGCTGCCGGATACCATAAAAACGTTGCCGCCAGTGAAACTGGATGAAAAAACGCAGTTCATTGGTGTGGTAGCGTACTTCTCTGATGACCAGGCCACTGAGTGGAAGCAAATCGAACCAGTAGAAGGGGCGGGTCATCACTACCGTCTGCTGGTGCATGTACGACAGGGCAGTATCGAAATGAAGAAAGAGGACAACTGAGAATGGCGACCATGAAAAACAGGGTGATCTGGCAGGAAGGTCTGTTTGCCCTGCCGCAGCACTTCCAGCAGCAGCAGCGTCATCAGGAATATTTGCTGAACCAGCGTATGAGTGCGCAGGATGATTTTGCCTGGGGATTCACCTCGTTGTCGATCAATACCGAGCTGCTTGCCCAGGGGAAACTGATGCTGGACTACGCGACGGGTTGTATGCCGGATGGCACGGTGTTCAGCATTCCGGAGCAGGATCAACTCCCTCTGCCGTACCAGCCGCTCGATCTCTCCCGATCCAGCAGCAATGACATTTATCTGGCATTGCCCGTTATCAGTGATATCACCTGTGAAATCGAAGGTCGCCGGAGTGCTGGGCAGGGAACAGAGCGTTACCGCCTGACCCAGGCCGATACCCGCGATTTGCATTCCGATGATGGCGACGTGCAGCCTATCGTGCTGGGACAACTGGCACCGAAAATCGTCAGCGGCGCGGACGATCTCAGCGCCATGGTCACGCTGCCGCTGTGCCGTATCCGCAGCCAGCAATCCGGTGGCGCACTGGTGCTGGATGACAGCTTTATCCCGACCAGTCAGGCCATCCGCGTAAGCCCCGTGCTGAACGGATTTGCTGGCGATGTGCAGGGGCTTCTCAGCAACCGCGCCAGCGAGCTGGCAAAACGTATCGGTTCGCCGGAGCAGAGCGGTATCGCAGATGTGGCTGAGTTCATGATGTTGCAGATGCTTAACCGCAGCCAGATGCACTTTACTCATCGTACCCACCTACACACCCTGCACCCGGAAACGTTTTATCTGGATCTGGTCCGCTTACTGGGGGAACTGATGACCTTTACGGAAGACAGTCGTCTGCCCTGTCCGGTGGAGCCCTACGACCACCGTAATCTTACGCAGTCGTTTAATTCCGTAATCCCGGAGCTGCGCCGGGCGCTCAACACCGTACTGATGCCGCGTGCGCAGAATCTGCCACTCGTCTTCTCTGACGGGTTTTATGTTGCCACGGTTAACGATCCGACCCTGTTGCGCTCCGGCACATTCATTCTGGCGGTGCGCTCACGGATGCCGCACAGCCAGCTTATTCACCAGTTTACCCAGCAGTCAAAAATCGCGGCCACCAACAAAATCCGCGATATGGTCAGTGTGCAGGTACCAGGTGTACCGCTGACGCCGCGAACTGCCGCCCCGCGCCAGTTACCGTACCACGACGGTTTTGTTTACTTCGAGCTGGACAAAGGTGCTGCTGCCTGGCTGGACGTGGTGAAAGCCGGTGCGCTGGCGCTGCATATTTCCGGCACCTTTCCGGATCTGGGGATACAGTTGTGGGCGATAAGGGGTTAAACCATGAATGAGTCGTTCGTTCCGTCCATTGACAGTCTGACCACAGGGAACCCGTCGGGAAAGGTCAATACTGCGCCGCAGCTCGCGGACGAAAGTCTCTCTGGTCGCCAGTACCGATTGGCTCTGCGCGGCAACAGCATAAACCCGATGATTGACGCCGCCACACCCCTGCTGGGGATGGTGATGCGCGTGGACGGGATGAACAGCCAGAGTATGCCGGAACACCTTTTTGCGCAGGTGGTGACGGACGTTCAGGCTGTGGAGCAACTGCTACAGGAACAGGGCTACGAGCCGGGCGTGATTGTCTCGTTTCGTTATGTTCTCTGCACCTTTATTGATGAAGCTGCACTGGGGAACGGCTGGTCGAACAAAAACGAATGGATCAAACAGTCGTTACTTGTGCATTTCCATAACGAAGCCTGGGGCGGTGAAAAAGTGTTCATCCTGCTGGAGCGCTTGATTCGTGAGCCAAAGCGCTATCAGGATCTGCTTGAGTTTTTATTTCTGTGCTTTTCGCTGGGGTTTCGCGGGCGCTACAGGGTGGCTGCGCAGGATCAAGGGGAGTTTGAACAGATATATCGCCGCCTGCATCACGTTTTGCATCAGCTTCGTGGCGATGCGCCTTTTCCGCTGCTGCATCAGGATAAAAAAACGCAGGGCGGACGCTATCAGCTTATCAAACGATTGACCATCCGACATATTCTCTGCGGCGGCATCGTCGTGCTGGCGCTGTTTTATTTCTTTTATCTGCTGCGGCTGGACAGCCAGACGCAGGATATTCTGCATCAACTGAACCGGCTGCTTGCCAGGTAAGGACACGACATATGATCCAGATTAATCTGGCCTCTCTGGTTAAGCATCTTAACCCGTTTTCCCGCCAGGCGCTGGAGGCGGCGGCAGCAGAGTGTATGAGCCAGCAGGCAATGGAAATCACCGTGGCACATGTGCTGTTGCAGATGCTGGCAGCGGTGCGCAGTGACGTGAGGGTGATTGCTGACCGGGCAGAAATTGATACAAATGCGCTTCGCCAGGCACTGAAGGTGGAAAATTACACGACGTCGCGAGCGACAGACAGCTACCCGGCATTTTCGCCGATGCTGGTCGAGTGGCTGAAAGAGGGCTGGCTGCTGGCCTCTGCCGAGATGCAGCATAGCGAGCTGCGCGGTGGAACACTGCTGCTGGCTCTGCTGCATTCGCCGCTACGCTATGTCCCGTCTGCCGCTGCCCGGTTGCTCATCGGCATCAACCGCGATCGCCTGCAACAGGACTTTGCTGAGTGGACGCGCGAGTCGGCGGAGTCAGTCGTACCGGATGCTGGCGGGCGGACCGTCAGTACTAAAAACGATACCGGCGACAGCCTGCTTGGCCGCTACGCCAAAAACATGACCGCAGACGCCCGTAACGGCAAACTCGATCCGGTCCTGTGCCGCGATAATGAAATCGACCTGATGATCGATATTCTCTGCCGTCGCCGCAAAAATAACCCGGTCGTGGTCGGTGAGGCGGGCGTCGGTAAGAGTGCGCTCATTGAAGGACTGGCGCTTCGTATTGTCGCAGGCCTGGTGCCGGACAAGTTGCGCGATACCGATATTATGACGCTCGATCTTGGCGCATTGCAGGCGGGCGCATCCGTTAAGGGTGAGTTCGAGAAGCGTTTTAAGGGGCTGATGGCAGAAGTCATTCAGTCACCCAACCCCGTCATTCTGTTTATCGACGAAGCCCATACGCTGATTGGCGCGGGGAATCAACAGGGCGGGCTGGATATCTCTAACCTGCTCAAACCGGCGCTGGCACGCGGCGAGCTGAAAACCATCGCCGCCACCACCTGGAGTGAGTACAAAAAATATTTCGAGAAAGACGCCGCCCTGTCGCGCCGTTTCCAACTGGTGAAAGTCAGTGAACCCACGGCTGCAGAAGCGACTATTATTCTGCGCGGTCTGTCGGCGGTATATGAGCAATCGCACGGCGTATTGATTGATGATGAAGCCTTACAGGCAGCGGCGACGTTAAGCGAGCGTTACCTCTCTGGTCGTCAGTTGCCGGATAAAGCCATCGACGTACTGGACACAGCCTGTGCCCGCGTGGCGATTAACCTCTCGTCGCCGCCGAAGCAAATTTCGGCGCTGACCACCCTGCGTCACCAGTGCGAGGCGGAAATGCGCCAGCTTGAGCGTGAAATCCGCATCGGCCTGCGGTCGGATACCTCACGACTGACTGAAGTTATCGTCCAGTATGACGAAACGTTGACCGAACTGGATGAACTGGAAGCGGCATGGCACCAGCAGCAGGCGCTGGTCCAGGAAATTATCTCGCTGCGTAAAGGGTTGCTGGAAGAAACCGACGCCAGCAGCAGTGAAGACATCACGCTACCGGACGCTGACGATAACGTCGTATCAACGGATGAACCCGAGGCCGAGCAGACGGGCGCGGAACCTGAAATCCCTCCTGCTGTTCGTCTCGTGCAGTTAACTGCTGAACTGGAGGCGTTGCACCATACGCAACTGCTGATTTCCCCGCACGTCGATAAAAAACAGATTGCCGCCGTGATTGCCGAATGGACTGGCGTGCCGCTTAACCGCCTGTCGCAAAACGAAATGTCAGTGATTACTGACTTACCTCAGTGGCTGGGTGAGACCATAAAAGGCCAGGATCTGGCGATCAGGCACCTGCATAAACACCTGTTGACCGCCCGCGCCGATCTGCGCCGTCCGGGACGACCGCTTGGCGCATTCCTGCTGGCTGGTCCCAGCGGCGTGGGTAAAACCGAAACCGTACTACAGCTGGCAGAACTGCTTTATGGCGGTCGCCAGTACCTCACCACCATCAATATGTCGGAATTCCAGGAGAAACACACCGTTTCGCGCCTGATTGGCTCCCCTCCGGGCTATGTCGGCTACGGTGAGGGTGGCGTACTGACCGAAGCGATTCGCCAGAATCCCTACTCTGTGGTGCTGCTTGACGAGGTGGAAAAAGCGCACCCAGATGTGCTCAATCTTTTTTACCAGGCGTTCGACAAGGGCGAGATGGCCGATGGTGAAGGCCGGTTGATCGACTGCAAAAATATCGTCTTTTTCCTGACGTCTAACCTCGGATACCAGGTGATTGTCGAACATGCCGACAATCTGGAATTAATGCAGGACGCGCTGTACCCGGTGCTGGCGGACTTCTTCAAACCCGCGCTGCTGGCTCGTATGGAAGTGGTGCCTTACCTGCCGTTATCTAAAGAAACGCTCTCGGTCATTATCGCCGGGAAGCTGGCAAGGCTGGATAACGTGCTGCGAACCCGCTTTAACGCGGAAGTGGTGATTGCATCGGCTGTCACTGACGAAATCATGCAGCGCGTCACCCGCGCCGAAAACGGTGCGCGAATGCTGGAATCGGTTATCGACGGCGAGATGCTGCCGCCACTGTCCCTGTTGCTGTTGCAGAAAATGGCGGCGAGCATCGCCATTGCCTGCATTACGCTGGACGTAGTGGACGGCGCATTTACTGCTGACATTGAAGATGTGCCGGATGAGGATACTCAGCCCGAAACCAAAACAGAGGACGAAGCTGTTTTATGAGCAGAATGCAGACGCTCCGGCAAACCGGACTGCTGATGGCTGGCCTGCTGGCGGGATTGTCTGCGGGTATTTCGTTCGCGAAAACGCCACCCGTACCCGGCGTCGTGGCCGCGCTGAGCAGCACCACATCCCCCGAGCCGGATACACAGGCCACGCTGAAAGCGATGCAGTCCTGTCGCCAGGAGCCTGCGGCGCTGGAACGACTCGACTGCTATGACCATATTTTGGCTCCGGGGCAATCCAGTTTTGATGGCGCGCTGGTAAAGGCCCGTTATGAAGGTGAGGCCTGGAAACGGGCTTTTGCTCAGGAAAAACAGCGTCCGGACAACTCCACCGCATTGATGATAACGCAAAGCGACGGAGAACATCCGACGGTGATTATCACCACGCCCGCTATCGGCAACGTCCCGCCGCGTCCGGTACTGATGTTCAGTTGCGTGGACAACATCAGCCGGATGCAGGTGGCGCTGACACATTCCATGACGTCCAGTGATATCGCCGTGACGCTGACTACTGATCACGGGCGCTTTCAGTCTCGCTGGTTTATCCGTGAAAACGGCACCCTGCTGGAGTCCAGCCGGGGATTATCCGGAATCGACGAAATTAAACAGCTTTTTGGTGCAAAAACGCTGACCATCGACACGGGCACGGACAGTGCGGCCGGGAAACTGACCTTTAATATTGACGGGCTGGCGAAAACCATCGCGCCGCTGCGCGATGCCTGTCACTGGGCGGGAGAATAATAAAATGGTAATGGACTTACGTAACCCGGATATCTGGATATCGCATCTGCTGGAAAATCTGCCGGAAGACAAACTGACCTCTGTGCTGAAAGATGATAATCCTGACTGGGAATATATTGACGGCGACATGCTTAAACTCGGCTCTCTGGCTCACAGCCAGCTTGATATCCCGGAAATTCAGCGCCGGGGGTTGACGCTCCTGGCCTCTAAAAGCAAGGATTTTCGCCTGCTGACCCATCTTTTACGTACCCTGCAGCACGCCGGTGATCCGCTGCTGGCGCTGCGTTTGCTGGCGCTTTACGTGGAGCATTACTGGACGGTGGCAGCACCGGGAATGGCGCATAAAAAACGTTTTGCCGCCCAGGTCATAAAGCGTTTTGAGGCGGGCATTTCCGGTTTTGCAGAGAATGCTGCTGCGACGCAGCGCGATCTGTTGTTGGGTGAACTGGCAAAACTGGCGCTACTGTGGCAGGACAATAACGCGACTGAACTGGCGCAGGCAACGGATGATGTTGCTGCGCTGTACATGCGGGCATTTCGCGACAGCGAACCTGCCGAAACGCCCGTTGCAGCACAATCTGCCGTCGCTTCTGTACCGCTTTCTACTGTGCCGGTCGCATCTGCACCTGCGCCATCTTCGGTAGCCCCCGCACCGGTGATGAATATTGACAGCCATGACGACAAAGCCTGGCGCGATACGTTGCTGAAAGTCGCTGCCATTTTATGCGAACGCCAGCCGGACGTGCCGCTTGGCTACCGTCTGCGTCGCCATGCGCTGTGGCTGGCAATTACCTCCGCGCCGCAGGCTGAAAGTAACGGACGCACACCGCTGGCCGCGTTCCCTGCCGATATGATGGATGATTTTCATGCGCGTCTGAACAATGCCGACATGACGCTGTGGCAACAGGTAGAGAAAAGCGCACTTCTGGCGCCCTACTGGTTTGACGGTCATTACCTTTCAGCGCAGGTTGCGCAGCGGCTGGGCTACACCGCCGTGGCAGAGGCTATCCATGAAGAAGCTATCGGTTTTCTTACCCGTTTGCCCCAGCTTTCCACTCTGCTGTTTAACGACCATACGCCCTTTATCAGCAGTCAGACAAAACAGTGGATGACCGCCTCGCCGTCCTCCGCTCAGCCCGTATCAGCACAGCAATCCGGCGAGGAATGGCAGAACGCCTTGGCCTGTTTTACTGAACAGGGGCTGGAGGCTGCATTACGGTATCTGGATACGCTGCCCGAAGGTTCCCCCCGTGACCAGTTTTATCGTCAGTATTTTGGCGCACAACTGATGGACGATGCTGGAATGGCAAAAATGGCGCAGCAACAGTTTCGGATGCTGTTCAACACCGGCTTGCGAATAGTGCTGGCAGAGTGGGAACCATCACTACTTGAGCAGCTTGAACAGAAGTTCACGGCAGAACAGTAAGAGATAACAGGAGTTTTTGTGAGAATACCGACCCCCCGACTGTTTAGTGGCATGAAATCAGTTTTGCGACCCGCGATGCCACGGTTTAAGGTCTCCGCGTTCTGGCTGCTGGTGCTGGCATGGGTTTTCCTGCTGGTGTGGATCTGGTGGAAAGGCCCGTCATGGTCGTTGTATGACGAGCTGTGGCTTAAACCGCTGTCCAATCGCTGGCTGGCGACGTCGGCATGGGGGATTATCGCCCTGGGGTGGCTCACCGTCCGGGTGATGAAGCGCCTGCAACAGCTTGAGAAACAACAAAAACAACAACGTAAGGAAGCGCAAGACCCGCTGAGCGTCGAGCTGAATGCGCAACAGCGTTACCTCGACTGGTGGTTACTGCGCCTGCAACGCCATCTCGACAACCGTCGTTATCTGTGGCAACTACCGTGGTATATGGTCATCGGCCCTGCCGGGAGCGGTAAAACCGCACTGTTACGTGAGGGATTTCCGTCCGATATCATTTATACGCCGGAAACGGTTCGTGGTGCAGAACAACGAGTGTACCTGACGCCGCATGTCGGAAAACAGGCGGTGATTTTTGATATTGATGGCTCGCTCTGTGAACAGCCGGATGCTGATGTCCTGCACCGTCGATTATGGGAGCACGTTCTGGACTGGCTGGTGGAAAAACGTGCCCGCCAGCCGCTGAACGGGATCATTATCACTCTCGACTTACCTGACCTGCTGACGGCTGACAAACGCCGTCGTGAGCATCTGTTGCAGACGCTGCGCAGCCGTTTGCAGGATATGCGCCAGCACCTCCACTGTCAGCTACCGGTTTACGTGGTGCTGACGCGGCTGGATTTGTTACACGGCTTTGCCGCCCTGTTTCAGTCACTGAACAAAAAAGATCGCGATACGATTCTGGGTGTTACCTTCACCCGCTGCGCTCATGAAAACGAGGACTGGCGCGCGGAGCTGGATGCTTTCTGGCAGACATGGTGCGATCAAATGAACCATGCCTTGCCGGATCTGATGCTCTTGCAGACGCATATGCGCAGTTCCCTGTTCAGTTTTTCCCGCCAGATACAGGGAAGCCGGGACTACCTGGTCGCCCTGCTCGACAGCCTGCTGGACGGTGAAAATATGGATGTGATGCTGCGTGGGGTATACCTCACTTCGTCACTGCAACGGGGCCAAATGGATGACATCTTTACGCAATCTGCCGCCCGGCAGTATCGGCTGGATGGCAGTCCACTGATCGCCTGGCCGCTGGTGGATACCGCATCTTACTTTACCCGCAATCTGTTTCCACAAGCGCTGCTGGCGGAGCCAAATCTGGCTGGAGAAAGCCGCACCTGGCTGATAAACAGCCGTCGCCGTCTTACGTCTTTTTCCGCAGTGGGTGGGGTGGCGGCATTACTGCTCATCACCGGATGGCACCATTATTATAATAATAACTACGCCTCCGGCGTACAGGTGCTGAAACAGGCGGAAGCCTTTATGGCGATCACGCCTCCGCAAGGGATTGATGACTACGGTAATATGCAACTACCGCTGCTTAACCCGGTGCGCGACGCGACGCTGGCCTATGGAAACTGGGATGACCGCAGTCGCCTGGCGGATATGGGATTGTATCAGGGACGGCGCGTCGGACCGTATGTCGAACAAACCTATCTGCAACTGTTGGATCAGCGCTTTTTGCCTGCGCTGTTTAACGGTCTGGTGAAAGAAATGAATGCTGCACCGCCAGAGAGCGAAGAAAAACTCGCCGTGTTGCGTGTGATGAGAATGCTGGAGGATAAAAGCGGACGTAATCATGAAGTGGTTAAGCTGTACATGGCGAAGCGCTGGAGTGACGAGTTCCACGGCAAGCAGGACATCCAGGCGCAACTGATGTCGCACCTCGACTACGCGTTGAAGCACACCGACTGGCACGCAGAGCGTACAGCGGGCGACGGGGATGTCATCAGCCGCTGGACACCGTATGACGGTCTGGTGGTGGCTGCACAGAAAGAGTTAAGTAAACTACCTGTTTACCAGCGTGTTTACCAAAGTCTGAAAACACGGGCGCTTGGTGTCCTGCCTGCCGATCTGAACCTGCGCGATCAGATTGGTCCGACGTTCGATCAGATCTTCGTTGCCCCTGATGACAACAAACTGGTGATTCCGCAGTTTCTCACCCGCTATGGCCTGCAAAGTTATTTTGTGAAGCAACGTGATGCGCTGGTAGAACTGACAGCGATGGATTCCTGGGTGTTGAATCTTACCCAAAGTGTCAAATACAGCCAAGCCGATCGTGCTGAAATTCAGCGCCAGTTGACCGAGCAGTATATCAGCGACTATACCGCCACCTGGCGGGCGGGGATGGACAACCTCAATGTGCGCGATTATGAATCCATTGTACAACTGACCGGCTCACTGGAGCAGGTTATCAGCGGCGATCAGCCGTTGCAGCGTGCGCTGACGGCGCTGCGGGATAATACGCAGCCAGCCATTCTCTCTGAAAAGCTCTCTGATAAAGAGCGAGAAGATATGCAGGCAGAGCCGGATTATCGCCTGCTGACGCGTCTCGGACATGAGTTCGCACCGGAAAACGCTACCCTGGCAGTGCAGAATAACAAGGAAAATACCTTACAGGCGGTCTATCAGCAGCTAACGGAACTGCATCGCTACCTGCTGGCTATCCAGAATGCGCCGGTACCGGGGAAATCGGCGCTGAAAGCTGTTCAGCTCCGCCTTGACCAGAACAGCAGTGACCCTATATTTGCTACCCGCCAGATGGCGAAAACGCTTCCTGCACCACTTAATCGCTGGGTGGGTAAACTCGCCGACCAGGCCTGGCATGTGGTGATGGTGGAAGCGGTTCACTATATGGAAATTGACTGGCGTGACAACGTGGTGAAACCGTTCAACGAACAGCTTGCAAATAACTATCCGTTTAATCCACGTTCATCCCAAGATGCCTCGCTGGATGCATTTGAACGTTTCTTTAAACCGGACGGTGTGCTGGATACCTTTTATCAGCAGAACCTGAAACTGTTTATTGAGAATGATTTAAGTCGTGACGGGGGGGACGGCGTGATTATCCGTGAGGACATCATCCGGCAACTGGATACCGCGCAGAAAGTCCGTGACATATTCTTCAGTAAGCAGAATGGCCTGGGAACACAGTTTGCGGTGGAGACCGTCTCGCTTTCCGGCAATAAGCGCCGCAGTGTACTGAATCTGGACGGGCAATTAATTGACTACAGCCAAGGGCGTAATTACACCGCTCATCTGGTCTGGCCGAACAACATGCGGGAAGGTAATGAAAGCAAACTGACGCTGGTTAGCACCAATGGTGGGGCACCGCGAAGTATCAGTTTCAGTGGGCCGTGGGCGCAGTTCCGGCTATTTGGTGCAGGCCAGTTAACCAGCGTGGAAGAGGGGACATTCAGCGTGCGCTTTAACGTGGACAGTGGCGCGATGGTCTACCGGATACACGCTGATACTGAAGACAACCCGTTTAGTGGTGGACTGTTCAGTCAGTTCCGGCTAACGGACACGCTGTACTGAGGAAGGAGACCGGGATGAGCAACGACGCACTCATACAAACTATCGTCACTGGCAGTGATCCGCGTAATCTGCCGGAGTTCATCGCTATTCGCGAGGAAATCAACAAGGCTAGCCACCCGTCTCAGCCGGAAATGAACTGGAGGCTGGTGGAATCGCTGGCGCTGACAATTTTTAAGGCTAATGGCGTGGATTTGCACACGGTCACTTACTACACCCTGGCGCGTACCCGCACGCAGGGGTTGGTCGGTTTTTGTGAAGGAGCCGAACTGCTGGCGGCAATGATTACCTATGAATGGGACAAATTCTGGCCGCAGGGTGGATCTGCTCGTACTGATATGCTGGACTGGCTTAACACCCGTAGCGGAAATATCCTGCGCCAGCAGACCTCCTTTGCGGAAAGCGACCTGCCTCTGCTGTACCGTACCGAACGGGCCTTACAGCTTATCTGTGACAAACTCCAGCAGGTGGAGCTTAAACACCCGCCGCGTGTGGAGAATCTGCTTTATTTTATACAGAACACGCGCAAACGGCTGGAGCCGCAACCCCGGAATAATACAGATGCTGTCCCACAGGCCACCGTCAGAACGCTGGTCTATGCCCCGGAAAGTAATGCGCCCATGGTTACTGAGACACTCTCTTCTCTCCCCGAATTGCCGGAGATGAGGGTGGAAGTCCGTGGTCTGGCGGATAATGGGTGTATTGCCGATCAGGGCAGTCCGGTGAAAGGTTTTATGGCCGGTATCGCCGCTACTGCGGTTATCGCCGCAGTACTCTGGTGGTGGCAGGTGTACCCGATGCAACAGCAACTGGCACAGGTCAGGGATACGGCACAGGGCGCGGCAACGGTCTGGCTGACATCACCGGACCTGGACAGTTACGGACAACAGTTGCAACTGCTTCCTGATACGTCGCCATTACAACTGCTGGAGACCGGGATGCAGATGATGCGCACAGCGGACACTCGCTGGCCGGAAAGCCTGCAACAACAACAGGCCTCTGCTCAGTGGAGTGAAACCCTGAAAACTCGAGCACAGAACAGTCCACAGCTACGGGGCTGGTTACAGACTCGCCAGGATTTACACGCCTTTGCTGACCTTGTGATGCAGAGCGAGAAAGAAGGACTGACACTTTCTTATATAAAAAATGTCATCTGGCAGGCCGAGCGTAGGCTGGGGCAGGAGACACCGCTGGAATCATTACTGACGCAGTACCATGACGCTCGGACACAGGGTCAGAACACGCAGGCGCTGGAAAAACAGATTAATGAGCGACTGGACGGCGTGTTAAGCCGCTGGATGCTGCTGAAAAACGGCGAAATGCCGGAAGCGACAACTGAAATCAAATCCGGAAAATAACGACGAAATAAAAGGAGTTTACTATGGCAAATCCGGTTTATATGACATTGAACGGCGACCTTCAGGGGCTGATCTCCGCAGGCTGTTCTTCCATGGCCTCCATTGGCAATAAAGCGCAGATTACGCATACGGATCAGATTATGGTGCTGGGTTTGTCCCACGCACTGACTCGCGCACAGAATGTGAATCATCAGACGCTGGTGATCCAGAAGCCGGTGGATAAATCCTCCCCGTTACTGACTAAAGCCATCAGTGAGAATGAGTGTCTGACCTGCGATTTTGAGTATTATCGTACCAACCGCTTTGGCATTAATGAACTGTATTACAAAGTGAAGCTGATTAATGCCCGTATCGCCAGCATCAAGCATGTTGTGCCTCACACCATTAATAACAGCCAGGGGCAACCGGAAGAATCATTGTCACTGAGCTATGAAAGTATTACCCAGGAGCACTGTATTGCTGGAACCAGCGCCTATAGCTTGTGGGAGGAGCGGCTTTTCTGAGGAATATACATTGTGAAGAGTATTTATTTCGATCCAATCATCATTGCAGCTCTTGTCTGCAAAAATATCTGGGGTCTATAGCAAAAGTCGAAGTTGTCTGGTTAATCCCCGCATAGATATTCTACGCGGTCAATGGCATTATCTGTCAGCAAAAAAGGTGAGCCGTACACCCTGAAATTTTCATATCGATGGCTACCGCCGCAAATTATCGGCGGTAGCCAGGACGGATTACTGGTAACGGTTCACCAGGTCTTTAACCATTGAGGCATAGGCTTTTTGCTTAAGCTGCGAAAATTGCTTTTCAGCAGTTGCTTCTGCGGCATTTTTTTTCCCTGGCAGTGGTAGCAGCATTTTATCTTCATAATTGACCGGCGACCAGGTAGCCCATTCACCTGTTGCCACGTCCACTAGAGTGAAACGCACCAGATAACGTAGTGATGTATTGTCGGTTAGTTTTTCATTTTTATAATCTGACCAGACCATGTTTTTTGTCGCAGCGTCATATTTGCCTGACTGCAATGTATCCTGATAAACGATGATTGCTTTCTGATGACCTTTCGCGGCGACATAACGCAGAGCCTGCATCCAGTTCATGTTTTCTACAACAGCAATATCCTGGCTCTCGTCTTTATTTTTATCTTTATTACAAGTCACGGTCTTTTGCCTGTCCGGGATACCGGAGAAGGTTGCGACGGTATAATATCGACTCATTTCCTGCTGCATGATGGCTTCCGGTGCTCGGCTACCGGACTGTACCAGAATAACAGGGGAATTCAGAGGTACGCGAAATACATTCCCTTCCAGCGCAGCCTGGA
The DNA here is from genome assembly GCF_030333015.1 of Citrobacter sp. Cpo012. Lineage (NCBI taxonomy): Bacteria > Pseudomonadati > Pseudomonadota > Gammaproteobacteria > Enterobacterales > Enterobacteriaceae > Citrobacter > Citrobacter sp. Cpo012. The sequence goes on along the minus strand of NZ_JAOWGR010000042.1, from coordinate 288,713 downwards.
TCTCCTCTTCGGACACCGCCAGCGTAGTTTCATTGCCGAAAATATCCTTGTCCGTCAGTTGCTGTGCTGAAGCAGTCTTACTTACACCGTTCTCTGTCCGTGCCCCTGCTTTCTTTGCATCAATAGGAGAGTGTGGCGCGCAGCCAGCTAGCAGAAATACTGCTGTACATAAAAATACTGCTGACCTGGAATTCATATTTGCATCCTCAATGGCGTCAGGTGTTTCCTGCAATTATTTATCTGAAAACTCAAACTGAATTATACACATGAAATAAAGACCTAAAAAGAGAATTGCTGTTTATTAAAACATTCGGTTAAATAATAATTGATGGTTTTGTATGTATTATTTAAATATATGCAATCCTATTGCAGAGTACAGTTTATCCGTGTGGGGCTGGCTGGCAGTATTATTGGGAGAATTATAACAGTACGAAGAGTTTTTAGGGGGATGCAATATTCGGGAGTAAAACTATATTATTGCCTTAACACTAATATTGGTTTGTTCTCCTGAATGAATTTAAGCCGGGAATAAATGATGAAAATTCTGGAATATACAACATCAGAGTAAGACAAGAAGCGTCTCCTTCGGATCAGATTTTAAGATTTCGGGTATACAGGTGGGGGGCGGTGTGTCTCAACGTCCTGGATTCACCCATGGTCTTGTGTGTTGCAGAGAAAGGTAGATGCCAGCAGCTTACACGCGACTTCTGCCAATCTAATTTGTGTATAAGAGTAGACGAATTGGAGGTGAGCAGTTGGCTAAGTTCGATGAAGAGTCCGCTTCGCCAAAAGCAAAAAACCAGCCCTAAGGCTGGTTTTTCTAAATAGTGGTGCCCGGACTCGGAATCGAACCAAGGACACGGGGATTTTCAATCCCCTGCTCTACCGACTGAGCTATCCGGGCAACGAGGCGCATTAAAACCGATTCGCTTCGTTTCGTCAACGAAATTTCTTCAAATCAACGCAGACTGCACAATCTATCACCACATTGTTGCTATTGCACGCATTCTCAGGCAAAAAATGCCGTCCACGCGGCAGAAAGCGGCATTGCCAGCAGAAGGGCAGGAAGCATATTCACAACCGCAAACATTTTGATTCCACAAATACGTAAACCGGTTGCCAACAACAGTAGCCCACCTACGGCGCTGAAATCGGCCATCATGGCTGGCGTCGTTAGGGGCAAAATCATTGCCGCGCAGGTGGCAAGCGTTAACTGGATTGCCAGCATTGGTACACAAATTGCCGATACCGCGATACCTAATGAACAGGCAAAAATGATGGCCGTGAAGAAATCAAGAAACGACTTGGCGATTAAAATATTTGGATCGCCGGTCATCCCTTCATGTATTGCCCCGAAGATCCCGGTACCACTGGCGCAAAATAGCACGATGATGGCCACATAGCTCTGGATGAAGGATTCGTGCGTGGTGTTGGCATCCGACCGGGTGAAAAGCTGCTGCGCTTTGGCAACCGCGGTATTGATCCCTTTTTCCAGATAACAGAACTCGCCAATTAATGCACCGACCAACGTAGCCAGAACCATCACCGGTAGGTTAGCGCACTTGATAACCAGCAAAATACCAATTCCCAAAGAGCACAGTCCGAATATGGAGGTCATGGAGGCACGAATGCGTTCCGGTAAATGCTGACTGAGTAGTGCGCCGAGAACACCACCAAATAAAATAGCGCCAGCATTAATAAAGGGTCCAATTACCACGTTTGCTCCTGCATACCCATTATCGTCTTGATGCTAAAGGCAATTCTCTGGGTAAAATATGTTTTCAGATTGCATTATTATGCCGCGATTGACAGGCGGATTGCTTGTTTATCTGTGAGGTTCAGGCTCCGGATTTTATCTTGCGCCTGAAAGTGAAAGGTGCCATGATTGCGCGAATTTTCTCCTGTCTGAATGGGGCTGCCTGGGATGATATTACTCCCCCTACATCGCCTTCAACATCGCCTTTTTGCGCGACGTTTGCCCCTTCCTGCGACTTATCTTTACGCTCCCACCATGCGGTGAGGGCAGCGCACGCTCACTGCAGGATAACAGTAAAATCAGAGGCTATCTGCTTTTACTGATGTCTGGCGGTCGGGGCTGGTAACCAGTTTGACCTGTCATTTCGTGGGCAAAGCAATATGGCTTTGTCCGGGACTTTTGATTTTCCCGAAACGGGTTATTGCGCTTATGAAATCAATGAAAATTGCCGCCAGTGGAGAACTGGTTTCTCGTCTGTCCAGCCATCGTCAGGTGGTGTCGCTGGACAGTACTGATTTTACTGACGTTGCGGCAGTCGTCATTACCGTTGCGGATAGCCGCAGCGGGATCCTTGCTTTGCTGAAACGCACCGGTTTTCATATACCCGTGTTTCTGTTCGCAGAGTCGGATGTTGATCTGCCGATGGGTGTGAATGCGGTCATTCGCGGTCAGGCGCAGGACTGGCTGGAGCTGGAGTCTGCTGCCTGTCAGTATGAAGAAGATTTGCTGCCGCCGTTCTATGACACGTTGACTCAGTATGTCGAGATGGGGAACAGCACATTTGCCTGCCCAGGACATCAACACGGTGAGTTCTTTAAAAAGCATCCCGCGGGGCGCCATTTCTACGAGTTCTTTGGCGAGAATCTGTTTCGCGCGGATATGTGCAACGCCGACGTTAAGCTTGGCGATCTGCTGATTCATGAAGGCTCGGCGAAACATGCGCAGAAATTTGCCGCGAAAGTTTTCCACGCGGATAAAACCTACTTTGTGCTGAACGGGACTTCTGCGGCCAATAAAGTAGTAACCAATGCGCTGCTGACGCGCGGCGATCTGGTGCTGTTTGACCGTAATAACCATAAGTCGAACCACCACGGTGCGCTGATCCAGGCGGGTGCGACGCCGGTGTATCTGGAAGCGGCGCGTAATCCGTTTGGCTTTATTGGCGGTATTGACGAGCACTGCTTTGATGAGGAGTATCTGCGCCAGCAACTTCGCGAGGTTGCGCCGCAAAAGGCCGATCAACCGCGCCCGTTCCGTCTGGCGATCATTCAGCTCGGCACCTATGACGGTACGATCTACAATGCCCGGCAGGTGATCGACAAGATCGGTCATCTCTGTGATTACATCCTGTTTGACTCCGCATGGGTCGGCTACGAACAATTTATTCCGATGATGGCCGATGGGTCACCGCTGCTGTTGGATCTCGATGCTAACGATCCGGGGATCTTTGTCACCCAGTCGGTACACAAACAGCAGGCCGGATTCTCGCAAACCTCGCAGATCCACAAAAAGGATAACCATATTCGCGGTCAGGCGCGGTTCTGCCCGCATAAGCGTCTGAATAATGCATTTATGCTGCATGCTTCTACCAGTCCGTTTTACCCGCTGTTTGCGGCGCTGGATGTTAACGCCAAAATCCATGAAGGCGAGAGCGGCCGTCGGCTATGGGCGGAGTGTGTGACGCTGGGCATTGAGGCCCGTAAAGCGGTTCTTACCCGCTGCAAGATGATTCAGCCGTTTATTCCCCCGGTAGTTGATGGCAAACCGTGGGAAAGCTATCCGACGCAGGTGATTGCCAGCGAGCGCCGCTTCTTTAGCTTTGAACCAGGTGCTAAATGGCATGGTTTTTCCGGCTACGCGCGCGACCAGTATTTCGTTGACCCTTGCAAACTGCTGTTAACCACTCCAGGCATTGACGCACAAACCGGGCAATATACCGAGTTTGGTATTCCGGCGACGATTCTGGCGCATTACCTGCGTGAAAACGGCATCGTGCCGGAGAAATGCGACCTTAACTCGATTCTGTTCCTGCTGACCCCGGCAGAAAGCGCAGAGAAACTGGCGCAACTGGTGGCGATGCTGGCGCAGTTTGAGCAGCATATTGAAGACGATACGCCGCTGGCAGATGTGCTGCCAACCATCTTCAATAAGTATCCGGTACGCTATCGGGATTACACCCTGCGTGAACTGTGCCAGGAGATGCACTCACTGTACGTCAGCTTTGATGTGAAAGATCTGCAAAAAGCGATGTTCCGTCAGGAAAGTTTACCTGCCGTGGCGATGAACCCACAGGATGCGAACAGCGCTTTTATCCGTGGTGATGTTGAACTGGTGCGGATTAGTGAAGCAGCTGGCCGCATTGCGGCGGAAGGTGCGCTGCCTTATCCTCCGGGCGTGCTGTGCGTGGTACCGGGCGAAGTATGGGGTGGGGCGGTACAGCAATATTTTCTGGCGCTGGAAGAGGGCGTAAACCTGCTGCCAGGCTTCTCGCCGGAGCTGCAAGGTGTTTACAGTGAAACGGATGCAGACGGTATTAAGCGTCTGTATGGATATGTGGTGAAGTAAGCGCAAAAAAAGCGGGTTACCTTTTGGTAACCCGCTTTTCTCTGCGTAAACGTTAGTGCGCGATAGTCTGTGTGCCTGCTGGAACGCGTACGTGTTTGTATTTAAACAGCGCAACGAAGGCAAAAGCCAGAACCAGCGAGTAACCTGCGAAGATCAACCACACGGTCTGCCAGTCGGTAATACCGTTCAGCGTATAGTGTTCAACAACTTTACCGCTCACCAGTCCGCCCAGAATACAACCGAAGCCGTTGGTCATCATCAGGAACATACCCTGTGCGCTGGCGCGGATTTCAGGGCGTACTTCTTTCTCCACGAACACAGAACCAGAGATGTTGAAGAAGTCGAAGGCGCAGCCGTAAACAATCATCGACAGAACCAGCAGCACGGTACCGAACGGCGTTGGATCGCCATAGGCAAACAGGCCGAAGCGCAGCATCCACGCCACAATACTGATAAGCATCACGTTCTTAATACCGTAACGGCTTAAGAAGAACGGGATGGTCAGGATAAACAACGTCTCGGAAATCTGTGAAATCGACATCATCACTGATGCGTGTTCCACGATAAAGCTACCGGAGAACAGTGGGTTGTTATCGAAGCTGTGCAGGAAGGTGTTACCAAACATATTGGTAATCTGCAGCTCTGCGCCCAGCATCATTGAGAAGATGAAGAAAATCGCCATACGCTTGTTTTTAAACAGCGCGAAAGCATCCAGACCGAGCATTGATGTCCAGCTCTGGTTTTTCTGCTGATTGGCAACCGGAATATGCGGCAGCGTCAGGGTGAACAGTACCAGTACCAGGGACAATGTCGCACCGATGTACAGCTGCATATGGCTCAGTTCAAAGCCGGAGAAGCTCACGGCCCACATCGCCAGAATAAAGCCGATGGTGCCCCAGATACGAATTGGCGGGAAGTCGGTAACGATATCCATCCCGGCAGATTGCAGGCGATAGTAGGAGATGGTGTTGATTAGCCCCAGTGTTGGCATATAGGCCAGGGAGTTAAGCAAGATCACAAAGAACATGGCCCCTGGCGTGGTGACTTCGGCTGCGGCAAACAGCGTTCCTGCGCCGACCAGGTGGCAAAGGGCGTAAACCCACTTCGCACTGATCCATTTATCGGCCACGATCCCTAACAGCGTTGGCATAAACACGGCGGCGATCCCCAGCGAGCTATACACCGCGCCAATGGATGCACCATCGAATTTAAGGGTGACAAACATATAGGAGCCGAGGGTAGTGAGCCAACTACCCCATAAGCAGAACTGCAGAAACGAGAGAACTTTCAGCTGCAGCTTAAGATTCATGTTAATTTCCTCACACCGTAATGCGGATGAATGTTTTAAAAGGCACATTTGCCGTGGCTATATGATGTGATTCTATCAATGAGATGCACTCTTTTTTTGTTACCTGTGACAAATATTTGCAAACAATTTCTGATTGCAAAGCAAAAGAGTGATGGAGTTAACATTTTTGGTGCTTCAGGCCCCCGGTTTAGGGGGCTGAAGGGGGATACATTAGCGGCGTCGATAGGATTTTTGTGCGGAATTGACCTTGTAAAGGTATCGGCGTGATTCAGCAGAGGGATGTCGGGTGGTCAGCGTTTGATAAACGTCACCAGGAGACATGCTGTTAATGATATTCGCGGCCTGAATTTTATCGTTCGAGAACACGCGTAGCACGCTGCCCGCGCCGCCGTTATACGCGGTGATTACCGCATAGCGACGTGAGGTCGGATTATCGATACCGCCCAAATAGACATTGTTGAGCATTGCCAGATAGGCCGTACCGGTATCAATGTTGCTGGCCGGGTCAAACAAGAAGCTACGGCTTGGTGTGCCTGAGCGCCCTTGCGAGCGGAACACATCTTTCCCGGCGCTGTGCTGTACCACCTGCATCAGTCCCAGCGCATCGGCATGGCTCACCGCATACGGGTTAAACGAGGATTCGGTTTGCATGATAGCCAGAATCAGCGACTCGTCGACGCCATACTTACGTGAAGCCTGACGCACCATGCCAACGTATTTATGCGCGCGCTTATCAAGGTGGTTCGGTACCAGATTGATCGTCACGCTATAGATGATACGCAGGCCATTGCTGCGGCTTTTAAGTCGTGTTTGCAGCAGGTAGTTGGCAAAGTTGGTGGCACGTCCCTCCCAACGAATGGGCTGGCCGGTATTATCAACCACCTGTCCGTACAGGAATGGCTCTTTGGAAATCTTAATGTCGTCGACATCGGAATAGAGGTCGATAGATCCCGGATCATCGCCCATCAGCAATGTCTTAATAATCGCCCGACGCAGGTGTCCGGCGGGATCTGTCCCGGCAATGGTCTCGACGGTTATCGTACCGTCATCAAAGTTGATGTGGCTGCGGGTTTGATACTGATCGGTATACTTGACGTAGTCCTTCGGACCCGCAATCAGCACTTCCTTAAATCCCCACAAATTCTCAATATTATGGGCAAATTGCCCCATCAGAATATCAAAACCGTTGGTATCCTTGACCCAGGCTTCGTTATAGGAATCGCCTTTTTTGGTCGAACTGGAACAGGAGATGAGCAACGGCGCAATAACGGCAAGCGCGAGAAATTTTTTCATCATTCCGGGAGTGCGTGTTGTGTTTGTTGTTTGCAAGGACCAGATTAAAACGTAGGCCGGATAAGCGCAGCGCCATCCGGCAACGGTTCTTATGATTCTGGCGTATAGCCTTCAATATGCACATCCTTACCTTCAAACAGGAAGTTAATCATCTCCTGTTCCAGTAACTTACGGTGTTCGACGTTCATCATATTGAGTTTTTTCTCGTTAATCAGCATGGTCTGTTTATGCTGCCATTGCGCCCATGCTTCTTTAGAAATCTCGTTATAAATGCGTTTTCCCAGATCGCCCGGGTACAGCTGAAAATCCTGGCCTTCTGCTTCGCGTTGCAGGAAAGTGCAAAAAATCGTTCTGCTCATAAAAAGTCCTCTCTATCGTCCGGTACGTTAAACGTGTGTACCGGCACGTAATTGCTGTAACAAACGCTCCACGGGGGCCGCCAGTCCGACCGACGGCGGTTGCGCTAAGTTATACCAGAGCGCGTTGCCTTCATCCATGCATGAGGTGAATGAAGACACGGGAAGCCACATAGGCACAATATCTAAGTGGAAATGGCTAAAGGTATGGCGAAACGCATTAAGTTGGGTCAGATTATCTGCGTTAATTTGTCGTTGCGCCAGCCAGTTGCGAAGTCCATCTTCGTCGTCAAACTGCGGAAAACAGTATAAACCACCCCACAAGCCGCTGGGCGGTCGCTGTGAGAGCAGCACTTCGTCATCATGCTGCATCAGTAAAAAATAGCCCGTTCGTTCCGGTAACGTCTGTTTGGGCTTTTTACCGGGATACAGCGCCCAACTTGCATTGGCGCTCGCCACACAGCCATTTTCCAACGGACACAGGGAACATTTAGGTTTTGAGCGCGTACAGACCATGGCGCCTAAATCCATCATCGCCTGATTAAAACGCTCAACACTCTGGGCTGGCGTAACTTGCTCGCTCAGCTCCCACAGCTTCTTTTCGACCTCTTTTTTACCCGGCCAGCCGCTTACAGCATAACAGCGAGCCAGCACGCGTTTGACGTTACCGTCGAGAATCGGAAAATGCTGACCCAGAGAGAGAGAAAGGATCGCGCCTGCGGTTGAACGTCCGACGCCAGGTAGGGCGGCTACTTCATCAAAGGTTTGCGGAAATATACCGCTATGCAGCGTCACAACCTGCTGCGCGGCTTTATGCAGATTACGCGCACGGGCGTAATAACCCAGCCCGGTCCACAAATGCAGAACTTCATCCAGCGGCGCATGGGCTAAATCCGTTACCGTTGGGAAGCGCGCCATAAAGCGCTCAAAATAGGGGATAACGGTCGCAACCTGAGTTTGTTGCAGCATTACCTCAGAGAGCCATACTTTGTAAGGCGTCTTGTCAATTTGCCAGGGCAGCGTTTTCCGCCCGTATTTGTCGTACCAGCTCAAAACCTGAGCCGAAAATTGAGACGCTTGCATGATTACCGTTTCATTATTGCCGGGGGCAAGATTGCAGCACAGCGGCAACGGGGTGTAAACCGGAACTTTCCGCTGCTCACTTTCTTCCTTTACTTGCATCCGGCAACTAACTTTGGATAATGCCCGTTTTCAGAACTCAAACACAGCAGACTAAACTTTTATGAAGAACGACGTCATTTCACCGGAATTTGATGAAAACGGCCGCCCTCTGCGCCGGATTCGTAGTTTTGTTCGTCGCCAGGGGCGACTGACGAAAGGGCAGGAACACGCGCTGGAAAACTACTGGCCGGTGATGGGCGTTGAGTTCAGCGAAGAGCCTGTAGATTTCGCAGAACTGTTTGGCCGTGACGCGCCAGTCACGCTGGAAATCGGTTTTGGTATGGGAGCGTCGCTGGTTGCAATGGCGAAAGCGCGTCCGGAACAGAATTTCCTCGGCATTGAGGTTCACTCACCGGGCGTTGGTGCGTGTCTGGCTTCAGCCCATGAAGAGGGTGTCGAGAACCTGCGCGTCATGTGCCATGATGCCGTTGAAGTCCTGCATAAAATGATTCCTGACAATTCTTTATCTATGGTTCAGCTGTTTTTCCCTGACCCGTGGCATAAAGCACGTCATAATAAACGCCGTATCGTTCAGGTACCGTTTGCTGAGCATATCTTAAGTAAGCTGAAGCTGGGCGGCGTGTTCCATATGGCGACCGACTGGGAAGCGTATGCGGAGCACATGCTTGAAGTGATGTCCTCGATTGACGGGTATAAAAACCAGTCAGAGAGTAACGATTATGTACCGCGCCCGGAATCGCGCCCGGTAACCAAATTTGAACAACGTGGTCATCGTCTTGGCCACGGCGTATGGGACTTAATGTTCGAGAGGGTGAAATAATGGCAAAGAACCGTAGCCGTCGTCTGCGTAAAAAGATGCACATCGAAGAATTCCAGGAAGTAGGATTTTCGGTTGCATGGCGTTTCCCGGAAGGTACATCTGGAGAGCAGGTCGATCAAATCGTTGATGACTTTATCAATGAAGTCATCGAACCGAACAAGCTGGCTTTTGACGGCAGCGGCTATCTGGCCTGGGAAGGTCTGATCTGTCTGCAGGAAATCGGCAAATGCACCGAAGAACACCAGGCAATCGTGCGTAAGTGGCTGGAAGAGCACAAACTCGAAGAAGTGCGTACCAGCGAACTTTTCGATATTTGGTGGGACTAAGTAGCACAGGGTCGGCAAATGCCGGCCCGATTTGTATTGAGGGAAAGATATGATGCGCAAAACGCTGCTGGCGGCAGTCCTAACGTTCACGGCGATGGCCGCACATGCAGATTACCAGTGCAGCGTCACCCCGCGTGACGATGTGATTTTGAGCCCACAAACGGTGCAGGTGAAGGGCGAGAATGGCGACCTGGTTATTACCCAGGCTGGTGATGTCACCTTCAACGGTAAACAGTACAACCTGAACGCCGCACAGCGTGAGCAGGCCAAAGATTATCAGGCGGCGTTGCGTAGCAGCCTGCCGTGGATCGACGAAGGTGCCAGAGCGCGCGTAGAGAAAGGTCGCGTGGCGCTGGACAAAATCATCGCCAAAGAGGTCGGTGAAAGCAGCAACATGCGTGGCCGCTTAACCAAGCTGGATGCGCAATTGAAAGAGCAGATGAACCGCATCATCGAGCATCGAACTGATGGCCTGACTTTCCATTATAAGGCGATTGATCAGGTCCGCGCGGACGGACAACAGCTGGTGAATCAGGCGATGGGCGGCATTTTGCAGGACAGCATCAACGAGATGGGGGCGAAAGCCGTGCTCAAAGGCGGTGGTAATCCACTGCAGGGCGTACTCGGAAGCCTCGGTGGTTTGCAGACCTCAATTCAGAACGAATGGAAGAATCAGGAACAAGACTTCCAGCAGTTTGGCAAAGATGTTTGTTCCCGCGTTGTGACGCTGGAAAACGATCGTAAAACGCTGGTTAGCACTCTGAAATAATCTTCACCTCTTATTAACGGCACAGAAACATTCTGTGCCGTTTTATTTTGTATATTTCTGTTTTTTTGATATCCATCTCTAAGAACGGCAATTTGGTGGAGATATAAATCTGGTTAATTGGAACTCGTCACATTATTCATCTGTAGGATAGACATAATGCTGCAAATTCAAGTAACTGGAGAAATAACATGGAGTTTTTCAAGAAAACGGCACTTGCCGCACTGGTTATGGGTTTCAGCGGCGCGGCGCTTGCACTGCCAAACATCACCATTTTAGCTACTGGCGGAACGATTGCCGGCGGTGGTGATTCCGCGACAAAATCTAACTACACGGCAGGCAAGGTTGGCGTAGAAAATCTGGTTGAGGCCGTACCTCAATTGAAAGATATCGCTGTCGTTAAAGGCGAGCAGGTGGTGAATATCGGCTCCCAGGATATGAATGACGAAGTCTGGTTAACGCTGGCGAAAAAGATTAATACCGAGTGTGATAAAACCGACGGCTTCGTGGTAACACATGGTACGGATACCATGGAAGAAACCGCCTATTTCCTCGACCTGACCGTCAAGTGCAACAAGCCGGTGGTGCTGGTCGGTGCAATGCGTCCGTCTACGGGTATGAGCGCTGATGGCCCGTTCAACTTGTATAACGCGGTAGTAACTGCCGCAGACAAAGCCTCTGCCAACCGCGGAGTGCTGGTGGTGATGAACGACACCGTTATGGATGGTCGTGACGTGACTAAAACCAACACTACCGACGTCGCTACCTTCAAATCCGTTAACTACGGCCCGCTGGGTTACATCCATAACGGTAAAATCGACTACCAGCGTACGCCTGCGCGTAAGCACACCACGTCTACTCCGTTCGATGTGTCTAAGCTGACCGAGCTGCCGAAAGTTGGAATTGTTTATAACTACGCTAACGCCTCTGATCTGCCGGCAAAAGCGCTGGTGGATGCGGGTTACGCCGGGATCGTCAGTGCGGGTGTAGGTAACGGTAACCTGTATAAAACCATTTTCGATACGCTGGCAACCGCCGCGCATAAAGGTACCGTTGTAGTGCGTTCATCCCGTGTACCAACGGGCGCCACTACACAGGATGCAGAAGTTGATGATGCAAAATACGGATTTGTGGCTTCAGGTTCCCTGAACCCGCAAAAAGCACGTGTTCTGCTGCAGCTTGCGCTGACTCAAACCAAGGATCCTAAGCAGATCCAGGAAATGTTTAATCAGTATTAATCGATGAAGGTGGCTGCGCTTACCGCCCTAACCCTGTAGGCCGGATAAGACGCAGCCGCCATCCGGCAATTTTCCTGATGGCGCTACGCTTATCAGGCCTACGTTCACCAGCCATCACTCCGCCAGAAACAGCTCCAGCAGCGAATTCAAGAACAGCTTACCTTGTTGGGTAATCTGCCAGTACTCATCGCATTCACTCAGGTAGCCTTGGGAAATAGCCTCATCGATCTGTCGACGAATAACGTCTTCGGTAAGACCGGTATATTGCGTAAACTCCGCGCGAGGCGCGGCTTCCAGCAGCCGGAAACGATTCATGAAGAACTCGAACGGCTTATCGGCTTCGGCAACATCGCGCTGGCTTTCGAGATAACGCCCTTGCATATACCCACGAGGATGCCGTGTTTTGGTGGTGCGCAGGATGCGTCCGTCAGGGAATGTGATCTTACCGTGTGCGCCGCAGCCAATGCCAAGATAGTCGCCAAAACGCCAGTAGTTAAGGTTGTGCTGACACTGATAACCCGGTCTGGCGTAGGCTGAGGTTTCGTACTGCTGATATCCCGCGGCGGTCAGTAGCTGGTGGCCTTGCTCAAAAATATCCCACAGCGCGTCATCGTCCGGTAAAACCGGCGGTCGGGAACCGAACAGCGTGTTGGGTTCGATGGTCAACTGATACCAGGAAAGATGCGGTGGGTTGAGCGCGATTGCCTGCTGTAAATCACCCAGCGCCTCTTCCAGCGTCTGATCCGGCAAACCATGCATCAGGTCGAGGTTAAAGCTGCGTAGCCCCAGACCGCTCGCCAGGTGTGCTGCTCGTTTGGCTTCTTCCGGCCCGTGAATACGTCCCAGACGTTCGAGTTTGGCGGAGCTAAAGCTCTGTACGCCAATCGAGATACGGTTGACGCCAGCGCGTTGATAATCCACAAAGCGATCGGCTTCCACCGTCCCGGGATTCGCCTCCATCGTGATTTCTGCATCTTCGGCCAGATTCAGCCGTGCTCGCACGCCGTCGAGCAGCGTTTGCATCGCCGGGCCAGAAAGCAGGCTCGGCGTGCCACCACCGATAAAAATCGTCTTTACTTCACGGCCCTGGGCATGGGCCACCTCAGTATCCAGATCGCTCAGCAGATGCTGTACATAGTCGTCATGAGGGACTTCGCCCTTTAGTGCATGCGAGTTAAAGTCGCAGTACGGGCATTTCTGCACGCACCACGGGATGTGAATATAAAGACTTAGCGGCGGAAGTTTAACCATTACGCAGGGCATCCAGCAGCAGCTTTAGCGCCTGTCCGCGGTGAGAAATTGCACTCTTTTCTTCACGGGTCAGTTCGGCTGCGGTTTTCCCTTCAGACGGCACAAAGAAGATCGGGTCGTAGCCAAAACCACCGTTTCCGGCAGGTTCACGGGTAATCACGCCCGGCCAGCTTCCGTGGCAAACAACAGGCGTTGGATCGTCTGCATGGCGCATATACACCAGCACGCAGTGGAACTGTGCCTGGCGCTTGTCATCAGGAATATCCTGCAGGGTGTGAAGCAGTTTTTCCAGGTTCTGCTGATCGGTCGCATCTTCGCCGGAATAGCGGGCTGAATAGATACCCGGCGCGCCGCCAAGGGCATTTACTGCCAGACCTGAGTCATCAGCAATGGCCGGTAAGCCGGTAATTTGCGCGGCATGACGCGCCTTCAGAATGGCGTTCTCAATAAACGTCAGCCCGGTCTCGTCTGCAGAATCAACACCCAGTTCCGTTTGGGCAACAACATCAAGACCGAAATCACTCAGAAGAGAGGCGAGTTCACGCACTTTACCGGCATTGCCGGTCGCGAGGACAACTTTTTGCATGGGATACCTAATCAGTTAACGCCGCAATTTCGGGCGGGATCTGTTGCGGATGAATGATTTTAACCTGTTTGTGACGACCAAGCTCGCCCTTCTCAATGACGACCTGGCTTTTTGCCACACGGAACTGTTTGCCGAGAAACTTCACCAGATGGCTATTGGCCTGGCCATCAACCGGTGGGGCGGTAATGGCGACTTTAACTTCGTCGCCATGTAAACCCACAATACTGTCACGGCTGGCTTTAGGCTGAATATAGAGCCGTAAAACCAGACCGTCGTCGCAGGGTGTAACGGCACTCATAGCGCCATCCACAGCCCCGGCAGCAGCATGTTGCCTGTCGCCTGTAACACTTCCGCGATGCCCATGTTAATAACGTAGAGCAGCAGAACCAGAATCATTGGGGAGAAATCGATCCCGCCCATGCCTGGAAGTATGCGACGGATAGGACGCAGCAGCGGATCTGCCAGTTGAATCAGCACGTACTCTACAGGACTGCGGCCCTGGCTGACCCAGCTCATAATCGCCATCACAAGCAGCACCCAGAAAATCAACAGCCCGATAGTCTTCAGGACAATCAGTACGGCGGCGATCCAGATGATCGGCTGGAACGTGACCACCTTAAACAGCACGATTGCTTTGATAAAGCTGAGAACGAGCGCAACTAATGCCGATGCGCTGTCGATCGGTCCCATAGGGGGAATAATGCGGCGTAACGGCCCAATAATGGGCTGAGTGATTTTCACTATAAACTGCGAGAACGGGTTGTAAAAATCGCAGCGAGACCATTGCATCCACACGCGCAGCAGCAGCGCCATGGTATACAGCTCAATTACCGTTGAGAGCAGGAAGGTCAACGTATTCATGGTGTTCCTTAGTTTTCCTTATTTTTTAGTGTAATCACGAGCACCAAAAATGGCAGTGCCAATGCGCACCATCGTGCTACCCGCCGCGATGGCGGCATCCATATCATCAGACATTCCCAGTGAGAGAGTGTCGATGCCTGGGTAGCGTGTTTTCAACCCGGCAAATGCTACCGCCATTTGCTGTGCAACTTCAAACTGCCTTACATAATCTGACTCTGGAGCCGGAATCGCCATCAGACCACGCAGGGTAATGCGCGGCAGTGCAGCTACTTCAGCGGCCAGTGCATCAAGCTCTGCCAGCGGAATGCCTGACTTACTGTTCTCATCGCTGATATTAATTTGAATCAGTACATTGAGCGGCGGCAGTTCCGCCGGGCGCTGTTCGCTCAGGCGGGCAGCGATACGCAGACGGTCGATCGTATGGCACCAGTCAAAGTGCTCGGCGACCAGACGACTTTTGTTGGACTGCAGCGGGCCGATAAAGTGCCACTGCAGATCGTTGACGCCTTTTTCCTGGAAGTAGCGGATTTTATCCACCCCTTCCTGCACATAGTTTTCACCGAAGGCACGCTGCCCTGCGGTAATGGCTTCTTCGATGGCGCTCGCAGGTTTGGTTTTACTGACTGCAAGCAACGTAACTTCTTCTGAAGACCGCCCGCAACGCGTCGCGGCGGCTGAGATTTTGTCCCGGACATGTGCCAGGTTATGCGCGATATCGTTCATTTTCCGAGGATGTTCATATGAATATGGAAGAAATAGTGGCCCTTAGTGTAAAGCATAACGTGTCGGATCTACACCTGTGCAATGCATGGCCTGCGCGCTGGCGCATACGTGGAAAAGTCGAAATCGCACCCTTTACTACGCCTGACGTGGAGAATCTGCTGATGTGCTGGCTCAGTGAGCAACAACAGGTACAGTGGCAGGAACAGGGGCAGATTGATTTTGCTATTGCGCTGGCAGGTTCCCAGCGGCTGCGCGCCAGTGCTTTTGTTCATCAACAGGGAACCTCACTGGCGCTAAGATTGCTCCCGCTTGATTGTCCACGTTTAGACGATCTCCAGACCCCTGACGTCATACCTGAACTGCTGCGCAGTGAAAATGGGTTAATTCTGGTGACAGGCGCTACCGGTAGCGGTAAATCAACGACCCTGGCGGCGATGGTTGAGTACCTTAATCAGCAAGTTGCGGGGCATATTCTGACGCTGGAAGACCCGATTGAATATCGCTACACCAGCCAGCGTTGTCTTATTCAACAACGGGAGGTGGGCGTGCACTGCGCTTCTTTTGCCGCTGGTTTACGCGGCGCGTTGCGTGAAGATCCCGACGTCATTTTGCTGGGCGAGCTACGCGACGTGGAAACCATTCGTCTGGCGTTAACGGCAGCGGAAACCGGGCATCTGGTGCTGGCAACGTTACATACGCGAGGGGCGGCGCAGGCCATCGCGCGGCTGGTGGATACCTTTCCCGCACAGGAGAAAGATCCGGTGCGTAATCAGCTGGCAGACAGCCTGCGGGCGGTACTTTCGCAAAAGCTGGAGGAAGATAAGCTGGGAGGACGCGTGGCGCTATTTGAGCTGCTCGTCAACACGCCAGCCGTGGGCAATTTGATTCGTGAAGGGAAAACGCATCAGCTACCCGGCGTAATTCAAACCGGGCAACAGACAGGTATGCAGACATTTGCACAAAGTCAGCAGCAGCGTCAGGCGCAGGGACGGATTTAGTAACCCTGCTCGAAATAGCTTTCGAGGATGACCACGGCAGAAGCGGAATCTACTTTGCCTTTATTCAACGCCCGGTATCCGCCTTGTTCGAACAGGCCGGAGCGGGCCTCGACGGTGCTCAAGCGTTCATCGTGCAGCGTTACGGTTACGCCAAAGCGACCGTGAATACGGTTAGCGAACTTACGCGCGCGCGCGGTAAGGGGCTGTTCTGTGCCATCCATGTTGAGTGGTAGGCCGACAATGATTTCATCCGGCTGCCATTCTTTCAGCAGGCGTTCAATCAAACTCCAGTCTGGCGTACCGTCCTGCGCCTTAATGGCGGGCAACGGTCTGGCCGTACCGGTAATGCGCTGACCAACAGCAACACCAATACTTTTCGTACCAAAATCAAAAGAGAGTAATGTTCCGCTCATCAGGCATGTCCCGCCACGCCTGGCATGGTCTGAATATCTATCCCGATAAGCTTCGCCGCATCGCGCCAGCGGTCGGCAATCGGCGTTTTGAATAAGATGTTGAGGTCTGCGGGCGCCGTGAGCCAGGCGTTATCCAGTAACTCTTGTTCCAGTTGACCTTTTTCCCATGATGAATAACCCAGCGCAACCAGCACTTCGGACGGTTGTTCTTGTGTGCCCAGGGTTTCTAGTACATCGCGGGAGGTGGTGATGATGGTGTTATCTGAAATGCGGATACTGGATGCAAAACGTGACGGCGGGGTATGCAGAATAAATCCACGGTCTTCCGCCAGCGGGCCGCCGAGCATCACTGGTTTATCCAGACGAATGGCCGGATCGCGTTCTTCTGGGGTAATCTTCAGCTTTTCCAGAATCCCTTCAATTTGTAAGTTTTCCAGAGGCTTATTAACGATAATCCCCATTGCTCCGTTCTCATTATGTTCACAGATGTACACCACGGAACGGCGGAAAATCGGATCCTGGAGAGCAGGCATGGCAATCAGAAAGTGATGCTGTAAATTCATTGTCAGAGGTTCTGTTTCCTGGTTCAAAAAAGCAACAGAGCCCAGTATGTGGGCAAAGCTCGAAGATGTCACCCTCTGAAGATAGCATTGCCGGATGACGGCTTCGCCTAATCCGGTCTGCGGGGTGCAATTTCAGGCCGGATAAGACGCGATGGCGTCGCTATCCGGCAACGTATTTACTTCTGCAAACGCGCCTCAATGGCATCCATCAGCATACCGGTAATCGAAACCGGGAACTCCGCTTCGATTTCACGAATACAGGTTGGGCTGGTAACGTTAATTTCCGTCAGACGATCGCCAATGATATCCAAACCGACAAAAATCAAACCTTTCGCTTTCAGCGTTGGCCCAATGCGACGTGCAATTTCCCAGTCGCTGTCGGTCAATGGACGCGGCTCACCACGACCGCCAGCGGCCAGGTTACCACGGGTTTCGCCGCCCTGCGGAATACGCGCCAGGCAATAAGGAACGGGTTCGCCATCGACCACCAGGACGCGTTTATCGCCATCTTTAATTGCTGGCAGATAGTTCTGCGCCATGCAGTAGCGGGTACCGTGCTCGGTCAGCGTTTCAGCAATGACGCCAAGGTTCGGGTCGCCTTCCTTCACACGGAAAATAGATGCGCCGCCCATACCATCCAGCGGTTTGAGAATGATGTCGCTGTGTTTTTGCCAGAAGGCTTTCAGCTGCGCTTTGTTACGCGTGACCAGCGTTTCCGGCGTCAGGTCGGCAAACCATGCGGTGAACAGCTTTTCGTTGCAGTCGCGCAGGCTCTGCGGTTTGTTGACGATCAGCGTCCCTTTTTCTTCTGCACGTTCCAGAATATAGGTAGCGTAGATGAACTCGGTATCAAACGGCGGATCCTTACGCATCAGAATAACGTCCAGGTCTGCCAGCGGGAGATCCTGCTCGCTCTTGAACTCATACCATTTGTCGTAGTTCTGCTCTACGCTCAGGGTACGCGTATGGGCACGGGCTTCACCGTTGATCAGATAAAGATCGGCCATCTCCATATAATGAATTTCGTAACCGCGACGTTGCGCTTCCAGCAGCATAGCGAAGCTGGAATCTTTCTTGATGTTGATGCTTGCGATGGGATCCATCACGATGCCGAGCTTGATCATTTTCTTCTCCGTTTATGCCTTAGCCCAGATCGCCAAAACGCACCTGTAGCGCAGTAATGGCGGTGAGCGCGGTTGTCTCAGTACGCAGAACGCGAGGTCCTAACAGAATATCAGTAAACTGATAACGTGCGGTCATGGCAATTTCATCTGCCGACAACCCGCCTTCCGGGCCAATCAGCAAGCGGATGCGTTCCACCGGCAGCGGCAGCGTATTGATGCTGGCGTTGGCGCGCGGATGCAGGTTCAGTTTCAGACCTTCGTCCTGTTCCGCGCACCATGCTTCCAAATCCATTGCCGGGCGAATTTCGGGCACCCGGTTACGACCGCACTGTTCGCAGGCGGCAATGGCGATTTTCTGCCACTGCTGGAGCTTCTTGTTCAGGCGTTCACTGTCCAGTTTAACGCCGCAGCGCTCAGAAAAAAGTGGCGTAATGAGGCTTACACCCAGTTCGATCGATTTCTGGATAGTGAATTCCATTTTTTCACCGCGCGACATCACCTGACCCAGGTGGATGTGCAACGGCGACTCACGATCGTCGAGTTCAGCGTTAAGTACCTTCACATCCACGCTTTTTTTACTGGCGTGGGTGATTTCAGCGTCGAATACCTGATTGCTGCCATCAAACAGCTGTAGCGCCTGACCCGGTCCCATACGCAGCACGCGGCCGATATGGTTGGCTGCATCTTCACACAGTGAAATTTGGCTGCCGGAAGTGATTGGCTCAGGGTGATAAATGCGAGGAATGCGCATAGTTAAACATCCGCGTCATGGCCCTGGGCTACGAAAGGCCAGGGCATGGTTAAAAATATTGACGCTAGTGTAGGTTAGCTCTTTTGCGCCTGGCAAGCGCGTTGCACATATGGGTTATGGTTCCCCTGTACCTTTGCAATGCGTTCGTCGCGCTCACACTCCCAGTCGGTGACCGGATATTGCTTATTCCAGGCGTTAAAAAGCTGAGTTTGCTGGCGGGAGAGCGTTAGAGAGTACTGGTCGCGCATGTAAAAATAGGTACGAGCAATGGCACCGCGGGCGCGGGCTGGCGGCTCGGCAACTTTCTCTTTGAAGTCGACCTTCATGGCGCATTGCCCATACTGACCCTCGCCACCGTTCCACTGGCTGTACATGAAGTTAGCGCGATCGCCATTTACCTCACCCACCGCAGGTTGCAGGTTATGCATGTCGCTTTCCATTTTGCGATAGACCGGATCTTTGGCGCAGTTTTTACGCCCTCCGTCCTGCCAGCACTGACGCTGATGACCAAATTGCCAGGCGGGGACAACGTGCTCCCATTCAATTCGACTGGCGCGGTTTTCATTTTTTCGCACTTTATAGCCGCAGGATTCGAGGTCAACGATCCCTTTTTTGCCTTGCCAGTTAATTTTACAACCGCAGTAGAAATCGCCCGGCGCATCGGCGTTCACCTTGACGCCTGCTGCTTTTGCCTGAGAAAAACTGTTGATGCCTTCGGCTAAAACCGGGCCTGAAAACGCAGCGGCTAACAGGGCCGCAGCAAAAGAAAAATGACGGTACATCACAAACTCCGTGTCAAAACGAGCCCGCAACGTAGCGAAAGTTATTCCAGTATGCAATCAGTTAGGTCAGAAAAGTTCCTGATAATTCTGAAGATTATTCTGCAACCAGCGGTTCGCCGCAGTGAACACAGCGGTAGGTGGCCTCACCGCGCACAACGCGGTTATGGCGGCGGACGGTCAGTTGGTGCTCCTGACACTTACAGCGGTAAGTAAAGGTCTTGCGCTGCACCGATTGCAGTTCAAACTGATGCGTGCGCCGGGCCGGTACGCCCAGTACGCTTTCCATCATCCATTTCCACTCTTTTCCGTGTGGCGGCACGCGCCCAAAGTGCTTCCACACCAGTAAATGCGCCAGTTCATGGGGCACAACTTCGTTAATGAATGCGTCGACGTTTTCCATCAGCAGGACGGGATTAAGGCGAATTTCATAGGTTTGTAGCCACGCAGTGCCGGCGGCGGTGCCGCGCTGTTGGTAAACCAGCTTTGGCTCCGGATATTGGCGTTCGAGCTTGAGATTGGCCTGGGCGAGTTTTTCCCGCAGGCTACGCATAACGGCTTGCTGGATGGCGATAGGGAGACGGGAGGTTTTCATAACGCCAGAGGATAGTGCGACAGGGAAGGGACTGCAAGAGGAAGGCTTCCTCCGCTGGGGAGGAAGCCTTTGGTGATTAGTCGTGTGCGCCAATTTCGCGCAGTTTACGACCCTTCATCAGGTTACGCTCAATGTGTTCCAGAGAGACGTTTTTAGTTTCAGGGATCAGCCACAGAGTCAGGAAGATGAACAGTACGTTCAGGCCGCCGTAGACCCAGAAGGTGTTGGCGCTGCCCAGCGAGTTCAGCATCGTCAGGAAGGTTGCGCCGACGATCATGTTGGCAATCCAGTTGGTTGCAGTAGAGCAGGTGATGCCGAAATCGCGGCCTTTCAGCGGCTGGATTTCAGAGCACAGTACCCAAATCAGCGGACCGGCGCTCATGGCAAAGCCAACGATAAACATCAGCAGCATCAGTACTGCGAAGTATTGTGCGGATGCCGAGTGAATACCCACGTGCATCATTGTACCCAGCACGCCCATACCAACGGCCATCACGATAAAGCCAAGGATCAGCGTAGGCTTGCGGCCCCAACGGTCAACCAGGCCAATGGCGATAAAGGTTGCCAGCACGTTGGTCAGACCGACGATAACAGTCCCCCACATCTGCTCGGTGGTGTTGGTGTAGCCCGCCAGCTCAAAGATTTTCGGTGCGTAATACATGATGACGTTCATCCCGGTGAACTGCTGCATCACCTGCAACAGAACGCCAAGGAATACCGCACGACGGAAGTTGCTATTTTCTTTAAACAGCGCCCAGCCACTCTGCTTTACCTGCAGACTTTCACGGATTTCATCCAGCTCGCGTTTGGCTTCTGCGCTGGTGTCACGCAGACGCAACAGGACGCGTTCAGCATCAACAAAACGACGTTTAGCTGCAAACCAACGTGGGCTGTCCGGCAGGAAGATAACGCCAACCAGAAGCAGCAGGGCAGGGATGATGATTACACCCAGCATCCAGCGCCATGCGCCGCTGTAGCTAAAGGCTGTATCGGAAAGATACGCGCCCAAAATACCGATGGTGATCATCAGCTGATACATAGAGATCATGCTGCCACGAATCTTTTCCGGGGCAATTTCAGACAGGTACAGTGGCGCGGTATAAGACGCAACGCCTACAGCCAGGCCGAGCAGCACGCGGGAAACCAGCAGGACTTCAACGTTTGGCGCAGCGGCGGAGAACAGTGAACCCGCAACAAACAAGATCGCACCGATCATCAGGCTTTTTTTGCGTCCCAGTTTGAAGGAGAGCCAACCGCTGCCGACAGCACCTACCGCCGCACCAAACATCATGGAACTCACCACCCATTCCTGAGTGTGCGGGGTAATTTGAAACTCGTCGGTGATGAACGGTAAAGCACCGGCAATAACACCGATATCCAGGCCAAAAAGTAATCCAGCCAGGGCTGCCAGAAAGCAGACAAAAAATGTCATGGCTTTGTTGGAACGCCCCGTTTTTTTATTGTCAGGCATGATGCCCTCCGGTTGGGTAGCTAGTTTTGTTGATGTTAAGGGTAGGTGAGTACGGGGTAAAAAAATGCGAATCACATCACATTAGTGTAATCGCTTACACTGTCATTCATGCGGATTATTGGTTAATTCATTGAAAGTTAACATTATTTATTGGGGTTAAATAATGTTGGTCGTCTGAATTTAAGACAGTGATGAAATATAATGTAACAGTGATGCAAGTGTGCTGGATAAGAGATGTTAATTCAAGGTAGAGGGAAATATGGTGTGATGTAATCGCTTTCATTTTCATTTAAAGCAATAGTAATCAGCGCGGTTTGGTGATGGATGTGGGAGAGGAAATAGGTATAAAAAAAGACCAGCGCGAGGCTGGTCTTCATAAGCGTTAAGTCTGGTTTAAATTACTTCAGACCGGCAGCGTCGCGCAGCAACTGTGCTTTGTCGGTTTTTTCCCATGGGAAATGTTCGCGACCAAAGTGACCGTAAGCAGCGGTTTCTTTGTAAATCGGGTGCAGCAGATCCAGCATCTGAATCAGGCCATACGGGCGCAGGTCGAAGAACTCACGCACCAGAAGAGTCAGCTGCTCTGAAGGCACTTTTTCAGTACCGAACGTTTCCACCATGATAGATGTCGGTTCTGCCACGCCGATTGCGTAGGAAACCTGAATCTCACAACGGTCAGCCAGGCCTGCGGCAACGATGTTTTTCGCTACGTAACGGGCTGCATAGGCTGCGGAACGGTCAACTTTAGACGGATCTTTACCAGAGAATGCACCGCCGCCGTGACGCGCCATGCCGCCGTAGGTATCAACGATGATTTTACGACCGGTCAGACCGCAGTCGCCCATCGGGCCGCCGATAACGAAACGACCAGTTGGGTTGATGAAGAATTTGGTCGAAGCGGTCAGCCATTCAGTCGGCAGTACCGGCTTGATGATCTCTTCCATAACGGCTTCTTGCAGCGATTTCTGGTCGATATCTTCAGAGTGCTGAGTAGACAGAACAACCGCATCAATACCGACGATTTTGCCGTCGTCATACAGGAAGGTTACCTGGCTTTTGGCATCCGGACGCAGCCAGGATAAGGTGCCGTTTTTACGCACTTCAGCCTGACGCTGCACCAGACGGTGAGCATAGGTAATAGGTGCTGGCATCAGCACGTCGGTTTCGTTGGTTGCATAACCAAACATCAGGCCCTGGTCGCCTGCGCCCTGTTCCAGCGGATCGGCACGGTCAACACCCTGGTTGATGTCCGGAGACTGTTTACCAATCGCGCTCAGTACCGCGCAAGAGTTGGCGTCAAAGCCCATGTCGGAATGCACATAGCCAATTTCGCGAACCGTGTTACGGGTGATCTCTTCGATATCGACCCATGCGCTGGTGGTGATCTCACCGCCAACTAAAACCATACCGGTTTTGACGTAGGTTTCGCAGGCAACGCGTGCTTTTGGATCCTGTTCCAGGATTGCATCCAGCACAGCATCAGAGATTTGGTCAGCGATTTTGTCAGGATGCCCTTCTGATACGGACTCGGACGTAAAAAGGTGTTTTGCCATATTTAATTTCACCTAAGGAGAATTTGGTTAGCTCAAACTGTCGAGTGGAATAGCCATGTGTAGAAGATTCTACCATGAGTCTGCAGATGACGGACACTGGCAGTCTGAGTGTTAATCGGTATAGATGGATTAACATCTGGACGGCTATTTTAGGACAGTTCTTCGCCTGATTTCCAGCTTTTTTTGATTGAGGTCGCATTGTACTGAAAATGTAACTGGAAATTTTTCCTGACGGTGCTGGCAATGTGCATATTTATCTTTTGCTTTTTGACTTTCTTATCGGTATAAAACGCGGCGCGCGGCTCATATCCGTCATACTTCAAGTTGCATGTGCGTTGGCTTCCTCGCTCGCCCCAGTCACTTACTCATGTAAGCTCCCGGGGACTCTCTGCGTTGCCGCCTTCCCGCAACTCGAATTATTTAGGATAGACAAAAGCACACGACGTTTTCATCGTGTTGCCACTTCCAGCCGGGTTAAAACTTTAGCTTTGGCTTGTGGGTTCGTTCCGTAAGGAGCAACCGTGGAGGTGATACGAGATAATGAACCGTTGTATTCTGCAGAATCTGTCGCACCGTTCTGGTGTACATATGTCCCCCGCAATCTGCATCTCTGCTTTGCATACCTGTCGATGTTATATACACAAAATCATTTATGCTGCGTCGAGGCGGCAAGTGAATGAGTCTCCTGAACGTACGAGTAGTACGTGACTGGGGCGAATGAGCGTAGCCAACAAAGAGGCTGCATGAAGGATGAAGTGTATACCCATCTCGGCGTATCTCAGGACTCAAGAGCCGGTAACGGTCACTAAGAACTGAACAAGGGCGCTCTTGGTAAACAAGAGTTTTCTCGTGGTTTCGCCGAACCGTCAGCATTAAGTTCGGTTACGTGTTTACATTGATATGAAAAAGAAACCGGTCGCACAGTCGGAGCGTCAGCACTATCTGCTGCAAATTCTGCCTGTATTTGGGTTGTTATCGCGTCTTCGGATTGCGATAGTAGTCAACTGTTTTACACTTGTTAATAAAATTGAGGTTCGCTATGTCTGACGACATTTCTTTGGGTTCGCCTTCGTCAGCAGGCGAACACGGTGTACTACGCTCCATGCAGGAGGTTGCAATGAGTTCCCAGGAAGCCAGCAAGATGCTGCGTACTTACAATATTGCCTGGTGGGGTAATAACTACTACGACGTCAATGAACTGGGTCACATCAGCGTGTGCCCGGATCCGGACGTACCCGAAGCGCGCGTTGACCTTGCTGAGTTGGTGAAAGCCCGTGAAGCGCAGGGCCAGCGTTTGCCTGCATTGTTCTGCTTCCCGCAGATCCTGCAACACCGTCTGCGTTCGATTAACGCCGCGTTTAAACGTGCCCGTGAATCTTACGGTTACAACGGTGACTATTTCCTCGTTTACCCGATCAAGGTCAACCAGCACCGCCGCGTGATTGAATCGCTGATCCACTCCGGCGAACCGCTGGGACTGGAAGCGGGTTCCAAAGCTGAACTGATGGCCGTTCTGGCTCATGCCGGAATGACCCGTAGCGTGATCGTGTGTAACGGTTATAAAGACCGCGAATATATCCGTCTGGCGCTGATTGGCGAGAAGATGGGCCATAAGGTCTATCTGGTCATCGAGAAGATGTCTGAAATTGCAATCGTGCTGGATGAAGCTGAACGCCTGAATGTCGTTCCGCGTCTGGGCGTGCGTGCGCGTCTGGCGTCGCAGGGCTCTGGCAAGTGGCAGTCCTCAGGCGGGGAAAAATCGAAATTCGGCCTGGCGGCAAACCAGGTGCTGCAACTGGTCGAAATTCTGCGCGAGCGCGGTCGTCTGGACAGCATTCAGTTGCTGCACTTCCACCTTGGCTCGCAGATGGCGAACATTCGTGATATCGCCACCGGCGTACGTGAATCGGCGCGTTTCTACGTTGAGCTGCACAAGCTTGGCGTCAATATCCAGTGCTTCGACGTGGGCGGTGGTCTGGGCGTGGATTACGAAGGTACCCGTTCGCAGTCTGACTGTTCCGTAAACTACGGCCTGAACGAATACGCCAACAACATCATCTGGGCAATTGGCGACGCCTGTGAAGAACACGGTCTGCCGCATCCGACGGTAATCACCGAGTCTGGCCGCGCGGTTACCGCGCACCATACCGTGCTGGTATCTAACATTATCGGCGTTGAGCGTAGCGAACACACAGAAGCAACGCCTCCGGCTGATGATGCGCCGCGTGCTCTGCAAAGTATGTGGGAAACCTGGCAAGAAATGCATGAACCGGGAACTCGCCGTTCGCTGCGTGAATGGCTGCACGACAGCCAGATGGATCTGCACGATATTCACGTTGGTTACTCTTCAGGTACCTTTAGCCTGCAAGAGCGTGCGTGGGCTGAGCAGCTTTATCTGAACATGTGCCATGAAGTGCAGAAACAACTCGACCCGAGCAACCGCGCGCATCGCCCGATTATCGACGAGCTGCAGGAGCGTATGGCGGATAAGATTTACGTCAACTTCTCGCTGTTCCAGTCGATGCCGGATGCGTGGGGGATCGATCAGCTGTTCCCGGTAATGCCGCTGGAAGGACTGAATCAGGTACCTGAGCGCCGCGCGGTGCTGTTGGATATCACCTGTGACTCTGATGGCGCTATCGACCACTACGTTGACGGTGATGGCATTGCGACCACCATGCCGATGCCGGAATATGACCCGGAGAACCCGCCGATGCTGGGCTTCTTTATGGTGGGGGCGTACCAGGAGATCCTCGGCAACATGCACAACCTGTTTGGTGATACCGAAGCGGTTGACGTGTTCGTCTTCCCTGACGGCAGCGTAGAAGTTGAGCTGTCCGACGAAGGGGATACCGTGGCGGATATGCTGCAGTACGTGCAGTTGGATCCGAATACCCTGCTGACGCAGTTCCGTGACCAGGTGAAAAACACCGATCTGGATACCGAGCTGCAGCAACAGTTCCTCGAAGAGTTTGAGGCCGGTCTGTACGGTTATACTTATCTGGAAGATGAGTAACGATAAATGCCTGCTGGCGCTACGCTTACCGGGCCTACGAAAGTAGGCCGGATAAAGCGAAGCCGCATTTGTGGCACTTACTTGAATCCGTACAAAATAACGGCGATAATTTGCCGTAAATATGCAGCTACCAAATCAATCCCTTCCTCGTCGGGCTTAACGACGCGGAGGGGATTTTTTTTCATCGATTTTTAAAGAGGTCAGTACATGAGCACCTTAGGTCATCAATACGACAACTCCCTGGTTTCTAACGCCTTTGGTTTTTTACGTCTGCCGATGAACTTCATGCCGTACGACAGCGACGCCGACTGGGTGATCACCGGTGTACCGTTTGATATGGCAACGTCTGGTCGTGCGGGCGGGCGTCATGGTCCGGCGGCGATCCGTCAGGTTTCCACTAACCTGGCGTGGGAGCATAACCGCTTCCCGTGGAACTTCGATATGCGCGAGCGCCTGAACGTGGTGGACTGCGGCGATCTGGTTTATGCCTTCGGTGATGCGCGTGAAATGAGTGAAAAACTGCAGGCGCATGCTGAGAAGCTGCTTTCTGCCGGTAAGCGCATGCTCTCCTTCGGCGGCGACCACTTCGTCACGCTGCCGCTGCTGCGCGCACACGCTAAGCATTTTGGTAAAATGGCGCTGGTGCATTTTGATGCCCACACCGATACCTACGCGAACGGCTGCGAATTCGACCACGGCACCATGTTCTACACTGCGCCGAACGAAGGTCTGATCGATCCGAATCACTCTGTGCAGATTGGTATTCGTACCGAATTCGACAAAGACAACGGCTTTACCGTGCTGGATGCCTGCCAGGTGAACGATCGCAGCGTGGATGACATCACCGCCCAGGTTAAGCAGATTGTCGGTGATATGCCGGTGTATCTGACCTTTGATATCGACTGCCTGGATCCTGCGTTTGCGCCGGGTACCGGTACGCCAGTGATTGGCGGTCTGACTTCCGATCGCGCGATCAAGCTGGTACGTGGTCTGAAAGATCTGAATATCGTCGGGATGGATGTTGTTGAAGTGGCTCCGGCCTACGATCAGTCAGAGATCACCGCACTGGCGGCGGCTACGCTGGCTCTGGAAATGCTGTATATTCAGGCGGCGAAGAAAGGCGAATAATAGTCGGACTATTTTACTCGTCATTTTGGGTCCGGGCAGTGCTCGCCATCCTCACGTACTACGTGTACGCTCCGGTGGCTGTGCGCTGGCCGGGCCCAAACTGACTTCGCCAATTACGTCCGATAATGGGATGAAATCTGTAGGCCGGATAAGGCGTTCACGCCGCCATCCGGCAGTGTTCAAGGGTTATTTGATCCCGTCTGCGCTCATGCGATCGCGTATATGTTGCGCACGTTCTGCGGATGCCGGGTGATCGTCAAACATTGAGCTTTGACGTCCAGCTTCCAGTTTGGCCAGTTTCTCAAAGCTGGTGGCTAAACCTGCCGGATTGATCCCGCGTTTGCGCAACAAATCATACGAGTAATCATCCGCCTCGGATTCCTGACGCTGGGAGAACTGCGAGTTCACCAGTTTCTCGCCAAGATCGCCCAATTGCGACTGCGACAGGCTGCCGACAATGCCGCCAGCGGATGCCGCCGCTGCACGTACGGCGTTGGTACCCAGCGCAACCTGCATACCTTTTTTCACGTGACCCAGCGCGACGTGGCCCATTTCATGGCCGATCACCGCTTCGACTTCGTTGTCGGTCATCATATCCATCAGGCCGCTGTACACGCGGATACAGCCGTTTGCCATGGCAAAGGCATTCACATCTTTCGCCATATAGACTTTGTAGTTCACCGGCTGGCCGTTAATGTTATCGCCAAGCGCGGCGGATATTTTGCCAAGACGCGTTGCGTACTCGCTGCTGGCCGGGGCGATAGTAGCCTTGCTGTCCATATCTTTACAGGCCTGATCGCTTAGCGCTTTTACCTGAGCATCGCTCAGACTGTAGGCCTGAAAAGCCTCCGCGCCAGAAGAAAGCAGTCCGTTGGAGTCCATGTTCTGGCAGCCGGTCAATGCCGCAGCCATGCTCGTAGCAAGCAGTAAAGCGCGAATTTTCATTTTTTCTCTTCCGCACAAAGTCAGGATTATTCTAAAAATTACGTCGTTTGCAGGTGAACCGACGCTCGGCCTAAGTATAAAGAAAAGAACAATACGCGGGCGAGAAGATTGCGCAACTTGCGCGCATGATCCAGAGATTTCTGAAGCGGCAAAAGGATGCTCCATGTACATGACACGCGGCTTGGGTTACATTGTTGGCACTTTTTTCCGGCGTAGCCCAAAACGCGCTGTCGTCAAGTCGTTAAGGGCTCAGCCTTCATTATCCGATCTGGAGTCAAAATGTCCTCACGTAAAGAGCTTGCCAATGCTATTCGTGCGCTGAGCATGGACGCAGTACAGAAAGCCAAATCCGGTCACCCGGGTGCCCCGATGGGTATGGCTGACATTGCCGAAGTCCTGTGGCGTGATTTCCTGAACCACAACCCGACTAACCCGTCCTGGGCTGACCGTGACCGCTTCGTGCTGTCCAACGGCCACGGCTCCATGCTGATTTATAGCCTGCTGCACCTCACCGGCTACGATCTGCCGATGTCCGAGCTGCAGAACTTCCGTCAGCTGCACTCCAAAACTCCGGGTCACCCGGAAGTGGGTTACACCGCGGGTGTTGAAACCACTACAGGTCCTCTGGGTCAGGGCATTGCGAATGCAGTGGGTATGGCTATCGCTGAAAAAACGCTGGCGGCGCAGTTTAACCGTCCAGGTCACGACATCGTTGACCACTTCACCTATGCTTTCATGGGCGACGGCTGCATGATGGAAGGTATCTCTCACGAGGTATGTTCCCTGGCTGGTACGCTGAAGCTGGGTAAACTGGTTGCGTTCTACGATGACAACGGCATCTCTATCGATGGCCACGTTGAAGGCTGGTTCACCGATGACACCGCGAAGCGTTTTGAAGCTTACGGCTGGCATGTGGTTCGTGGTGTTGATGGCCACGATGCTGACGCGATTAAGCGCGCAGTTGAAGAAGCACGCGCAGTAACCGACAAACCGTCCCTGCTGATGTGCAAAACCATCATCGGTTTCGGTTCTCCGAACAAAGCGGGTACTCACGACTCTCACGGCGCACCGCTGGGCGATGCAGAAATCGCACTGACCCGTGAACAGCTGGGCTGGAAATACGCGCCGTTCGAAATCCCGTCTGAAATCTACGCGCAGTGGGATGCGAAAGAAGCCGGTCAGGCAAAAGAAGCTGCATGGAACGAGAAGTTCGCTGCTTATGCGAAAGCCTACCCGCAGGAAGCGGCTGAATTCACCCGTCGTATGAAAGGTGAAATGCCGTCTGACTTCGACGCCAAAGCGAACGAGTTCATTGCTAAGCTGCAGGCTAATCCGGCGAAAATCGCCAGCCGTAAAGCTTCTCAGAACGCGATTGAAGCCTTCGGTCCTCTGCTGCCTGAATTCCTCGGCGGCTCCGCTGACTTGGCACCGTCTAACCTGACGCTGTGGTCTGGTTCGAAAGCGATTAACGAAGATACTGCCGGTAACTACATCCATTACGGTGTGCGTGAATTCGGTATGACCGCTATTGCGAACGGTATCTCCCTGCACGGTGGTTTCCTGCCGTACACCTCCACCTTCCTGATGTTTGTGGAATATGCCCGTAACGCGGTGCGTATGGCTGCGCTGATGAAACAGCGTCAGGTCATGGTCTACACCCACGACTCCATCGGTCTGGGCGAAGACGGCCCGACTCACCAGCCGGTAGAGCAGGTTGCTTCTCTGCGTGTGACCCCGAACATGAGCACATGGCGTCCGTGTGACCAGGTTGAATCCGCCGTTGCGTGGAAATACGGTGTTGAGCGTCAGGACGGCCCGACCGCGCTGATCCTCTCCCGCCAGAACCTGGCACAGCAGGAGCGTACCGAAGAGCAACTGGCAAACATCGCTCGCGGTGGTTACGTGCTGAAAGACTGCGACGGTCAGCCGGAACTGATCTTCATCGCTACCGGTTCTGAAGTTGAGCTGGCTGTGGCTGCGTGGGACAAACTGACTGCCGAAGGCGTGAAGGCTCGCGTGGTTTCCATGCCGTCTACCGACGCGTTCGACAAACAGGATGCCGCTTACCGTGAGTCTGTGCTGCCGAAAGCGGTTTCCGCTCGCGTTGCAGTGGAAGCAGGTATCGCTGACTACTGGTTCAAATATGTGGGCCTGAACGGCGCAATCGTCGGTATGACCACCTTTGGTGAGTCTGCTCCGGCAGAGCTGCTGTTTGAAGAGTTCGGCTTCACCGTAGACAACGTTGTCGCGAAAGCTAAAGAACTGCTGTAATTTCGATTACAGGTGAAAACGGGTCGCTCAGGCGGCCCGTTTTTTTTTGCTTTTCCGGAACGCGCCGCGCGTTGCGCAATCGCACGGCGCAGTCTGCTATCCAGAGCGTCTGCGGCATCGTTGAAGGGCTCCGGGACTCGGACCTCGCGCTGGTGATTAGATGCAGGTTAGGGGGCTTTCTGATTTAAATCAGGGTGTGTAACACGACAACGAAATAATTTTGCTAAAGTTATTCGTCATTCTGGAATATGGAATAAATTTAGCGTTGAAGGGCGTTAAAATGTGACGCAAGTCAGATAACTGTGTTCTGTTGCTGGACAATCATTCCTTTTATTCCGCGTTTCGCTTATTCTAGCTGAAGCGTTTCAGTCGATTAAATGTTCGACAATTAACCAATTAGTCGCAGTTTGCGACAGGTAAGGTTTCCCTGAGCGATTTGCTGCATTACTCTGTCTGCCACATCGTTTCTGAGAAATCCTTGCAGGAGACCTATGACCGTACGCGTAGCGATTAATGGTTTCGGTCGCATCGGACGCAACGTGGTTCGTGCTTTGTATGAATCCGGGCGTCGGGCGGAAATCACCGTGGTGGCAATCAACGAACTTGCGGATGCTGCAGGCATGGCGCATTTGTTGAAATATGACACCAGCCATGGACGTTTTGCCTGGGATGTTCGTCAGGAACGTGACCAGCTCATCGTTGGCGATGACGCTATCCGCATTCTGCATGAGCGAACACTCGATGCACTTCCATGGCGCGAACTGGGTGTCGACATCGTGCTGGATTGTACGGGGGTCTTCGGCAATCGCGAACACGGCGAGGCGCATATTGCCGCTGGTGCAAAAAAAGTGCTCTTTTCACATCCTGGTAGTCACGACATCGACGCAACCGTTGTATATGGCGTTAATCAGGATCAGCTGCGCGCTGAGCACCGGATCGTTTCCAACGCTTCCTGCACCACGAATTGCATAATACCCGTCATTAAATTGCTGGATGATGCTTACGGCATTGAGTCTGGTACCGTCACCACGATCCACTCCGCGATGCACGATCAGCAGGTTATTGATGCTTATCATCCTGACCTGCGTCGCACGCGAGCGGCCAGCCAGTCGATTATTCCGGTTGATACCAAACTGGCGGCGGGCATCACGCGAATTTTCCCGCAGTTTAACGATCGTTTTGAAGCGATAGCGGTGCGTGTACCGACCATAAATGTGACGGCGATCGACTTAAGCGTGACGGTGAAAAAACCAGTAAAAGCCAGTGAAGTCAACCAGTTGCTGCAAAAAGCAGCACAAGGTGCATTTCATGGTATAGTTGACTATACGGAATTACCGTTGGTCTCTGTAGATTTTAACCACGACCCGCACAGCGCCATCGTTGATGGTACGCAAACGCGTGTGAGTGGCGCTCACCTGATCAAAACGCTGGTCTGGTGTGATAATGAATGGGGCTTTGCTAACCGTATGCTCGACACTACGTTAGCGATGGCTGCTATTGGTTTCAGGCTCGACGCTTGAGCGTCGACAAAACTTTATGAATCAACGAGAGGATTCACCATGTCTGTAATTAAGATGACCGATCTGGATCTGGCTGGTAAACGCGTTTTTATCCGTGCGGACCTGAACGTACCAGTTAAAGAAGGGAAAGTAACCAGCGATGCGCGTATCCGTGCTTCTCTGCCGACCATCGAACTGGCCCTGAAACAGGGTGCGAAAGTGATGGTAACTTCCCACCTGGGTCGTCCTACCGAAGGCGAGTACAACGAAGAATTCTCTCTGCTGCCGGTTGTTAACTACCTGAAAGACAAACTGTCTGCTCCGGTTCGCCTGGTAAAAGATTACCTGGACGGCGTTGAAGTCGCTGCCGGTGAACTGGTGGTTCTGGAAAACGTTCGCTTCAACAAAGGCGAGAAGAAAGACGACGAAGCACTGTCCAAAAAATATGCTGCGCTGTGCGACGTATTCGTAATGGACGCTTTCGGTACAGCTCACCGTGCACAGGCTTCTACTCACGGTATCGGTAAATTCGCTGATGTAGCTTGCGCAGGCCCGCTGCTGGCTGCTGAGCTGGATGCGCTGGGTAAAGCACTGAAAGAACCTGCTCGTCCGATGGTTGCTATCGTTGGCGGTTCTAAAGTTTCCACCAAACTGACCGTTCTGGATTCTCTGTCAAAAATCGCTGACCAGCTGATCGTTGGCGGTGGTATCGCGAACACCTTCGTTGCCGCTCAAGGCCACAACGTGGGTAAATCCCTGTACGAAGCTGACCTGGTTGACGAAGCTAAGCGTCTGCTGACCACTTGCGACATCCCGGTCCCGACTGACGTTCGCGTAGCGACTGAATTCTCTGAAACTGCACCGGCTACTCTGAAGTCCGTTAGCGATGTGAAAGAAGACGAGCAGATCCTGGACATCGGCGACGCTTCTGCACAGCAGCTGGCTGACATCCTGAAAAATGCGAAAACCATTCTGTGGAATGGCCCGGTTGGCGTGTTCGAATTCCCGAACTTCCGCAAAGGTACTGAAATCGTTGCTAACGCTATCGCAGACAGCGAAGCGTTCTCTATCGCAGGCGGCGGTGACACCCTGGCAGCAATCGACCTGTTCGGCATTGCTGACAAAATCTCCTACATCTCCACTGGCGGCGGCGCTTTCCTCGAATTCGTGGAAGGTAAAGTATTGCCAGCAGTAGCGATGCTCGAAGAGCGCGCTAAAAAGTAAGCATTTAATGGGCAGGGAAACCTGCCCAATTATTAGCGCGCTTTAGAGCGCGCGCCCTTTCCAAGGCCGAAGATACAGGATTCGTAATATGTCTAAAATTTTTGATTTCGTAAAACCAGGCGTAATCACTGGTGATGACGTACAGAAAGTTTTCCAGGTAGCTAAAGAAAACAACTTTGCTCTGCCAGCTGTTAACTGTGTGGGTACCGACTCCATCAACGCCGTTCTGGAAACCGCTGCTAAAGTTAAAGCGCCGGTAATCGTACAGTTCTCCAACGGTGGTGCTTCTTTCATCGCGGGTAAAGGCGTGAAGTCTGACGTTCCTCAGGGCGCTGCAATCCTGGGTGCTATCTCTGGCGCGCATCACGTTCACCAGATGGCTGAACACTACGGTGTTCCGGTTATCCTGCACACTGACCACTGCGCGAAGAAACTGCTGCCGTGGATCGACGGTCTGCTGGACGCGGGTGAAAAACACTTCGCAGCAACCGGCAAACCGCTGTTCTCTTCTCACATGATCGACCTGTCTGAAGAGTCTCTGGAAGAGAACATCGAAATCTGCTCCAAATACCTGGCGCGCATGTCCAAAATGGGCATGACCCTGGAAATCGAACTGGGTTGCACCGGTGGCGAAGAAGACGGCGTGGACAACAGCCACATGGACGCTTCTGCACTGTACACCCAGCCGGAAGACGTTGATTACGCATACACCGAGCTGAGCAAAATCAGCCCGCGTTTCACCATCGCAGCTTCCTTCGGTAACGTACACGGCGTTTACAAGCCGGGTAACGTTGTTCTGACCCCGACCATCCTGCGCGACTCTCAGGACTATGTTTCTAAGAAACATAACCTGCCGCACAACAGCCTGAACTTCGTCTTCCACGGCGGTTCCGGTTCTACTGCTCAGGAAATCAAAGACTCCGTAAGCTATGGCGTAGTGAAAATGAACATCGACACCGATACCCAATGGGCTACCTGGGAAGGTGTTCTGAACTACTACAAAGCGAACGAAGCTTACCTGCAGGGCCAGCTGGGCAACCCGAAAGGCGAAGATCAGCCGAACAAGAAATACTACGATCCGCGCGTATGGCTGCGTGCTGGTCAGGCAACCATGATCACCCGTCTGGAACAGGCTTTCAAAGAACTGAACGCGGTTGACGTTCTGTAATTTACGCCGTTCTACGTGACATGAGGCCCGCAAATGCGGGCCTTTTTTATTGCCATTTCAATATGCTGCTGGCAGAGAATTCTGTGATCTGTTTGGCAAAATCCAGGTTTATTGTTTACCCTTGTCAGATTGCCAGTCCCGTTGGGACGGCTTTATTTTTCCCATTTGGGTAAGCAAAAAAGGAATATTGAATGGAAGATTTGAATGTTGTCGACAGCATAAATGGTGCGGGCACCTGGCTGGTCCGCAATCAGGAGCTGCTGTTAAGCTATGCCGTCAACATCGTTGCGGCCATCGCCATTGTCATTATCGGTATGATTGTGGCGCGAATCGTATCAAACACCGTTAACCGCCTGATGGTGGCACGTAAAATTGATGCAACCGTTGCTGACTTCCTCTCCGCACTGGTGCGCTACGGTATTATCGCGTTCACGCTGATTGCCGCTTTGGGTCGCGTTGGGGTACAAACCGCTTCTGTGATTGCCGTTCTCGGTGCCGCAGGTTTAGCCGTTGGTCTGGCGCTGCAAGGTTCGCTGTCCAACCTCGCCGCTGGCGTGCTGCTGGTGATGTTCCGTCCGTTCCGCGCAGGTGAGTATGTAGACCTCGGCGGCGTAGCGGGAACCGTACTCAACGTGCAGATTTTCTCCACGACTATGCGTACCGTAGACGGTAAGATTGTTGTGATCCCAAACGGTAAAATCATTGCCGGGAATATCATTAACTTCTCTCGTGAGCCGGTTCGTCGTAACGAATTTATCATCGGCGTGGCTTACGACTCCGATATCGATCAGGTGAAAAAAATCCTCACCGATATCATTCAGTCTGACGAGCGTATCCTTAAAGATCGTGAAATGACGGTGCGCCTGAATGAGCTGGGCGCTTCCTCGATTAATTTTGTGGTACGCGTCTGGAGCAACAGTAGCGATCTGCAAAGCGTCTACTGGGACGTACTGGAGCGTATTAAACGCGAGTTTGACGCCAACGGTATCAGCTTCCCGTACCCGCAGATGGATGTGAACTTCAAGCGTGTGAAAGAGAGCGCGGCAGAGTAATCGCGTGCCCGGTGGCGCTATCGCTTACCGGGCCCGCAGGTTTTGTAGGCCGGATAAGGCGTCAGCCGTCATCCGGC
>NZ_JAOWGR010000042.1:73641-253073 GCF_030333015.1 Citrobacter sp. Cpo012 | reverse complement strand
CCCCCCGTGGTATTAATTCTTCTTATCCCTGATTAAAATTATCCATTTCCGCTAATGTTTTCCCCGCGCTATAGTCTGCTCCTAAGAGAAACAGTTCGGGATGATTAACGTGTTATCGTATTATTTTCAAGGGCTTGCGCTTGGTGCGGCTATGATACTTCCGCTCGGTCCGCAAAACGCCTTCGTGATGAATCAGGGGATCCGTCGCCAGTATCACATCATGATTGCTTTACTCTGCGCTATCAGCGACTTAGTGCTGATTTGCGCGGGGATCTTTGGCGGTAGCGCCTTGCTGATGCAGTCACCATGGCTGATGGCGCTTGTCACCTGGGGTGGGGTGGCATTTTTACTCTGGTACGGTTTCGGGGCGTTAAAAACGGCGATGAGCAGTAACCTGGAACTGGCCAGCGCCGAGGTGATGAAGCAGGGCCGCTGGAAAATTATCGCTACTATGCTGGCGGTGACATGGCTAAACCCCCATGTTTACCTGGATACCTTTGTGGTGCTGGGGAGTCTGGGAGGCCAACTGGACGTTGAGCCTAAGCGCTGGTTTGCGCTGGGTACCGTCAGCGCTTCGTTCCTGTGGTTCTTCGGCCTGGCATTGCTGGCGGCCTGGCTCGCTCCGCGTTTGCGCACTGCTAAAGCACAGCGGATCATCAATACCCTGGTAGGATTGGTGATGTGGTTTATCGCTTTTCAGTTGGCAAAAGAAGGTGTTGCGCACGTTCATGCGTTGTTCAACTAAGTGTTGTCTGATGGACAACGCAGCGAGATCGGCTAAGCTTGCCTGCATGTGCCCTGAGTTTCGGGGTAATTAATGAAACATGGAGGAACGACCGTGAAGTTCAAAATAATGGCCCTGGCGGCATTAGTCGGATTCAGCGCACTATCGGTACAGGCAAATGAGTTGCCAAATGGACCGCACATCGTGACTTCCGGAACGGCAAGCGTGGATGCGACACCAGACATCGCTACTCTGGCGATTGAAGTGAATGTAGCAGCAAAGGATGCGGCTTCAGCGAAGAAGCAGGCTGATGAGCGCGTGGCGCAATATCTGTCCTTCCTTGAACAGAACCAGATAGCGAAGAAAGATATTAGCGCGGCAAACCTGCGCACCCAGCCGGACTACGACTACCAGAATGGTAAAAGCGTCCTTAAAGGCTATCGTGCGGTACGTACCGTTGAGGTCACGCTGCGTCAGTTGGACAAACTCAATGCGCTGCTCGATGGTGCACTGAAGGCCGGTCTGAATGAGATCCGTTCGGTATCGCTTGGCGTTGCCCAGCCGGATACTTACAAAGATAAAGCGCGTAAAGCAGCAATTGATGATGCTATTCATCAGGCTGAGCAGTTAGCTGCGGGCTTTAACAGCAAACTGGGGCCCGTTTACAGCGTGCGTTACCACGTTTCCAATTATCAACCGAGCCCGATGGTACGGATGATGAAAGCAGATGCAGCGCCTGCGACATCCGCTCAGGAAACCTACGAACAGCCGGTTATTCAGTTTGACGATCAGGTTGATGTGGTCTTCCAGATTGAGCCGACGGCGGGGCAACCAGCAGCAACGCCAGCCAAAACCCAGTAATCATTGCAGACCCGGCTTTCCAGCCGGGTTTTTTCTGTGAGCAACTGTAAAAATGAGACCCCACATCCAGTCTTTTTTTTCGCCGTAATGAGGATAGGCCATAGCGATTTTTAAGGGGACGCTATGGATATTTTTATCTCGAAAAAGATGCGTAATTTCATTCTGCTGGCGCAAACCAATAACATCGCCAGAGCGGCAGAAAAAATACATATGACCGCATCGCCTTTCGGTAAAAGCATTGCCGCACTGGAAGATCAAATCGGCTATACGCTGTTTACCCGCAAAGATAACAACATCAGCCTGAATAAAGCCGGACAGGAGCTGTATCAGAAGCTGTTTCCCGTTTATCAGCGCCTTTCTGCCATTGATAACGAAATCCATAACGCCTCTCGCCGCTCGCGGGAAATCGTCATCGGGATCGACAATACCTACCCAACGATTATTTTTGACCAGTTGATTAGCCTTGGTGACAAGTATGACGGCGTGACGGCTCAGGCCGTTGAATTCAGCGAGAATGGGGTGATTGATAACCTGTTCGATCGCAAACTGGATTTTATTATCTCGCCGCAGCACGTTTCCCCCCGCGTCCAGGAACTGGAGAATCTGGCGATTAGCGAGTTGCCTCCGCTGCGTCTGGGGTTTCTCGTTTCCCGGCGCTACGAAGAAAAACAGCCGCAGGATCTGCTGCGCGAGCTGCCCTGGCTGCAAATGCGCTTCCAGAATCGCGCCAACTTTGAGGCGATGCTGGATGCATACATGCGGCCCTGCGGGATCAACCCGACGATTATCTACCGTCCGTACAGCTTTATGGCCAAGATCAGCGCGGTAGAGCGCGGGCAGTTTTTGACGGTGATCCCTCACTTCGCCTGGCGGCTGGTGAACCCGTCGACGCTAAAGTATTTCGATGCGCCCGGCAGCCCCATGTATATGCAGGAGTTTCTCTATTCGCTGAAAAATCATCGCTATACCGCCACTATGCTCCAGCATATTGCTGAAGATCGTGACGGTAGCGCAAGTTAGCCGAGCATCGATCCAGTCTCGAGAAGGTTGCGATGCAGATCGAACGCATGGCTGAGATCGTGATGGATATGCCCGCCGGGCGCTTTCTCCAGATAGCGGTGCAGATAATCCCGGTAAAGAGGGTGCGCACAGTTATCGATAATCGTGTGCGCCCGCTGCATCGGAGATAGCCCACGCAGATCGGCAATCCCTTGTTCGGTCACGATCACTTTAACGCTATGTTCGCTGTGGTCGACATGGCTGCACATCGGTACGATGGTGGAGATTTTCCCGCCTTTGGCAATCGACGGCGCCATAAAGATAGACAGGTAGGCGTTGCGCTCGAAATCCCCGCTGCCGCCGATGCCATTCATCAGGTTCACCCCCGCAACGTGCGTGGAATTGGCATGGCCGTAGATATCAAACTCCAGACCGACGTTGAGCGCAATAACCCCCAGCCGACGGATGATTTCCGGGTTATTGGAGATCTCCTGCGGGCGTAGCACAATCCGGCTGGCGAAGAAGTCCATGTTGTCGTAAATCTTCTGTAGCGACGGGGCTGAAATGGTCAGGCTGGAGGCGCTGGCACCTGTTATCTTGCCCGTTTCCAGCAGATGCACCACCGACTCCTGCAACACCTCCGAATACATCATAAAGGGCGGGATATCCGGGTTCTCGCCCAGTCGCGCCATTACCGCGTTGTTGATATTGCCCACGCCGCTTTGTAAGGGCAGAAACTCAGCTGGAATACGTTTGTGCGCCATTTCTGCCAGCAGGAAAGTGACGACGTTATCGGCAATTTGCTGGCTGACCGGATTGGTTTTATCCGCCGCATTTCCGGCATCGGGCAGCTCGGTATCCACCACCGCAACCACCTTTTTGGGGTCTATCTGTACGCACTGACTGCCTACGCGATCCATGGTATGAAAAATGGGTACGCTGTTACGCCGCGGCGGCGCACCGGGTATCACGATGTCGGCAAACTCCGCTACGCGCGGATTATGGTAATGATTCAATTCAATGATCACTTTTTTCGCCCGCAGCAGCCAGGTCGGCGCATTACCAATACCGCTGGAAAGCCAAATCCGGCCATCTGGCGCAATGGCGGAGGCTTCAATGACGGCAACATCGATCTCGCCAAAAAAGCCGTAATTAACCATTTGCGCCACTTCACTCAAATGGAGATCGACAAACCTCACCTGGCCCTGATTAATTTTCTCGCGCAGGCCCGTTGACGTTTGATAAGGCGCACGCCAGGAAACGGCATCCGCCGCGGATAGAACATCATCAGCGGCGGCGCCAATTGATGCTCCGGTCAGCAGGCGGATCTGAAAAGGCTGCCCGTTCTGATGCCGTTCGCAGGCGCGTTGGGCAATTGCGCTGGGTAACGCTTTGGGTGAACCCGCAGGGGTAAAGCCGCTAAACGCCACCATATCATCGTGCTGGATAATTTCTGCCGCCTGTTCGGCGCTCATCCGTTTCATGGCCGTCTCCTTCCTCGGACGTGATTAATGGCCAACAAAATTTGGTTTACGTTTTTCCATAAACGCGTTCATCCCTTCCTGATAATCCTCGCTGTCGTACACCGCGCGGCGCATGCCCTGAATACGCTCGAACTCATCAGAATTCATGGTGTGCGCTTCACCCAGCACGCGCAGTTCTTCTTTGATGACGGCGATGGCCAGCGGCGCTTTTTCCGAGATGTGGTGCGCCATTTGCAGAGTGAAATCTTCCAGTTCCTCGACGGGCACGACATGGTTAAGGATCCCGACCGCCATGGCGCGTTGAGCGGTGATGGGCGAAGCGGTAAAAATCAGCTCTTTCACGATGTGAAAACCAGCGTCGCGGGTCAGGTTGTGGATGCCCACCAGGTTATATGGCACACCGAGGTTGACCGGGGTCATCGAGAAAGTGGAGGTACTGGCTGCAATGATCAGATCGGAACTCATGATCATCTCAAACGCGCCGCCCCAGACGCTGCCTTCGACCATGGAGATCACCGGCTTCGGGTATTTTTGGATCATACGGGTTATCTGACGCAGCGGATCGTCATAAGAGAGCGGATCGCGACGCCCGGTCGGGAGTTCATGAATATCATGCCCGGCAGAAAACACTTTGGCCCCGCTTGGAGCGCGCAGAATGATGCAGCGAATGTCTGCACGATTGAGATCGCTCAGCGCCTGCATCAGATCGTCAATAAACACTTTACTCAGGGCATTGAGCTTGCGGGCGTAATTGAACTCAATAACCGCGACTTTCTGGATGATGACCACGTTGACG
This sequence comes from Citrobacter sp. Cpo012, assembly GCF_030333015.1. Classification (NCBI taxonomy): domain Bacteria; kingdom Pseudomonadati; phylum Pseudomonadota; class Gammaproteobacteria; order Enterobacterales; family Enterobacteriaceae; genus Citrobacter; species Citrobacter sp. Cpo012. The sequence goes on along the minus strand of NZ_JAOWGR010000042.1, from coordinate 248,209 downwards.
TATTGATAAGACATAATGTTCTCTTTATTGAAAGTAATGATGCTGAATAAATTCGCTGATGTGCCGCAGACCGGTGCGCGGCGAAAGATCATTGTTTTTGACGGCCTGAAGCGTCTGCTGGAAATAGCGGTCGAAATCAGTCCGCGCAAACAGCAGATGCAGGGCTTCTTCTTCAGCCTGCTGGTGTAACCAGTCCACCGCCTGCTGCTGGCGAACTTTTTCCAGTCGACCGCTGGCGGTCAGGCACGTTTTAAAGTCGGTTATCGCCTGCCAAACCTCCTCGATACCGCGTTTTTCCAGGGCGCTACAGGTCAGAACCCGCGGCTGCCACTCGTCATATTTGCGGCGCAGAATATGCAGGGCGGACTCGTACATATGGCGGGCAATGGCAACGCTGGTATGGTTATCACCGTCGTCCTTATTGATGACGACCAGATCCGCCATTTCCATCAGGCCTTTTTTGATGCCCTGTAAATCGTCGCCACCGCCAGCGATTTGCAGTGAGATAAAGCAATCCACCATGCCTGCGACTTCGGTTTCTGACTGCCCAACGCCGACGGTTTCTACAATCACCACGTCAAAGCCAGCCGCTTCGCACAGCAGCATTAATTCGCGGGCGCGCTGGCTGGCACCGCCTAAATGACCGCTGGAAGGAACCGGTCGAATAAACGCAGATTCGGCGCGGGCCAGCTCCGTCATGCGGGTTTTATCGCCAAGAATGCTGCCGCCGCTGACCGGGCTGCTGGGATCGACGGCGATCACCGCTACCCGTAATCCGTGGTGGATAAGCAGCATGCCGAATGCTTCCAGGAAAGTGCTTTTGCCCGCGCCCGGCGTACCGGTGATCCCCAAGCGCAGGGCGTTACCGGTGAACGGCATAATCGCGTCCAGCAATTGCGTACTCAGCGGCTGGTGGCGCGGGTGGTTGCTTTCGACCAGCGTCATCGCCTGGGCGAGCGTAGCCCGTTCACCGAGTCGCAAGCGGCGGACAGTATCCTCAAGCGTGGCGGCGTTAATCATGATGCTGACTGATACGGGTTAACACATCGCGGACGCTGTCGAGCATTGGTGTGCCGGGGCCATAAATGGCTGCCACGCCGTGTTCGTGCAGGAAAGCGTAATCCTGCGGCGGAATAACGCCTCCTGCTACCACGCAGATATCTTCACGCCCCCATTTTTTGAGTGCGGTAACCAGTTCCGGGATCAGCGTTTTATGGCCCGCCGCCAGTGACGATGCGCCTATTACATGCACATCGTTTTCTACCGCCAGACGGGCGATCTCTTCCGGAGTGGAGAACATCGGGCTGAGATCGACATCGAAACCGAGATCGGAATAGGCGCTGGCGATTACCTTCGCGCCGCGATCGTGGCCGTCCTGGCCCATCTTGGCGATCAGAATACGCGGGCGGCGGCCATTTTCCGCGAGGAACTGTTCGGTTTGCGCAACGATGGTATCGAACTCATCGGCGGATTTGTCTGACTGATGATAGCTTTGCGCAATCACGCCGGTGACGCAGTGGCTGGGAACCAGATACCGATCAAAAGCGACTTCCAGCGCGTCGGAGATTTCACCCAGCGTGGCGCGAACGCGGGCGGCGTTGACGGCAGCAGCCAGCAGGTTTTCATTATGCTGCGCGGCGTGGGTCAGTGCCGTGAGCGCGGCTTTAACGGCATCGTTGTCGCGGGTGGTGCGGATATGCTGCAGCGAGGCAATCTGCTCGTTGCGCACCTTCACGTTGTCGATCTCCAGTACCGACGTCTCGTCTTCTTTATCCAGCTTGTACTTATTGACGCCGACAATAACGCGCTTACCCTGGTCGATCAGCGACTGTTCACGCGCGGAAGCTTCTTCGATCATCCGTTTAGGGAGCCCGGCTTCGATCGCTTTCGCCATGCCGCCTGCCTCGTCAATCTGTTTGATGATCGTGCGTGCCTGCTTCACAATTTGATCGGTGAGTGACTCGACGTAATACGATCCGGCCAGCGGATCAACGGTGCGGCAGATCTCTGATTCTTCCTGAATGATGATTTGCGTATTACGCGCAATACGGGCGGAGAAATCGGTGGGCAGACCGAGCGCTTCATCAAAGGCGTTGGTATGCAGCGACTGGGTGCCGCCAAGCGTAGCGCCGAGTGCTTCAATAGTGGTTCGTACCACGTTGTTATATGGATCCTGCTCGGTCAGGCTCCAGCCAGACGTCTGGCAGTGGGTACGCAGAGCGAGAGATTTCGGGTTGGTCGCGCCAAAGCTGCTGACCGCTTCACTCCACAAATAGCGCGCCGCGCGCAGCATGGCGACGTTCATAAACAGATCCATGCCGATACCGAAGAAGAACGACAGGCGCGGGGCGAAGTCATCAATTTTCAGTCCGGCGGAGAGTGCAGCTTTGATGTATTCAATACCGTCTGCCAGCGTAAACGCTACCTGCTGCACGCAGTTCGCTCCGGCTTCACCCATGTGATAGCCGCTGATGCTGATGGTGTTAAAGCGCGGCATGTTGCCGGAGCACCAGGCGATGATGTCGGCGATAATGCGCATGGACGGTTTTGGTGGATAAATGTAGGTGTTGCGGCACAGGTACTCTTTCAGAATATCGTTCTGAATGGTCCCGGTGAGTTGTTCCGGCGTTACGCCTTGTTCTTCTGCAGCGACGATATAAAACGCCAGCACAGGTAGAACCGCGCCGTTCATGGTCATCGATACTGACATCTTATCCAGCGGGATCTGGTCGAACAGTATCTTCATATCTTCGACGGTATCGATCGCCACGCCCGCTTTGCCGACGTCACCCGCCACGCGCGGGTTGTCAGAGTCGTAGCCACGATGGGTGGCAAGGTCAAAGGCGACGGAAAGCCCTTTTTGCCCGGCGGCGAGGTTGCGGCGGTAAAAGGCGTTGGACTCTTTGGCGGTAGAGAAACCAGCGTACTGACGAATGGTCCACGGCTGCGCGGTATACATGGTGGCGCGCGGGCCACGCACGTAAGGCGGCAGGCCGGGAAGGGTGCCCGTGACTTCCAGATTATCGAGGTCTTCTTCGGTGTACAGCGGCTTGATGGCAATCCCTTCCGCCGTCTGTCTTTCCAGCGACTCGACGGTTTTTTCCCGTCGACTGAGTTCTTTATTGGCGAGTGTTTGCCACTCCTGCACGTTTGCCATTTTTTGCTCCGTATTACGCAATAAGTTGAATCTTTGCGAATACGGTGAGCTTTTTCATTTGGCTTGTCGCCAGCAAAAAATAGCCAACAGGGCGTCGTTTTTTGCCGCGTGGCGTGTTTGATTTTGTGATTTATTTCAAAGACGTGGCGGGAATAGCATGAAAAGAGGGTAAAAGGCTTGTTGGCCGGATAGGGCGTTACGCCACCATCCGGCACTCTGAGGTTATGAGCGGTTTAATCCTGACGCAGTACGTTGTGACCATAGGCCAGCAGCGCATCGGTGACGTTGCGCATCATGCGGCTTTCCGGTGCAAAACGGTGCCAGTACAGCATCCGGCGCTGGAACAGGCCCGGTGTTAAGTCGATAAGCTCGCCGCTTTCCAGTTCTTTCTCAATCTGCAAGTGGGGGATCATGCAGCAGGTCGTTCCCTGACGCGCCAATTGAACAAAGGCTTCAGACGAGTTAACGATATGGCACGGCACGCTGCCCGGTGGCAGGTCGAAGTTTTGTTGCAGGAACGCCTGGTGCATATCATCAAGATGGTCAAACGCTACCGCTGGGGCTTTCAGCAGGGCCGAGCGGGTGACGCCGTTAGGGAAATAGCGCTCGGCGAAAGGTTTAGAGCCAACAAACAGGTAGTCCAGCGCGCCGAGTTTATCCACCAGACAGCTTGGCAGCGCCTGATGCTGAATACTCACCGCACCGACCACCTCACCACGACGTAGACGCTCCTGAGTGCGCGTTTCATCCTCAACCTGCAGGTTCAGCCGAATCGGCGAATTGGCCAGTACCGGAGCCAGCGCAGGAAGTAACCAGGTCGCCAGACTGTCGGCGTTCACCGCCAGTGAGAGCAGCAGTGGCGTCGAGCCGGTTTGTTCATCACCCAGCCACTCGTCTTCCAGCAGTTCAACCTGACGCAAAAGCGCCAGTAGTTTCTGCCCCTGTTCGGTTGGGCGTGGTGGTACGGTACGCACCAGCAGCGGTTGTCCGAACATATTCTCAAGCTGTTTTATGCGCTGTGAAACCGCGGATTGCGTGATGCACAGCTTTTGCGCCGCGCGCTCAAATCCTCGTTCACGAATAACCGCATCCAGTGCTTGTAGTGTTCTGTAGTCCGGACGTTTCATTGCTTTGACGCACTCCTGAAAATTTTGCTTGTTCTGCACTATGACACAAATTTAGGTTGGGTAAAGACGAAATCCGCCGCTTGCGAGCGGGTGTGGGGACATTTTTCTGCACAATGTTCTATAATGCGCGTGAATTTTCCCACCATATTCACACCACAGGCGAAACGATCATGACGCAGGATGAACTGAAAAAAGCAGTAGGATGGGCGGCACTTCAGTATGTACAGCCCGGTACCATTGTGGGCGTAGGTACAGGTTCAACAGCCGCACACTTTATTGATGCGCTGGGCACAATGAAAGGTCAGATTGAAGGTGCGGTATCCAGTTCGGACGCTTCAACCGAAAAACTCAAAAGCCTCGGTATCCACGTGTTCGATCTTAACGAAGTGGACAGCCTCGGCGTATACGTTGACGGCGCGGATGAAATCAACGGCCACATGCAGATGATCAAGGGCGGCGGCGCAGCGTTGACCCGTGAAAAAATTATTGCTTCCGTGGCGAAGAAATTTATCTGCATTGCCGACGCGTCCAAAGAAGTCGATATTCTCGGTAACTTCCCGCTGCCGGTTGAAGTGATCCCAATGGCGCGCAGCGCTGTGGCTCGCCAGTTGGTGAAGCTGGGCGGTCGTCCTGAATACCGTCAGGGCGTAGTGACGGACAATGGTAACGTGATCCTTGATGTACACGGTCTGGAGATCCTCGATGCCATCGCGATGGAAAACGCCATCAATGCGATTCCGGGCGTGGTAACCGTCGGTCTGTTTGCCAACCGTGGTGCGGATGTTGCGCTGATCGGTACGCCAGACGGCGTGAAAACTATCGTAAAATGATCTGACGGGAGTGTCTTCTCCCGTTAAAAAAATTTTGGCAGGGCAAATTTGGTGACTTGTGTCACGTTTATAATATTGTCCTGCCGATCTCTCCAAAGAAAAAGTTATCGCCAGTATTTTCCTCTGACATTTCTCTCTGAATGACATTTCTTCAGCACGGCGACGCAAACGTTCATATTGCCGCAATATTATTTTTTGATATGTTGAAGAGACGGATGAAAATCCCACACACAACACATCAGTTTGAACAAAAAAAGACAGGGTCGGGGAAATGGCAAAGGTATCACTGGAGAAAGATAAGATTAAATTTCTGCTGGTTGAAGGCGTGCATCAAAAAGCGCTCGAAAGCCTTCGTGCAGCAGGTTATACCAACATCGAGTTTCATAAAGGCGCTCTGGACACTGAACAACTGAAAGAGTCCATCCGTGATGCCCACTTCATTGGCCTGCGATCCCGTACCCATCTGACTGAAGATGTGATTGACGCCGCAGAGAAACTGGTCGCGATTGGCTGCTTCTGTATCGGCACCAACCAGGTTGATCTCAGCGCTGCGGCAAAGCGCGGTATCCCCGTGTTTAACGCACCATTCTCTAACACGCGTTCCGTTGCGGAACTGGTGATTGGCGAACTGCTGCTGCTGCTACGCGGCGTACCCGAAGCTAACGCCAAAGCACACCGCGGCGTGTGGAATAAACTGGCTACCGGCTCGTTTGAAGCGCGTGGCAAAAAACTGGGGATCATCGGTTATGGTCACATTGGTACTCAGCTAGGCATTCTGGCGGAATCGCTGGGGATGCACGTCTATTTCTATGATATTGAAAATAAACTCCCGCTCGGCAACGCCACGCAGGTGCAGCATCTTTCCGACCTGCTCAATATGAGCGACGTGGTCAGTTTGCACGTACCGGAAAATGCCTCCACCAAAAATCTGATGGGCGCGCGTGAGATTGCGTTGATGAAACCAGGCGCGCTGCTGATTAACGCCGCACGCGGTACAGTTGTTGATATTCCTGCGCTGTGCGACGCGTTAGCGACCAAGCACCTGGCAGGGGCAGCAATCGACGTATTCCCAACCGAGCCGGCAACCAACAGCGATCCTTTCACTTCGCCGCTGTGTGATTTCGACAACGTGATCCTGACGCCGCACATTGGTGGTTCAACGCTGGAAGCACAGGAAAACATCGGTCTGGAAGTGGCTGGGAAACTGACCAAGTATTCCGACAACGGCTCTACGCTGTCTGCTGTTAACTTCCCGGAAGTTTCGCTGCCGCTGCACGGCGGTCGTCGTCTGATGCACATTCACGAAAACCGTCCGGGCGTACTGACTGCGCTGAACCAGATTTTTGCCGAGCAGGGCGTCAACATTGCCGCGCAGTATCTGCAGACTTCCGCACAGGTAGGTTACGTGGTTATTGATATTGAAGCGGATGAAGATGTGGCAGAGAAAGCGCTGCTGGCGATGAAAGCCCTTCCGGGAACCATTCGCGCTCGTCTGCTGTACTGATTTCCTCTACATGGGCAGGCGATGACCTGCCCATCTTTCCTCTGATTTCCCGGCCTCAAAATCTCTTCCTGTCACGCATACATTCTGTTTTCGAGCCTTGCCGCAATTGGTAAAAAAGCTACCACTCCCAGATTTTGGACGGCGTCACCACCGCAGGCAGCGGGATATCCCATTCTTCGACAGGTAGCTTTTCCACTCGCTGACAATCGTGCGCGTAGCCTACGGGCTGGATCTTATGCTGCTGCCAGTTTTGAAGCGTCCGATCGTAAAATCCGCCGCCCATACCCAGGCGTTGCCCGACCTCATCAAACGCCACTAACGGCGTAATCAGTACATCCAGCTGTGAGAGCGGCAATACGTCACGTACATCAAGTCGTGGTTCCTGGATCTTTAAGCGATTGGTTACCAGGTCGCTGTGCGGATGATAATGCAGGAACAGCAGGTTGCCAGGGCTGAAGGGATGAAGAACCGGAAGATAGACGCGCTTGCCCGCTCGCCACAGCTGATCTATTAGCGGCTGGGTATCGAGTTCGCCATCGAACGAGAGGAATACCGCCACGGTATGAGCGAGTACAACAGGGGGAAAGCTGAGCATTCGGGTTGCGGCTTGCTGACCGTATTGTCGTTGCTGTTCGGAGGTAAGCGCGCGACGACGCTGCCGAATCAGTTGACGGATTTCATGCCGGGATAAAGGGAGTTCTGAAAGTAATGTCATGGCTGTTGCCAGGTAGAAGGGAATCTCCGAGATGCCGCCGCAGGCTGTAACCCTTGAACCCTTGGTTCAAGGTGAATGCGTCGTCACAGTTTTAAGGCTTCTCGGACGGGCCGAGCATGCTCACCAACCGTGGAGCGCCACATTCTTGTGGTATGAAATATCGGCTCAGGGGACTGGCCCGCTTGCAAACATCTCAGAGAAATTTTGTCTTCACGGTCACTCTACCACAGTAAACCGAAAAGTGTTATTCAAAGTTTTGGCCCGTTTTTTCGGTTATGCGACCCTGATCAAGCAACGCCTGTTCGATGGTCTGTTGTAGCATCCGAATACGTTGTTCCATGCTCGCCGCGTACTCACGCGTCTTCGCTTTTTCCTGAGTTAATTCATAGCTGATGTTCAACGCGGCGATGAAAACCAACTGCTCAGTATTTGTGACTCTAGTGCGAACTTTCAGATCTTGCAATCGCTGATTGAGATCGTCCGCAGCCTGATTCAACGCATCCCTTTGTTCAGGCGGGCAATTCACTCGCAGTGAACGGCCAAATATTTGGATATCGACGGGTTGTGCAGACATGCCACCTTCCTGCTGATTGACTGCGCTGCCTTCGTCTCCAGACCGTGGGTCCGCGAAGGGGCGACACTATAGCTACCCTGGTATCAAGATACAAGCCCTTTTCTGGTCCACCAGGGTCCAAAGTGGTAGCATACCATGAATATTCCTCCCTTTGATGACGAATGCTTATGTCTATACAGAACGAAATGCCTGGTTACAACGAAGTTAGCCAGTTTTTGAACCAACAAGGGGCTGGATTAACCCCGGCCGAAATGCACGGCTTGATAAGCGGAATGATTTGCGGCGGAAACAACGACAGCTCATGGCAGCCGCTGCTGCACGACCTGACGAACGAAGGTCTGGCCTTTGGTCACGAGCTGGCTCAGGCGCTGCTGAAAATGCACTCTGCCACCAGTGATGCCCTCGAAGACGACGGCTTCCTTTTTCAGCTTTATCTGCCTGAAGGGGATGACGTCAGCGTGTTCGATCGCGCCGATGCGCTGGCGGGATGGGTAAACCACTTTTTACTGGGCCTTGGCGTCACGCAGCCGAAGCTCGACAAAGTGACCGGCGAAACCGGGGAAGCGATTGACGACCTGCGCAATATCGCTCAGTTGGGATATGACGAAGACGAAGATCAGGAAGAGCTGGAAATGTCGCTCGAAGAGATCATCGAATACGTGCGCGTAGCCGCCTTGCTGTGCCATGACACGTTTACGCGTCAGCAGCCGACCGCGCCGGAAGTCCGTAAACCGACTCTGCACTAAGAACGAAACGCAAAGGAGAGTGTGATGAGCGAGATATCTCAGCAAGAATTCCAGCGTCGTCGCCAGGCTTTACTGGCACAAATGCAGCCCGGCAGCGCCGCGCTGATTTTTGCCGCACCGGAAGCGACGCGTAGTGCGGACAGTGAATACCCTTACCGCCAAAGCAGTGATTTCTGGTACTTCACCGGTTTTAACGAACCTGAAGCCGTGCTGGTGCTGATTAAAAGTGATGACACTCATAACCACAGCGTTTTGTTCAATCGGGTTCGCGATCTGACGGCGGAGATCTGGTTTGGCCGCCGTCTGGGCCAGGATGCTGCCCCGGCAAAACTTGGCGTTGACCGGGCGCTGGCCTTCAGTGAAATCAATCAACAGCTGTATTTGCTGCTCAATGGTCTGGACGCGGTATACCACGCCCAGGGCGAGTATGCCTGGGCCGACGAGATTGTGTGCACGGCGCTGGATAAACTGCGCAAAGGCTCCAGACAAAATCTGCACGCGCCTGCCGCGATTATCGACTGGCGTCCGATGGTGCATGAAATGCGCCTGTTCAAATCACCGGAAGAAATTGCGGTCATGCGTCGTGCCGGAGAAATCACCGCACTGGCGCATACCCGCGCGATGGAAAAATGCCGTCCAGGAATGTTTGAATACCAGTTAGAAGGGGAGATTCACCATGAATTTACCCGTCATGGCGCGCGTTATCCGTCCTATAACACGATTGTCGGCAGCGGTGAAAACGGCTGTATCCTGCATTACACCGAAAATGAAAGTGAAATGCGCGATGGCGATCTGGTGCTAATCGACGCTGGATGCGAATACAAAGGCTATGCGGGTGACATTACGCGTACCTTCCCGGTAAACGGTAAATTTACCCCAGCGCAGCGTGAAATCTACGATATCGTACTGGAATCCTTAGAGACCAGCCTGCGTCTGTATCGTCCCGGAACGTCCATTCAGGAAGTCACTGGCGAAGTGGTGCGTATCATGATTACGGGCCTGGTGAAGCTTGGCATTCTGCACGGTGATGTCGATCAGTTGATTACCGAAAATGCGCACCGCCCATTCTTTATGCATGGTCTAAGTCACTGGCTGGGTCTGGATGTGCACGACGTCGGCGTTTATGGTCAGGACCGCTCACGTATTCTTGAGCCGGGAATGGTACTCACCGTCGAACCGGGACTGTATATCGCACCGGATGCCGATGTACCACCGGCCTATCGTGGTATCGGTATTCGTATTGAGGATGACATCCTCATCACCGAGGACGGCAATGAAAACCTGACCGCCAGCGTAGTGAAGAAAGCTGATGACATTGAAGCCTTAATGGCTGCGGCGCGACTGCAATGAGCGTGATTATCGTTGGTGGTGGTATGGTTGGCGCGACGCTGGCGCTGGCCATTTCCCAGCTCAGTCATGGGACTCTGCCGGTTCATCTGATAGAAGCGAGCGAACCTGAAACTGACCGCCATCCCGGGTTTGACGCCCGGGCGATCGCGCTGGCGGCAGGTACCTGCCAACAGCTGGCGCGAATTGGCGTATGGCAGGCGATTGCCGATTGCGCAACGGCCATTAAAACGGTTCACGTCAGCGATCGCGGCCATGCCGGATTTGTGACGCTGGATGCGCAGGAATACCGTATTCCGGCTCTGGGCCAGGTGGTAGAACTGCACGACGTCGGGCTGCGTCTGTTTGCGCTGCTGCGCAAAGCACCGGGCGTCACATTGCACTGCCCCGACCGCGTAGCCAGCGTGTCGCGCACGCAGGAGCACGTTGAAGTGACGCTGGAGAATGGCGAGATGATTACCGGTCGCCTGCTGGTGGCTGCTGACGGCACGCGTTCCGCACTGGCGACTGCCTGCGGTGTTGACTGGCTGCAACAGCCTTATGAGCAACTGGCGGTGATTGCCAACGTCACGACCTCTGTACCGCACGATGGGCGAGCGTTTGAACGCTTCACGCAATATGGCCCGCTGGCAATGCTGCCAATGTCTGACGGTCGCTGCTCGCTGGTGTGGTGCCATCCGCTGGAGCAGCGTGATGAGATCATGGCCTGGTCCGACGAACAGTTTTGCCGTGAACTGCAAACCGCATTTGGCTGGCGACTGGGACGTATTACCCAGGCTGGTAAACGCAGCGCTTATCCGCTTTCGTTAACTACGGCGCTGAAAGCGATTACCCATCGTACCGTGCTGGTAGGGAACGCCGCCCAGACGCTGCATCCCATTGCCGGGCAAGGTTTCAACCTTGGCCTGCGCGATGTAATGAGCCTTGCTGAGACGTTGACGCAGGCGCAGAACGGCACGGAAGATGTGGGTGATTATGCGGTGCTGGCACGCTATCAGCAGCGCCGCGAGCGCGATCGCGAGACGACGATTGGTGTGACCAACAATTTAGTGTATTTGTTTGCCAATCACTGGGCCCCGCTGGTTGTTGGGCGCAATGTCGGGTTGATGGCGATGGAATTATTCACCCCTGCGCGCGATGCGCTGGCGGAGCGGACCCTGGGTTGGGTTGCACGATAAATATGACCTGTAGGCCGGATAAGGCAACGCCGACATCCGGCAAGGGTCCCCGCAAAAATGCCTGATGGCGCTGCGCTTATCAGGCCTACGGATTACAGGTTTCGAGGTACAAACAGTGCAAAGTGTTGATGTAGCAATTGTTGGTGGCGGCATGGTGGGGCTGGCGGTTGCCTGCGGCCTGCAGGGCAGTGGGTTGCGCATTGCTGTATTAGAACAACATGTTCCGCAGCCGTTGGCGGCGGATGCACCTCCTCAGCTTCGCGTTTCGGCCATTAATGCAGCCAGCGAAAAACTGCTTACCCGTCTTGGCGTCTGGTCCGACATTGTTGCTCGTCGCGCTTGCTGCTACCACGGCATGGAAGTCTGGGACAAAGACAGCTTTGGACGTATTGCGTTTGATGACCAGAGCATGGGCTACAGCCATTTGGGTCACATCGTTGAAAACTCAGAAATCCATTATGCGCTGTGGCAAAAGGCGCAGCGTTCAGCGGATATTACGCTGATGGCGCCAGCTGAAATTCAGCAGGTGGCCTGGGGCGAGAACGAGGCATTTCTGAGCCTCAAAGATGGCGCAATGCTGACGGCGCGTCTGGTCGTCGGTGCCGATGGTGCTAATTCCTGGCTGCGCAATAAAGCGGACATTCCGCTCACCTTCTGGGACTACCGTCATCATGCGCTGGTGGCGACTATCCGTACGCAGGAAGCTCACGGTGCGGTTGCGCGTCAGGCGTTTCATGGCGAGGGGATCCTGGCATTCCTGCCACTTAGCGATCCACACCTGTGTTCTATCGTCTGGTCGCTCTCGCCGCAGGAAGCAGAACGTATGCAGCAGGCAAGCGTTGACGAGTTTAATCAGGCGCTGAATATCGCTTTTGATAATCGTCTGGGGCTGTGCAGCCTTGAAAGCGAACGTCAGGCGTTTCCGCTGACGGGACGTTATGCTCGCCAGTTCGCGGCCCATCGTCTGGCGCTGGTGGGGGATGCGGCGCATACCATCCACCCGCTGGCGGGTCAGGGGGTTAACCTGGGCTTTATGGATGCGGCAGAGCTGATCGATGAACTTAAGCGGCTACAGCGTCAGGGCAAAGATATTGGGCAGTATCTCTATTTACGCCGCTACGAGCGCAGCCGTAAGCACAGCGCAGCGCTGATGCTGGCGGGGATGCAGGGTTTCCGTGAACTGTTTGCAGGCGAGAATCCGGCGAAAAAACTGCTACGCGATATTGGGCTGAAACTGGCCGATACCCTCCCGGGCGTAAAACCACAACTCATCCGTCAGGCGATGGGACTGAACGATCTTCCCGAGTGGTTACGTTAGTGTCCGTAAGGACAATCTTAAGAGTTTGAGACCCGTCACACTTTCCTCTCCCGGCCTTCGCGCCGGGGTGCTTCTCTCATTTGAAATAATCTAATTCCACGCCTTTTTTCGCATTAGTTTTTCTAATATTACGTTTTTTTCATAACGCCATTTTTGACATTTTTTCCACATTTAATGTGGATTGTTGCTGTATTTTTGCGCTTATATTTGTTTGTTGTTCTGATTGATTGCTATATGTATGGAGTTTTATTCTGTTGGCGATCTTGCTGTTTTTCGCCATAAGCTAATGTGATGGTTAATTTTGACTTATGGTTTAGCGTCTGTTTCGGTGGTAAGTTCAGGACAAAGAGAACGTTTGCGTCGTAGCCCCTGGAGCGGCTGCGGTGCTGGGTTTCGTGGCGAAAATTTCACCGCGAAAGAGTTGGTAGCCCCGCTTATTCAACGAGGAAAAGATGGCTCAACAGACTCCTTTGTACGAACAACACACGCTATGTGGCGCGCGCATGGTCGATTTCCATGGCTGGATGATGCCACTGCATTACGGTTCTCAGCTCGATGAACACCATGCTGTTCGCACCGACGCCGGAATGTTTGATGTGTCGCATATGACCATCGTCGACCTACGCGGTAGCCGCACCCGGGAGTTCTTGCGTTATCTGCTGGCAAACGACGTTGCGAAGCTAACGAAATCGGGTAAAGCCCTCTACTCCGGGATGCTCAACGCTTCGGGCGGCGTGATAGATGACCTGATTGTCTACTACTTCACTGAAGATTTCTTCCGCCTCGTTGTAAACTCCGCCACCCGCGAAAAAGACCTATCCTGGATTACCCAACACGCTGAACCTTACGCCATCGACATCACCGTTCGTGACGACCTGTCGCTGATTGCGGTGCAGGGGCCAAACGCGCAGGAAAAAGCAGCCACGTTGTTTACTGACGAACAGCGCCATGCGGTAGAAGGTATGAAGCCGTTCTTTGGCGTTCAGGCGGGTGATTTGTTTATCGCAACCACCGGTTATACCGGCGAAGCAGGCTATGAAATCGCCATGCCGAATGAAAAAGCGGCTGATTTCTGGCGTGCGCTGGTACAAGCAGGCGTCAAACCTTGTGGTCTCGGCGCGCGCGACACCCTGCGTCTGGAAGCGGGTATGAACCTGTATGGCCAGGAGATGGACGAAGGTATTTCTCCGCTGGCGGCCAACATGGGCTGGACCATCGCGTGGGAACCGGCTGACCGCGACTTTATTGGTCGTGAAGCGCTGGAAATGCAGCGTGAAAAAGGCCACGAACAGCTGGTCGGGCTGGTGATGACTGAGAAGGGCGTGCTGCGTAATGAACTGCCGGTGCGTTTCACCGATGCTTCTGGCAACCAGCATGAAGGCATTATCACCAGTGGCACATTCTCCCCAACCCTGGGTTACAGCATCGCGTTGGCGCGCGTGCCTGCGGGTATCGGTGAGACAGCGATCGTACAGATCCGTAACCGTGAAATGCCGGTAAAAGTGACTAAACCTGTTTTTGTGCGTAACGGCAAAGCCGTCGCGTAATTCATCCTTTTTTGGAGATTGATTGATGAGCAACGTACCTGCAGAACTGAAATACAGCAAAGAACACGAATGGCTGCGCAAAGAAGCTGACGGCTCTTACACCGTTGGTATCACCGAACACGCTCAGGAGCTGTTAGGTGACATGGTTTTCGTTGACCTGCCAGAAGTTGGCGCCACCGTCAGCGCGGGCGATGATTGCGCCGTTGCGGAGTCCGTAAAAGCGGCATCCGATATCTATGCGCCAGTAGGCGGTGAGATTGTTGCGGTTAACGATGCGCTCAGCGACTCCCCGGAACTGGTCAACAGCGAACCGTATGCGGGCGGCTGGATTTTCAAAATCAAAGCCAGCGATGAAAGCGAAATTGAATCGCTGTTGGATGCCACTGCGTACGAGGCATTACTGGAAGACGAATAAGATTGTGCCGGATGGCACTGCGTTTATCCGGCCTACGGTTTTATGTAGGCCCGGTAAGCGTCAGCGCCACCGGGCAATTGAGTTAGAGACAATCACGATTCACTGCACGTTTCAGGAACCATCGCCCATGACACAGACGTTAAGCCAGCTTGAAAACAGCGGCGCTTTCATTGAACGCCACATCGGACCGGACGCCGCGCAGCAGCAAGAGATGCTGAATGCGGTTGGCGCCGAGTCGTTAAACGCGCTGATCGGCCAGATTGTGCCGAAAGACATTCAGCTCGCAACCCCGCCACAGGTTGGCGAGGCGGCGACCGAATACGCTGCGCTGGCTGAATTAAAAGCCATCGCCGGGCGTAACAAGCGCTTCACGTCCTACATTGGCATGGGCTACACCGCCGTGCAGTTGCCACCGGTTATTCTGCGTAACATGCTGGAAAACCCAGGCTGGTACACCGCATATACGCCGTATCAGCCGGAAGTCTCCCAGGGACGACTGGAAGCTCTTCTGAACTTCCAACAGGTCACACTGGACCTGACGGGGCTGGATATGGCTTCCGCTTCTCTGCTGGATGAAGCCACTGCGGCTGCTGAAGCCATGGCGATGGCCAAACGTGTCAGCAAACTGAAAAATGCCAACCGTTTCTTTGTGGCGGCTGATGTTCACCCGCAAACGCTGGACGTGGTTCGCACCCGTGCAGAAACCTTTGGCTTTGACGTCATTGTTGATGACGCGGCGAAAGCACTGGATCACCAGGATGTGTTTGGCGTGCTGTTGCAGCAGGTTGGCACCACCGGTGAAGTGCACGACTACAGCAAACTGATTGCCGAGCTGAAATCCCGTAAAGTTGTGGTCAGTGTCGCTGCCGACTTTATGGCGCTGGTACTGCTGACTGCACCGGGCAAACAGGGCGCGGATATTGTTTTCGGCTCTGCGCAACGCTTCGGCGTACCGATGGGTTACGGCGGCCCACACGCGGCATTCTTCGCCGCTAAAGACGAATTCAAACGCTCCATGCCAGGCCGTATTATCGGCGTATCGAAAGATGCGGCGGGCAATACCGCACTGCGCATGGCGATGCAGACTCGCGAGCAGCATATCCGCCGTGAGAAAGCGAACTCCAACATTTGTACCTCGCAGGTTCTGCTGGCCAACATCGCCAGCCTGTATGCCGTTTATCATGGTCCGGTTGGCCTGAAACGTATCGCTAATCGCATCCACCGCCTGACTGATATTCTGGCGGCCGGTTTGCAGCAGAAAGGGCTGAAGCTGCGCCATGCGCACTACTTCGACACTCTGTGTGTTGAAGTGGCCGACAAAGCGGCTGTTCTGGCGCGTGCCGAAGCGGCAGAAATCAACCTGCGTAGCGATATCCATAACGCGGTAGGTATTACGCTCGATGAAACCACCACCCGTGAAAACGTGGTGCAGTTGTTCAATGTTCTGCTGGGCGACAGCCACGGTTTGAATATCGATACGCTGGATAAAGATGTGGCGCTCGACAGCCGTTCCATTCAGGACAGCATGCTGCGTGACGATGCGATCCTCAGCCATCCGGTGTTTAATCGCTATCACAGCGAAACCGAGATGATGCGCTACATGCACTCGCTGGAGCGCAAAGATCTGGCGCTGAACCAGGCAATGATCCCGCTGGGTTCTTGCACCATGAAGCTGAATGCTGCCGCCGAGATGATCCCTATCACCTGGCCGGAATTCGCTGAACTTCACCCGTTCTGCCCGCCAGAGCAGGCAGAAGGTTATCACCAGATGATCGGCCAGCTTTCCGAGTGGCTGGTAAAACTGACCGGTTATGACGCCGTCTGCATGCAGCCGAACTCTGGCGCGCAGGGCGAGTATGCGGGTCTGCTGGCGATTCGTCACTATCACGAAAGCCGTAACGAAGGCCATCGCGATATCTGTCTGATCCCGGCTTCTGCCCACGGTACCAACCCGGCATCCGCACAGATGGCGGGGATGCAGGTTGTGGTTGTCGCGTGTGATAAGAACGGCAACATCGACCTGGACGATCTGCGAGCAAAAGCAGAACAACATGCTGCGAATCTCTCCTGCATCATGGTGACCTATCCGTCTACTCACGGCGTGTATGAAGAAACGATCCGTGAAGTGTGCGACGTTGTGCACCAGTTTGGCGGCCAGGTTTACCTCGATGGCGCGAACATGAACGCTCAGGTTGGGATCACTACGCCGGGCTTTATCGGCGCAGATGTCTCGCACCTCAACCTGCATAAAACATTCTGCATTCCGCACGGCGGCGGCGGCCCAGGTATGGGACCGATTGGCGTCAAATCACATCTGGCACCGTTCGTACCGGGTCACAGCGTAGTGCAGATTGAAGGAATGCTCACCCGTCAGGGCGCAGTTTCTGCGGCGCCGTTCGGTAGTGCATCCATTCTGCCGATCAGCTGGATGTACATCCGTATGATGGGTGCAGAAGGTCTGAAGCAGGCAAGCCAGGTGGCTATCCTTAACGCTAACTACATTGCCAGCCGTCTGAAAGATGCTTATCCGGTGCTGTATACCGGTCGCGACGGTCGCGTGGCGCATGAATGCATTCTCGATATTCGCCCACTGAAAGAAGAGACTGGCATCAGCGAACTGGATATTGCCAAGCGTCTGATCGATTACGGTTTCCATGCGCCGACCATGTCATTCCCGGTCGCGGGTACCCTGATGGTTGAACCGACTGAATCTGAAAGCAAAGTGGAACTTGATCGCTTTATCAATGCGATGCTGGCAATCCGCGCTGAAATCGATCGCGTGAAAGCCGGTGAATGGTCACTGGAAGATAACCCGCTGGTTAACTCACCGCACACGCAAAACGAGCTGGTCGCGGAGTGGAATCACGGTTATAGCCGCGAAATCGCCGTCTTCCCGGCTGGTGTGGCGAACAAATACTGGCCGACCGTGAAACGCCTTGATGATGTTTACGGTGACCGTAACCTGTTCTGCTCCTGCGTGCCGATGAGCGAATATCAGTAACTTTTCCGCGCAGTAAAGCTTTTGTAGGCCGGGTAAGGCGAAGTCGCCTCCCGGCTTTTTCATATCTGGAGGTATCCATGGGAATCGCACTGGTTACTGGCGGCAGTCGCGGCATCGGGCGGGCAACCGCGCTGCAGTTAGCGCAAGAGGGTTACACGGTTGCGGTTAACTTTCATCACAATATCCGTGCGGCAACGGAGGGGGTGAATACTATTGTCGCTGCCGGGGGAAAGGCGTTTGCTCTACGGGCTGATATCAGCAATGAAAGCCAGGTTGTGGCAATGTTTGAATGCATTGACCGCGAAGGGGAACCACTGACCGCGTTAGTGAATAATGCCGGGATTTTGTTTGAACAGAGCACGGTGGAAAGCTTAACCGCCGAAAGAATTAACCGCGTGCTGGCGACCAATGTTACCGGCTATTTTTTGTGTTGTCGGGAAGCGGTAAAGCGCATGTCGTTCAAACACGGAGGGCAAGGCGGGGCGATTGTGAATGTGTCTTCGGCGGCATCGCGGCTTGGTGCGCCATTCGAATATGTTGATTACGCGGCCTCAAAAGGCGCTGTGGACACGCTCACCACCGGCCTTGCGCTGGAGGTTGCGGCGCAAGGGATCCGCGTAAACTGCGTGCGACCTGGTCTTATCTACACTGAAATGCACGCTTCAGGCGGCGAGCCGGGAAGGGTCGATCGCGTGAAATCGATGTTGCCTATGCAGCGCGGAGGACAACCGGAGGAGGTCGCGCAGGCGATTACCTGGCTGCTGAGCGAGAAGGCGTCGTACGTAACGGGCAGTTTTCTGGAACTGGCTGGCGGGAAGTAGGATTTAATCGCCGGATGGCGCTATGCTTATCCGGCCTACGGGAATTTAATCTGTAGGCTGGATAAGGCGTATACGCCGCCATCCGGCAAAAAATCAAAGTTTCTCGCCGTTGCTGGCAATCACCGCTTTGTACCAGTTAAAACTTTTCTTGCGTGAACGCGACATATCGCCGGTGCCGTCGTCGTGTTTGTTCACGTAGATAAAGCCGTAGCGCTTGCTGTACTGACCGGTGGTGAACGAGACACAGTCGATGCAGCCCCACGGCGTGTAGCCCATCAGGTCTACGCCATCATAGGTTACCGCTTTCATCATCTCTTCAACGTGGGCGCGCAAATAGTCGATGCGATAGTCGTCGTTGATGCTGCCGTCTTCTTCCACTTTGTCGTAGGCACCAAATCCGTTTTCTACGATAAATAGCGGTTTCTGATAGCGCTCATACAGTTCGCATAAGGCGTAACGCAGACCGACCGGATCAATCTGCCAGCCCCAGTCGGACGCTTTTACGTGCGGGTTCGGTACGCTGCCCTCAAAACCAGAAATGGCATCGCCGCTGCCGCCTTCCGCTTTTACCGCGTTGGTCATGTAGTAACTGAATCCGAGATAGTCACAGGTGCCTTCACGCAGGATTTGCTCATCTCCAGCTTCCATTCGGATGTTGAATTCGCGGCGTACCCACTCGTTCAGTACATATGATGGATAGTAGCCGCGCAGTTGAACGTCGGTGAAAACGTAGCGCTCACGCATCGATTCCTGCGCGAACATCACATCTTCAGGCTTACAGGAGAACGGGTACAGCGGCACCATCGCCAGCATGCAGCCGACTTTCATTTCCGGGTTGATGCGACGTGCGGCTTTCACTGCCAGAGCGCTGGCCACGAACTG
Organism: Citrobacter sp. Cpo012; assembly: GCF_030333015.1. Classification (NCBI taxonomy): domain Bacteria; kingdom Pseudomonadati; phylum Pseudomonadota; class Gammaproteobacteria; order Enterobacterales; family Enterobacteriaceae; genus Citrobacter; species Citrobacter sp. Cpo012. Next base: position 229,047 of record NZ_JAOWGR010000042.1, on the reverse strand, counting down.
GTGATGCAGCACCTGGTACATGGTTTCTTCCGGGTTTTCATGCTCGGTATACACCACGCCGGAGCAGCAATAACCAAACAGCGGTGCGCGCCAGTTGCGCTGGTTGTTGATCTCGTTAAAGGTCATCCAGTATTTGACCTTGTGCTTGTAGCGCTCAAAAACGACTTCAGCAAATCGGACAAAGAAATCGACGACTTTACGATTGGTCCAGCTACCGTATTGTTGAACCAGGTGCAGCGGCATTTCAAAGTGGGAAAGGGTGATAACCGGTTCGATGTTGTACTTCAGCAGTTCATCGAACATGTCGTCGTAGAACTTTAGCCCTTCTTCATTCGGCTGGCTTTCGTCCCCTTTGGGGAAGATACGGGTCCAGGCGATTGAGGTACGGAAGCATTTGAAGCCCATCTCGGCAAACAGCTTGATGTCTTCTTTGTAATGACCGTAAAAATCGACGGCTTCGTGGTTGGGGTAGTACTTACCGGGCTCAACTTCCTGAGTGATTTCTCGCGGAACGCCGTGCGCACCACCGGTCAGTACATCGCAAATGCTGGGGCCTTTGCCACCTTTGTTCCAGCCGCCTTCAACCTGGTGCGCCGCAACCGCGCCACCCCATAAAAAATCTTTCGGTAAGGTAAGTTTTTTCATCTGCGCTCAGTCTCAAATTAATACAATCTGATTTTGAGTCTAACAAAGGAAAGATAAATGTCACGATATAACAAAATAGCGCTAATGTGATTTGTTACATCCCAAAAACAGATTGTTTTTTTACGCTATTCTTTTCGCCAACTTGCGGCCGAGTGATTCCAGAATATAAATAACAGGGATCTGCGTGGTTATATCGTATACCCCGGCAATGCGTGTCTGTGGAACGTGCCAGGAGAGATTAAAGTCAGCCAATTTGGCCAGCCGCGAATGTTCATGACTGGTGACAGACAGAACCTTACAGTTATGCAGGCTGAACTGGCTGGCAAAGCGCAGGATCTCTTCTGTTTCACCGGAAACAGAAAGCACGATCGCCAGCGCGTTTCTGGCCATGTCATTCGTTACCGGGAAATAAGGATCATCAATGTGATTACTGAATTTTCCAACGTTTGAGAAAAAACGTGCGCCATATTTGGCTAAGGCTCCGGATGTTCCCGCTCCGACGAATATAATACGTTCGGAAGATAATATAATATCAACAGCCTGATCGAGCAGGTTATCGAACTCATCATTATTAACGCCTTTAAAGAAGCTGATAATTTCGCTGGCACCGAAATTAGCCTGTTGCGGTTCATTCTGCTCTAAATATAATTTGAAGCGCACGCGAAATTCTGAGTAACCTTCACACTTAAGCTTGCGGCAAAAGCGCAGTACGGTGGTAGTGGAAACACCCACGGCATCGGCCAGTTCGCGAATGGTCATGTACATGACTTTGTCACGGTTTTTGATGACATAGTTGTAGACCAGCATCTCAAGATTGTTGAGACTGGCGATGGCAGCGTGGGAGAACATACTCACAATGGCAAAACTCACTCATCAGACTTCATCTACAGGGAATAATAACATGCAGCCAAATGACATCACTTTTTTTCAGCGTTTCCAGGATGACATTCTGGCCGGACGCAAGACCATCACTATTCGTGACGAGTCTGAATCACACTTCAAAGCCGGGGACATTTTACGGGTTGGGCGCTTCGAAGATGACGGTTACTTCTGCACGATTGAGGTTGTTGGCACCTCAACCGTCACGCTGGATACGCTGACGGATAAACATGCCCAGCAGGAAAACATGACGCTTGAAGAACTTAAACGTGTCATTGCCGAGATTTACCCGGATCAGACGCAATTTTATGTGATTGATTTTAAATGTCTTTGATTTTAATGGTACGCATGTTAGCTGAAATTTAAAAACTAACACCATGATTTTTATTGATAAATATTTATCTGGTAATTATTTTAGCTAACAGGTGTTCACTGGAACCATTCTCAGTTACGCTAGAGGAGCAATCACGATAGTGTTCGTTTCTCGGGAGTAAGTTATGGTTCAGAAGCCATTAATCGCGCAGGGATATTCGCTGGCAGAGGAAATAGCCAACAGCATCAGTCACGGTATCGGGCTGGTGTTTGGGATTGTCGGACTGGTGTTGTTGCTGGTTCAGGCAGTGGATACCAATGCCAGCGCTATGGCGATTACCAGCTATAGCCTGTACGGCGGCAGCATGATCCTGCTGTTCCTCGCCTCAACCTTGTATCACGCGATCCCCCATCAGAGAGCGAAAGCCTGGCTGAAAAAATTCGACCACTGTGCGATTTATCTGCTGATTGCCGGGACCTATACGCCATTTCTGCTGGTGGGGCTTGATTCGCCGCTGGCTCGTGGGTTGATGATTGTTATCTGGAGCCTGGCGCTGCTCGGTATTTTATTCAAACTGACCATCGCACACCGGTTTAAAATTCTGTCGCTGGTGACTTACCTGACAATGGGCTGGCTTTCGCTGATTGTGGTGTATCAACTGGCGGTGAAGTTGGCGGCGGGAGGCGTGACGTTGCTGGCTGTTGGCGGTGTGGTGTATTCGCTGGGCGTAATTTTCTACGTCTGTAAGCGTATTCCTTATAACCATGCGATCTGGCACGGTTTTGTGCTGGGCGGCAGCGTTTGCCACTTCCTGGCGATCTATCTGTACGTGGGGCAACACGCATAGATTCAGTGCAACCCCGGGGGCGGCGTAAACGCCTCGCCCGGGCTGTATTTTGTTGGCCGGACGAGGCAATGCCGCAATCCGGCGGCCTGTGCCGAATGGCCTAATGGCGCTGCGCTTATCAGGCCTACCAATTACTCTTCGTTTAACGAATATGGCAGCGGTACGATACGCAGCGTTTTTGCGTCGTCACGGACGCGGAACACGCTGTCGGCCTCCATGTCGTTATTCATCACAACCTGCACCAGTACCTGACCATCGGCCAGTTGTACTGCGGCAAGTACGGTACCAGTACGACGCCAGTTCTCGCCCATTTTTAATTCAAGGTCTTCGCCAGCTTCCGGTACTCGACCGGCGGCACCCGCCAAAGTCCACATGGCGCGTTTGTTGGCTCCGCGGAATTTTGCACGAGCCACCATTTCCTGACCGGTGTAGCAGCCTTTTTTAAAGCTGATCCCGCCCAGAGCCTGCAGATTGGTAGCCTGTGGAATAAACTGTGCACTGTTGGCTGTATCAATAACGGGGATACCCGCTTCGATATCCAGCGCCAGCCACTGCTGGCTGTTATTTAACTCTGCTTCGCCACGCAGCTTTTCAACCAAGGTTTCTGCTGTGGTGGCATCAACGATCAGCAGAAAACGTTCGGCAGGGTGTTCGAACCACAATACCGTGGAGGCACCTTCGGTAATGACCTGCTTATCACTGTTCGGTAATTCGCTGAAGATATTGGCCAGCGCTGCACGTGCCTGGAATCCCGCTACGCCCAGCAGGACGCGCTCGTCGTCTGGGGCGATCGCCACCTTCGAGAAGACCGCGTATTTTTTCAGCTCAGTGAGCTGCGCATCACGCAGGCTACGGCGCTCAAGCCATGCAAAACCGTCACCCTGGCGGAACAGACGCAGGTTGCTCCACATTTTACCTTTGGCGTCACAATGTGCAGCCAACAGGTGCTGATGCTCGGTCATCTGGCTGACATCCGCCGTGACCTGACCCTGAATATACTTCTCACTGTCGACACCGGTGATGGTGGCGAGCGCCCAGTCATCGAGCGTCATTAGCGTCAGAGGTAAACGCGTTGACGCAAAAGGCTGGCGAGGAGGAAAAGATGTAAAAGCCATAATAATGTCCTGATTTGCTTAACGCAGTGATGATGACTAATGGTAAAAGAGCTATGGCCCATTGCAAGCGGTTTAAACAGGCTATTTGTGCCATATATTGCGCTTTGCGAGGAGACATCCAAAATTGGTGAATCCTTTGGCTTAATAAGGTTTTATTTAGCGAGCGAGCTTCAGTTTACTGATATTCCCGTAAAAAGAGCGGGAAAAACACGTTACAATAGCGGGATACTTCGTTTTCGCGAGACAGGGAGAAGAACATGGATATTAACAACAAAGCACGTATTCATTGGGCATGCCGCCGCGGTATGCGCGAGCTGGACATCTCGATCATGCCGTTTTTTGAACATGAATATGACAGCTTAAGTGACGAAGAAAAACGTATCTTTATCCGTCTGCTAGAATGTGATGATCCAGATTTATTTAACTGGTTGATGAATCATGGGAAACCAGCTGATGAGCAGCTGGAACAGATGGTGCGACTTATCCAGACACGGAATCGGGAACGTGGTCCAGTGGCAATCTGATTTACGCGTATCATGGCGCGCGCAGTGGCTTTCACTGCTAATTCATGGGCTGGTCGCGGTGTTTATTTTATTGATGCCCTGGCCATTGAGCTACACCCCATTATGGCTGGTTTTACTCTCTCTGGTAGTGTTCGATAGCGTTCGCAGTCAGCGTCGAATCAACGCCTGTCAGGGTGAGATTCGGCTATTGATGGATGGCCGTCTGCGCTGGCAAGGGCAAGAGTGGTCTATCGTTAACGCCCCCTGGATGGTTAAAACAGGCATGATGCTGCGTTTGCGATCTGATGCCGGAAAACGTCAACATTTGTGGCTGGCAGTAGACAGTATGGATGATGCAGAGTGGCGGGATTTACGGCGGTTGATGCTGCAAAAGGCGAAGCAAGGGTAACGCATGACACATGCCTGATGGCGCGCAGCTTGAAGGCCTACAGTTAGGTGCGTCATGCAGGCCGGATAACGCATTTACGCCGTCATCCGGCAAATCGGTTATCAGGACCAGTGCTCGGCCATTTCCCCAAGAATTTGCTCGCACCAGGCCTGAATGCGTTCATCGCTGAGATCGTACTGGTTTGTCTCATCCAGCGCCAGGCCAACAAACAGTTGTCCATCAGCAATGACGGGTTTATCGCTGGTGAATTCGTAGCCTTCGGTGGGCCAGTAGCCGACAAACTTTACACCTTTGGTGATCAGTTTATCGTGCAGCATACCCAACGCATCCAGGAACCATTCGCCGTATCCCAACTGATCGCCCATACCGTAAAGTGCGACAATCTTGCCTTCCAGGTTGAGGTCGTCCAGTTGCTCCCAGACCGCTTCCCAGTCCTCCTGAATTTCACCGAAATCCCAGGTTGGGATGCCCAAAATGAGCACGTCATATTGCTCCATTAGGGTCGGGGAATCGTCTTTGAGGTTGTGCAGTGTCACCAGTTCGGGACCCAGGATATCGCGGATTTTTTCTGCTGCCATTTCGGTGTAGCAGGTGCTGGAACCGTAAAAAAGACCCATGTTCATGACGTAAACATCTCAATTCTGCTGTAGCGTTGCGGGTAGTGTAACAGAATCGCCGCATTCACGGCACAATGAGGCATAATGCATCAAAAATGAGAGTGGAATAAGGGGCGCGAGTGGAACAGGATCTGGCGCGCATCGAGCAGTTTCTTGATGCCCTGTGGCTGGAACGAAATCTGGCGGAAAACACATTAAGTGCGTATCGTCGCGATCTGATCATGCTTGTGGAATGGTTACATCACCGCGGCGCTTCGCTTGCGACCGCGCAAAGTGATGATCTGCAAGCCTTGCTGGCTGAGCGGATGGATGGAGGGTATAAAGCCACCAGTTCCGCACGTTTGCTCAGTGCGACGCGACGTTTTTTTCAGCATCTGTACCGCGAAAAATATCGCGAAGATGACCCCAGCGCCTCGCTTGCATCACCTAAACTTCCGCAGCGCCTGCCTAAAGATCTCAGCGAAGCGCAGGTTGAGCGGCTGCTACAAGCGCCGCTTATTGAGCAACCGCTGGAGCTACGCGACAAAGCCATGCTGGAAGTGCTGTATGCAACAGGCCTGCGCGTGTCTGAACTGGTAGGACTGACGATGAGTGACGTCAGCCTGCGTCAGGGTGTGGTACGGGTGATCGGTAAAGGTAACAAAGAGCGCCTTGTCCCGTTGGGTGAGGAGGCAGTGTACTGGCTGGAAACGTATCTGGAGCACGGGCGTCCATGGTTGCTCAACGGCGTATCGATTGATGTGCTGTTTCCTAGTCAGCGGGCGCAACAGATGACCCGTCAGACCTTCTGGCATCGTATCAAACACTATGCTGTGTTGGCGGGAATCGACAGCGAAAAGCTGTCACCGCACGTCCTGCGGCACGCGTTTGCCACGCATCTGCTCAACCATGGCGCAGACCTGCGCGTGGTGCAGATGCTACTGGGGCATAGCGATCTCTCGACAACGCAAATTTATACTCATGTCGCAACGGAGCGCTTGCGGCAACTACATCAACAGCATCACCCGCGAGCGTGAGTGCTGACAGGATAGGATAGGCTATGAAAAAAAGTTTTATGATGTTCACCCTGCTGGCGACGGCGTTTTCCGGCATGGTACATGCAGACGACGCGGCAATTCGTCAGTCATTAGCAAAGCTGGGTGTGCAGAGCACCGAGATTCAACCTGCTCCGGTTGCGGGCATGAAAACCGTACTGACCAATAGCGGCGTGCTGTACGTTACCGAAGACGGTAAACATATTATCCAGGGACCGATGTACGACGTGAGCGGCGCAAGTCCGGTGAATGTCACCAACCAACTGCTGATGAAGCATCTGAACGCGCTGGAAAAAGAGATGATCATCTACAAAGCGCCGCAGGAAAAACACGTCATTACCGTTTTCACCGACATCACTTGTGGTTACTGCCACAAGCTGCATGAAGAGATGAAAGATTACAATGCGTTGGGGATCACCGTACGTTATCTGGCCTTCCCACGTCAGGGGCTGGACAGTCAGGCTGAGCAGGACATGAAGTCTATCTGGTGTGCTAAGGACAAAAACAAAGCCTTTGACGACGCGATGACTGGCAAGGGCGTGAAAGCGGCGACCTGTGATGTGGATATCGCTAACCACTATGCGCTGGGCGTACAGTTTGGCGTCAGCGGTACACCGGCGATTGTGCTGAGCAATGGCTATGTCGTACCTGGTTATCAGGGCCCGAAAGAGATGAAAGAATTCCTCGACGCACATGCAAAACAGACCAGCGGTAAATAATTCGCGTGAAACAACAGATACAACTTCGTCGGCGTGAGGCCGACGAGACAGCCGAGTTACCTGCCGACTTGCCGCCACTGCTGCGCCGTTTATACGCCAGTCGCGGCGTGCGCAGCGCGCAGGAGCTTGAGCGTAGCGTCAAAGGAATGCTGCCGTGGCAGCATTTAAACGGTGTCGAAAAGGCGGTTGAGATCCTCTACAACGCCTTTCGTGCGGGAACTCGCATCATCGTTGTTGGCGATTTCGATGCCGATGGCGCGACCAGCACGGCGCTAAGCATCCTGGCGATGCGCGCGTTGGGCTGCAGTAACGTTGACTACCTGGTGCCAAATCGTTTTGAGGACGGTTATGGTTTAAGCCCGGAAGTCGTTGATCAGGCCCATGCCCGTGGTGCTCAGCTGATTGTCACCGTAGACAACGGCATCTCGTCTCACGCGGGTGTCGAACATGCCAGAACGTTGGGGATCCCGGTCGTTGTAACCGATCACCACCTGCCAGGGGATACGCTGCCGGGCGCAGAGGCGATTATCAATCCTAACCTGCACGACTGTGAGTTCCCGTCGAAATCGCTGGCAGGCGTTGGTGTAGCCTTCTATCTGATGCTGGCGCTGCGCACTTTCCTGCGTGACAAAGGCTGGTTTGATGAGCGAGGCATTGCACCGCCGAACCTGGCGGATTTGCTCGATCTGGTTGCGCTTGGCACGGTGGCGGACGTGGTACCGCTGGATGCCAATAACCGCATTCTGACGTGGCAAGGCTTATGCCGTATCCGTGCTGGAAAATGCCGCCCTGGTATTAAAGCGCTGCTGGAGATTTCCAATCGCGACCCCCTAAAGCTGGCAGCCAGTGATTTAGGTTTTGCCCTCGGGCCACGGCTGAATGCGGCGGGGCGTCTGGACGATATGTCCGTTGGCGTAGCGCTGTTGCTGTGCGACAACATTGGTGAAGCGCGCGTGCTGGCCAATGAGCTGGACGCACTCAACCAGACGCGCAAAGAGATTGAGCAGGGTATGCAGGCCGAAGCGCTGACCCTGTGTGAAAAGCTGGAACGCAGTAGCGATACGCTTCCGGGCGGCCTGGCAATGTATCATCCCGAGTGGCATCAGGGCGTTGTGGGGATTCTGGCATCGCGCATTAAAGAGCGATTCCATCGTCCGGTGATAGCGTTTGCCCCGGCAGGTGATGGTACTCTCAAAGGCTCCGGGCGTTCGATTCAGGGGCTGCACATGCGTGATGCGCTGGAGCGCCTGGACACCCTTCATCCGGGCATGATCATCAAGTTTGGCGGTCACGCCATGGCGGCGGGGTTATCGCTTGAAGAGGCGCAGTTTGAGCGTTTCCAGCAGCGTTTTGGCGAACTGGTTACCGAGTGGCTGGATCCCGCCTTACTGCAAGGTGAAGTGGTGTCGGATGGCCCACTGAGCGCAGCGGAGATGACCATGGAGGTCGCACAAATGCTTCGCGATGCCGGACCGTGGGGACAAATGTTCCCGGAACCGCTGTTTGACGGGCATTTCCGTTTGCTCCAGCAGCGTCTGGTCGGTGAGCGTCATCTGAAGGTGATGGTCGAGCCCGTAGGCGGTGGTCCGCTGCTGGACGGCATTGCGTTTAACGTCGATACCACCTGCTGGCCGGACAACGGCGTGCGCGAAGTTCAGCTTGCCTACAAACTGGATATTAACGAGTTTCGCGGCAACCGTAGTTTGCAGATTATAATCGACAATATCTGGCCACTTTAGCGTCACTAATCGCTATAAAAAAGGGCGTGGATTAGTTACAATCCCGCTCTTATCACCGCATTTTGACTAGTCCAATAAAAGAAATCAGACAATGTTTGAAATTAATCCGGTAAATAACCGCATTCAGGACCTCACGGAGCGCTCTGACGTTCTTAGGGGGTATCTTTGACTATGATGCCAAGAAAGAGCGTCTGGAAGAAGTAAACGCCGAGCTGGAACAGCCGGATGTATGGAACGAACCCGAACGCGCGCAGGCGCTGGGTAAAGAGCGTTCTTCTCTTGAAGCCATCGTTGATACGCTCGATCAGATGAGCCAGGGCCTGGAAGATGTCTCCGGCCTGCTGGAACTGGCTGTAGAAGCCGACGACGAAGAAACCTTTAACGAAGCCGTAGCAGAACTCGACACGCTGGAAGATAAGCTGGCCCAGCTGGAATTCCGTCGTATGTTCTCCGGTGAATATGACAGCGCAGATTGCTATCTCGATATTCAGGCAGGTTCTGGCGGTACGGAAGCGCAGGACTGGGCAAGCATGCTGATGCGCATGTATCTGCGTTGGGCTGAAGCGCGCGGCTTTAAGACTGAAATTATTGAAGAGTCTGAAGGTGAAGTGGCGGGTATTAAATCCGTAACCATCAGAATTGCTGGCGAATATGCGTACGGTTGGCTGCGTACTGAAACCGGCGTACACCGTCTGGTTCGTAAGAGTCCGTTCGACTCCGGCGGACGTCGCCATACGTCGTTCAGTTCTGCGTTTGTTTATCCGGAAGTTGATGATGATATTGATATCGATATCAACCCGGCGGATCTGCGTATTGACGTTTACCGTGCCTCCGGTGCGGGTGGTCAGCACGTTAACCGTACGGAATCTGCGGTGCGTATTACCCACATCCCGACTGGGATTGTGACGCAGTGTCAGAACGACCGTTCCCAGCACAAGAACAAAGACCAGGCCATGAAGCAGATGAAAGCGAAGCTTTATGAACTGGAAATGCAGAAGAAGAATGCCGAGAAACAGGCGATGGAAGACAACAAGTCAGATATCGGCTGGGGTAGCCAGATTCGTTCTTATGTCCTTGATGACTCCCGCATCAAAGATCTGCGTACCGGGGTTGAAACCCGTAACACGCAGGCGGTGCTGGATGGCAGCCTGGATCAATTTATCGAAGCAAGTTTGAAAGCAGGGTTATGAGGAACCAACATGTCTGAACAACACGTACAGGGCGCTGACGCGGTAGCCGACCTTAACAATGAACTGAAAACGCGCCGTGAGAAGCTGGCGAGCCTGCGTGAGCAGGGGATCCCGTTCCCGAACGATTTCCGTCGCGATCATACCTCAGACCAACTGCATGCTGACTTCGACGCGAAAGAAAACGAAGAGCTGGAAGCGCTGAACATTGAGGTATCCGTTGCTGGCCGTATGATGACCCGTCGTATTATGGGTAAAGCATCATTCGTTACGCTGCAGGACGTTGGCGGCCGTATTCAGCTGTACGTAGCTCGCGATGACCTGCCGGAAGGCGTCTACAACGAGCAGTTCAAAAAATGGGATCTGGGCGATATCCTCGGCGCGAAAGGTAAGTTGTTCAAGACCAAGACCGGTGAGTTGTCTATTCACTGCACCGAACTGCGTCTGCTGACCAAAGCGCTGCGCCCGCTGCCGGACAAATTCCACGGTCTGCAGGATCAGGAAGCGCGCTATCGTCAACGTTACCTGGATCTCATCTCTAACGATGAATCCCGCAATACCTTTAAAGTGCGTTCACAGATTATGGCTGGCATCCGTCAGTTCATGGTTGCTCGTGGCTTTATGGAAGTAGAAACCCCGATGATGCAGGTGATCCCTGGCGGTGCGGCAGCGCGTCCGTTTATCACTCATCATAACGCGCTGGATCTGGACATGTACCTGCGTATCGCGCCGGAACTGTACCTCAAGCGTCTGGTGGTTGGCGGCTTCGAACGCGTATTCGAAATTAACCGTAACTTCCGTAACGAAGGCATCTCTGTTCGCCATAACCCAGAGTTCACCATGATGGAACTCTACATGGCTTATGCGGACTACAAAGATCTGATCGAACTGACCGAATCGCTGTTCCGTACGCTGGCGCAGAACGTTCTGGGAACGACTGAAGTGCCTTACGGTGAAGAAGTCTTCGACTTCGGTAAGCCGTTCGAAAAACTGACCATGCGCGAAGCGATTCAGAAATACCGTCCGGAAACTAACATGGCCGATCTGGATAACTTCGACTCTGCAAAAGCGATTGCTGAATCTATCGGCATCAAAGTTGAGAAGAGCTGGGGTCTGGGCCGTATTGTGACCGAGATCTTTGAAGAAGTTGCGGAAGCGCACCTGATTCAACCGACCTTCATTACCGAGTACCCGGCAGAAGTTTCTCCGCTGGCGCGTCGTAATGACGAAAACCCGGAAATCACTGACCGCTTCGAATTCTTCATCGGCGGGCGTGAAATCGGTAACGGTTTCAGCGAGCTGAACGATGCGGAAGATCAGGCGCAGCGTTTCCAGGATCAGGTTAACGCTAAAGATGCGGGTGATGACGAAGCAATGTTCTATGACGAAGACTACGTTACCGCTCTGGAACACGGTCTGCCGCCGACTGCGGGTCTGGGCATTGGTATCGACCGTATGGTTATGCTGTTCACCAACAGCCACACTATCCGCGACGTGATCCTGTTCCCGGCGATGCGCCCGGTTAAGTAAGATGTGAAATGCCGGATGGCGGCTGACGCCTTATCCGGCCTACGATTCGTTATGTAGGCCAGATAAGCGTAGCGCCATCAGGCAATAATTTGTTGGCAGTAATTCCGCAACAGCGCACGCGCTTCTTTGTCTGCAACCTGCATTACCATCCACGGGCTAAAAGCCCACGGCGTCGCGTCAATCCCGCTTAAGACATCCTCAAGACTGCTCCACTGGCAATCCATCACTTCATCTGGGTTTAGCTGTAGCGGACTCACGATATGTGCGGCATAAACCGGGCACACTTCGTTTTCCACAATTCCACTCGGGTCTGTAGCGCGATAACGAAAGTCAGCATACACGGGGCTGAGCGAGTCGATGTCTGCACCCAGTTCGAAGCGAGCCCGGCGGACAATAGCGGCTTCGTGGGTTTCACCCAACTGCGGGTGACCACAGACAGAGTTGGTCCAGACGCCAGGCCAGGCTTTTTTGTGCAGCGAGCGGCGGGTGACCAGCAGTTGGCCCAGCTCGTTAAATATCCAGCACGAGAAAGCGGAATGCAGGGGGGTTGTGGCGGTATGCGCCGCATATTTTTCCAGCGTTCCGCAGGGTTGGTCCTGCTCATTCAATAAAATGACATGTTCCTGTCGCATAGCGTCCACCATCAATCTTAAGCATCCATATTATATGCTTAATTAAGTCAGATTGATTAACAGAGGGTGTGAAATGCCAGGGCCGACGGTTCGTTGCGCGATATGATTTGGCATCCGGTTTCTGGCTGCTATGATAAAGCGTCTGAAAATGTTGCGAGGTATTGTTTTGAGTGCAGGACGCCTGAAGAAAAATGGCCTGGGTATCGTGATGTTGCTGTGCGTCGGTCTGCTGTTAGCAGGGTGTTCCGGGAGCAAGTCGTCTGATACAGGAAGTTATTCCGGCTCCGTGTATACCGTGAAGCGGGGGGATACGCTATACCGTATTTCGCGCGCTACCGGGACCAGCGTGAAAGAGATCGCCCGCCTGAATAATATTTCACCGCCCTATACCATTGAAGTAGGGCAAAAACTGAAGGTCAGCGGTGGCGCGAAAACCAGTTCTAACTCTGGCAAAACAACCAAGAAATCCTCAACCAAAACGGCAGCTGTCAGACCGTCTTCGTCCGTACCGCAGTCTTCCTGGCCTCCGGTAGGGCAACGTTGCTGGCTGTGGCCTGCCAGCGGTAAGGTGATCCTGCCTTATTCAACCGCGGACGGCGGCAACAAGGGCATTGATATCTCGGCTGCGCGCGGTACACCGATTTATGCCGCCGGCGCCGGGAAGGTGGTTTACGTCGGTAATCAGCTACGGGGCTATGGTAATCTCATCATGATTAAGCACAGTGAGGACTACATCACTGCGTATGCGCATAATGACACCATGCTGGTGAACAACGGTCAAAACGTGAAGGCCGGGCAGAAAATCGCGACGATGGGCAGCTCGGATGCGACTACGGTGCGGCTGCATTTCCAAATCCGCTACCGGGCGACGGCTATCGATCCGCTGCGTTATTTGCCGCCGCAGGGCAGTAAGCCAAAATGCTGACGGTGATTTAATCGCCAGTCAGTCGGTTAGTCCCTTGCCAAGAAGAGCGTAAGGTTTATAATCCCTTACGCACTTCGATGCGGGCGTAGTTCAATGGTAGAACGAGAGCTTCCCAAGCTCTATACGAGGGTTCGATTCCCTTCGCCCGCTCCAAAAATTCTCTCCCTGTAGTTAATCCTTAAAAACGTTAGATAGCGACACCGGAATCCGGTGGCAGCGTGCTGTTACCTTCACCCAGATTACGTTGTAGCAATACCGTGTCGAGCCATAGCCCATGTTTGAAGCCAATGTTTTTCAGTGTGCCGATTTGCGTAAATCCGGCCTGCTGATGGACTTTTAACGATCCCTGATTATTGCTGTCGCCGACGATGGCAATCAGTTGCCGATAACCCTGTGCTTCAGCCCAGCCAATCACATGACGCAGTAAGGCTTTTCCTACACCCTGACGCTGAGCCGTTGGAGCAATATAAATCGAATCCTCAAGGGTATAGCGGTAGGCATAGCGCTCGCGGTAGCGGGTGAGGTAGCAATACCCGATGACCTTATCTTCCTGCAGAGCGACGACCCACGGCAGCCCGAGGCTGCGGATTTTTTCCAGACGAGCAAGCATCTCGTGTGCATCCGGCGGGTCGGTTTCAAAGCTGCCGGTACCGTGAAGAACATGATGTGCATAGATATCGCGTATGGCGGGGATGTGCTTTTCTTCTGCATTAACGATTTTCATTGACCGGCTCCCATTGGCGTCTTTGCCCAGATTACCTGAAAGTCTGAGGGGAAGGTAAGTGCAAAAAATTATGCTTCTATCAGTTGCTTGTAATGCAAATAGGCTTGCATATTGTAAGGGGAAATAATTGATTGTGGTTGATATTGTCAATAGTACGCAAGGTTGGTAAATATATTAACAGGTAGAGTAATACACAATTATTCACGCACGTATTTGATTGAGTTTCCAAATACCAATTATGGTAGGTTTCGAAAAATGATAAATAAAGTTGTTTGATTTCAACGCATTGTTACTGTATCTAATTCTTCTTGCGCCTGTACCCTTATTTTCATTTCATTGGCCCTGTTTGAGCCCTAAAAATTAAGTTATATTTTGTTGTTAGCAGAGAGCCTATTATCAGATTTTTCTCTATTCACCTCTCAAAATAGTTACCATGCAAACAGTTGCGCGGTGTAGCTATGCTAACCAGCAATAGTAAGCATCGTCACATGATGTCACCGGGCAAACTTTGTTTAAATCCAGAATTCAATCCCAAGAGTATTAGGATTATTTAGTCTAAAATACTTTTTTGCCTAAGACTTTTCTTATTGCGTAGCCACGAACTACATGGAGTGATAAAATTCCCGAGTTTATGCCTCCTGTCCAACGATTAGAGGACGCGGTGCGGGTAGTCAATAAGACGAAAGAATTAATTGCTTCATAACCCTATTACGAAATAAGCGGCAGTGCATCTTACATGGTCGGCAACTGTCAGGGATTGATCGTAACTTATTGAAAACGCTTATTTTTACTCTGGTGTAAGATATAAGGGCAGATATGTTCAGTATGCGTCGACATGCCAACTTCATTAAACGTTTTAAGTCTGTAAGCTGTTTATTTACGGCAAGCATTCTTTTCCCTATGCAAATCTCTGCTGCGGTATCAGATTATGATGCTTTGGTTATTGAAGCGCGGGGGGGGAATAGTGCGCCACTATTGCGCTACCTTGAGGATCAGGGAAAGAAAAGTGCGCTAACGCCAAATCAGGTTGCCGACTGGCTGCAAGTTTCTGGTTGGGTTGAGAACAACGATAAAACAACCATTCAAATCTGGCAGCGGTATCGTGGGCAGATGGATGTGCCTGCGCGCGGCAAAGTCGCCGCTGCACGTGCGTACCGTAACCAGAAAAACTGGAATGATTCATTGGCAGTGTGGGAAAGCGTTTTACAGGAAGAGCCTGATAACGTGGATGTACGCACCGGCTGGATAATGACGTTGGCGGATGCGCGCTACAACCAACAAGCCCTTACTGAAGCGAATAAATGGGCGCAGGCGCATCCGGGCGCAGACTCCGACGCACTGCTTGCCTACGTATATCATTCTCAGGGGAAAAACTGGGATGCACTGTTGGTTGCCAGCCAGGCGGATGATGTTGATCCAGGCAACAAAAATGCAAAATCCACGCTGCTATCTGCGCTGTCGGCGAACCGCGTTTCCGGACCCGCTTTAAATATGGCGGAGGTCGTTCCCACTGCTGATCCAGTGAAGCGCCGTCTTGAGCTTGATGCGGCGGCTGAAATGGTACGCTCCTCCTATACGTCCGCACGTAATGAAGAAGAACGGTTTATCGTGGCCGATAAAGCGCTGGCCCGTTATGACCAGTTGCTGGCGGCCTGGAAAGATGAGCCGTCTGCGCAGAATGATGTCCGTCGGGCGAGAATTGACCGTATGGGTGCCTTGTTGGTGCGTAAGCGTACTGCCGAAGTGATTGATGAGTATGAGTCCCTTTCTGCAAGCGGCGAAGTACCAAACTATGCAAAACGCTGGGTGGCATCAGCATGGTTAAGCGAACGTCAGCCGGAAAAAACCGAAGCGATGCTGGCGAGCATTTACTACCCGAATGGACCTATCCCGGTGACGCCGCTCAGTCCTGAGGATCAACAAGATCTGTTCTACGCGCACATTGATAATGAAAACTTCGATGCTGCCAAAAAACAAGTTGATGATTTGATCAAAGAGAGTCCGTATCTGCGGCGTATCTATGGCTCGCCAACGCCGCAGCCTAACGATAACTGGCTGCTCGGACAGTCGCTACTGACGCAATATCATATCGCTGCCAATGAACTGCCAGAGGCAGAAAAGCTCGCAGAGCATCTGGCACGAACAGGCTCTGGTAACCAGGGATTGCGCATATCTTATGCCTCTGTGCTTGAAGCGCGTGGATTGCCGCATGCGGCGGAGAAAGAGCTTAAGCTGGCGGAAGTCATTGAGCCAAGCAACCTGGAGCTGGAACGTCAGCAGGCTTACGTTGCACTGGATCTTCAGGAGTGGAAACAGGCAGATGAACTGACGGATGACGTTATTGCCCGTAGCCCGGATGATGAAGCGACGCTGCGCCTCGCGCGTATTCGTGATGTCCACAAAATGTCGGAAGTGCGCATTAGCGGTACGCAGGGGATCTCGTCCGATAGCCCGGTCAGCGGTAAGAATGACTTCAACATCAACACGGCTATTTACAGTCCGCCAATTAATGACAACTGGCGACTGTTTACCGGATTCAACTTTGCTACTGGTGAATTTGAGGAAGGGAAGGGCATCAGCCGCGATCTGGCGGCGGGTGCAGAATGGACTTCCCGCGATTACTGGGCGGAAATGGAAGTGTCTGGCCGAAATTATGGCGATGGTCAGAAGATTGGCGGGCGTCTATCCGGCTGGCATGACTTTAATGACAACTGGCGCGTTGGTGGGTCGGCCGAGCGCCTCTCTCGCAATACCCCGTTGCGCGCGCTGCGTAGTGGCGTGTATGCCAACGGCGGCGATATGTTTGTTCGCTGGTATCAAAACGAACGACGTGAATATCAACTGTCGTTTGCCGCATCACATTTCTCGGACGGTAACGATCGCATCGAATACGGACTCAGCGGAAAAGAGCGCATGTGGACCACGCCGCGCTTCACGCTGGACTTTACACCGGGTATCGGCGGGAGCACCAACACCAAAGAAAATGTTCCGTATTACAACCCGAAGAGTGATTTTTCCGTTGTCCCTGGCTTGAGCGCGGAGCAGGTTCTTTACCGCCACTATGATACCGTCTGGACGCAGCAAGGTCTGGCTGGCGTAGGTGGCTACTGGCAGCAAGGTGAAGATGCAGGCGCTATCGTCCAGGTGGGATACGGCCAACGGCTTAAATGGAACAACGTCGTAGACGGCGGGGTGATGCTGATTTGGGATAAACGCCCCTATGACGGTAAACGTGAGCGGAATATCTCCCTCGCTTTCGATTTAAATGTCAGGTTTTAAGGATTGTTCATGCTGAAAAGATGCCTGTGGCTTAGCGCATTAATCGCTGGCTGGTTGATGATTACCGCGTGCAGCAGCGCGCACAATACAACGCCTCGCTATGTTCCTCCCGCAGAGAGAACGCCGCTGACGGCGGATCATCCGTGGCCGAAAAATAGCTTTCTGGTGCTCGGCTACCATGATGTGGAGGATGGTGCAGCCGACCAGCGCTACCTCTCTGTGCGTACCAGCGCGTTGAGCGACCAAATGGCCTGGCTGCGTGATAATGGCTATCAACCGATCAGCGTGCAGCAAATTCTGGACGCCCATGACGGTAAAATTGTACTGCCGGAAAAAGCGGTACTGCTCACCTTTGACGATGGATATAGCAGTTTTTATACCCGCGTCTGGCCGCTACTGAAAGCCTACAACTGGCCTGCGCTCTGGGCGCCAGTAGGCAGTTGGGTAGATGCGCCAGCCAACAAAAAAGTCGATTTTGGCGGCTTAATGACCGCGCGAGACAAATTCGCCACCTGGAAAATGGTCGAAGAAATGGGCAAGTCGCCGTTGGTAGAAGTCGGTGCGCACACCTGGAACTCGCACTTTGGCGCTGAGGCCAACCCGCAGGGGAGTAAAGAGCCCGCTGTGGCGAACCGCCTGTATGATAAGAAAACCGGCACTTACGAAACGGACGAACAGTACACGCGACGTATAAACACGGATATCTCTCTGATCACTAACAAGATCAAAGCGGTGACCGGCAAATCGCCGCGCGCGTGGGTATGGCCTTACGGCGCAGCCAACGGTACAACGTTAAACCTGGCCAAAGAGCATGGCTATAAGATGGCCTTTACGCTTAATGAAGGGTTGGCAAATGCCGCGTTTCTCGATGATATTCCGCGCGTGCTGATTTCTGATAACCCATCCCTTAAGCGCTTTGCCAGTCAGGTCGCTCAGGTCCGTGAACCACAGACGATGCGCGTGATGCATGTCGATCTGGATTACGTGTATGACAAAGACCCTGCTCAGCAGAAGCGAAATATCGATAAGCTGATCCAGCGCGTTTATGACATGCGTATTTCTCATGTCTTCCTGCAGGCGTACGCCGATCCGCAGGGCGACGGGAATATTCGCGAACTCTATTTCCCCAACCGCTGGCTGCCGATGCGTGCCGATCTCTTTAACTATATCTCCTGGCAGTTACAAACGCGGGCAGGGGTGACGGTGTATGCCTGGATGCCGGTTCTGGCTTTCGATCTCGACGCGTCCATTCCACGCGTAACCGCATGGGATCCGAAAACGGGACGCACTGCTATCAATCACGAGAACTATGTTCGTCTCTCGCCCTGGGACAGCGAAGCGCGCAAACGCATCACTGAAATCTATGAAGACCTGGCGAAGCACGCCAGCTTCAAAGGTATTTTGTTCCATGACGATGCTTTCCTGACGGATTTTGAAGATGCGTCACCGGAGGCGTTAGCCGCCTACCGTGCCGCAGGGCTTTCGGGCAGTATCGAGCAAATACGTAATAATCCTCAGGCGTTCGAGCGCTGGACTCGCCTGAAAAGTAAGATGCTGATTGACTTCACCAAACAACTGACCCGGACGGTGCGTAATATTCGCGGTCCACAGGTGCAAACTGCGCGCAATATTTACGCCATGCCGGTACTGGAGCCTGAAAGTGAAGCCTGGTTTGCACAAAACCTGAATGATTTCCTCAATACCTATGACTGGACGGCGCCGATGGCGATGCCATTCATGGAACAGATCCCGGCCAATGATGCCAACGCATGGCTTGACCGACTGGTGAATGCCGTTGCACAAACCCCTGGGGCGCTGGATAAAACCGTGTTTGAACTGCAGGCACGAGACTGGCGTAAATCCGGGGATCAGGCTGAAATCAGCGGAAAACAAATAGCCGAATGGATGCGCCAGCTGAAATTAAGCGGTGCAGGTAACTACGGCTATTACCCGGATGATTTCATCAGCGACAAACCTGAGATGTCAGAGATTCGCTCGACGTTCTCCTCATACTGGTATCCGCAAAAATGACCGATCGCATTATTGCTTTCCTGATACTTTGCCTGATGTTCAGCCTGCCGTTTGGTGTGGCTGTCATCTTTACAGGTGAAGTGATGTTGAACTTCGTCTTCTTCTGGCCTTTATTCATGTCTGGCTTATGGATAAGCGGCGGAGTCTATTTCTGGTTTTACCGTGAACGTCACTGGAAATGGGGAGATGACACTCCACCACCGACATTGCAGGGGAATCCACTGGTTTCCATTCTGATCCCCTGTTTTAACGAAGGGATCAATGCGCGTGAAACCATTGAGGCAGCACTGGCCCAGCGATATAAGAATATCGAAGTGATCGCCATCAACGATGGTTCGACGGATGACACTCACGACGTGCTGGAACAACTGGCAGTGGAATACCCCAGCCTGCGGGTGATTCATCTGGCTGAAAACCAGGGCAAAGCGCTGGCGCTCAAGACCGGTGCGGCCGCGGCGCGCAGCGATTATCTGGTGTGTATTGATGGCGATGCGTTACTGGAACGCGATGCCGTCGCTTATATGGTGGCTCCGCTGATCCAGTTCCCGCGCGTTGGTGCAGTGACGGGGAACCCGCGAATTCGAACCCGCTCTACGTTAATCGGTCGTGTGCAGGTCGGTGAGTTCACTTCCATTATCGGCTTGATTAAGCGTACTCAGCGAGTCTATGGGCAGATCTTTAGTGTCTCAGGTGTGGTTGCGGCGTTTCGTCGTCGCGCGCTGGCCGAGGTCGGTTACTGGAGCCCGGACATGATCACCGAAGATATCGATATCAGCTGGAAGCTGCAATTGCGCCACTGGTCGGTATTCTTTGAGCCGCGCGCACTGTGCTGGATCCTGATGCCTGAAACCTTAAGAGGGCTGTGGAAGCAGCGTTTGCGCTGGGCGCAGGGTGGTGCAGAGGTGTTTATCGTTAACATGCGTCGTCTGTGGTCGTGGGAGTTCCGCCGCATGTGGCCGCTGTTTCTTGAGTTCTGTTTTTCTACCGCCTGGGCATTTGCCTATGCGATCAGTATCGTGCTGTTCCTTTTAGGACTGATGATCCCGATGCCGGACTCGCTGTATGTACAGCATCTGTTCCCACCGGCCTTTACCGGGCTTATCCTCGGCGTGGTGTGCTTGCTGCAGTTTGCGGTGAGCCTGATGATTGAACGACGCTATGAAAAAAATATTGGCGCTTCATTGTTCTGGATTATCTGGTTCCCGGTGGTGTACTGGATGCTAAGCCTGTTCACCACGCTGGTGTCATTCCCGAAAGTGATGCTCAAACGCAAACGTGGCAGAGCGCGTTGGGTGAGTCCTGACCGCGGTATTGGGAGGATCGAATCATGAACCAGCCACTGATCTTCACGGAGCGGCGTTTGCTGCCGCGCATCATCGATGTGTTGTTGACGGCCATCGCCTGGGTTGGATTTATCTATTTAATCTATAAAGGGCTGATCACAGCCCTGGCGCATTCACCGTATATGGGGGTGCGACCCTTTTTCACCACGCTGGATACGGTCACGTTTTATATCCTTGTCGCCCTGGTCAACGGCCTGGTGCTGATTGGCTGGGCGAAGTACAACCAGTTTCGTTTTCGGGTCGAACGCCGCAGTCGCAGACCCGGGCTTGAAGACCATGAGCTGGCAGAAAGTTTGCGTATTACCCGGGAGCTGGTTACGGAACTGAACAAGGCGAGGGTGCTGACGGTCCACCATCATGAGAATGGCGAAATCAGTCATATCGATGTGGACAGGGATATTGCCGATAACCGCCTCCCGCCGCCGACGCCTGCGATGTTGGAGTATTTGCCGCCAGAGCCGCAGCCGTCGATACAGAAAAAGCCTGAATGATATTTCTGATTTCAGCCGCTTCCTTCAGCCTCGCATAGGTCTATGATTAAACCAGACAATAAAAAAATGTGAGGCAATGTCGTGGATAAGGAACTACTGGATGCAGGTTACCGGGCCTATACCGGCGAGAAGATTGACGTCTACTTCAACACGGCGATGTGTCAGCATTCGGGCAATTGCGTGCGGGGAAGCGCGAAGCTGTTTAACCTGAAACGTAAACCGTGGATTATTCCGGATGAAGTGGACGTTGCCACGGTCATCAAGGTCATCGATACCTGTCCGAGCGGTGCTCTGAAATATCGCCAAAAATGAGTGAGGGAAGCATGGAAATTCTTGCAGGCCACAACAAATTTTATGTCAACGATGCCGAAGGCAATCAGGTTGCCGAGATTGTCTTTGTGCCGACGGGCGAGCATCTGAGTATCATTGAACATACCGATGTTGACCCCAGTCTGAAAGGTCAGGGCGTCGGCAAACTGCTGGTGGCGAAAGTGGTAGAGAAGATGCGCGCTGAAAACCGCAAAGTGATTCCGCTGTGCCCGTTTGCCAAACATGAATTTGATAAAACCCGCGAGTACGACGATATCCGCGCCTGATTATCTTATATGCACTGGAAGGTATAACGGCCATCCGGTGCATCACGCCCGATGCAGTAAATCCTGATAAATCCCCGTCAGTATCCCTTGCGGGCCAAACTCTTTTTTAATCCACTGAGTGACACGACCGGTTGCCGAATGCTGGGTTGCCAACAGCATTCGTGAATCCTGACGTGGGTTGTGGATCTGCCGTGTCACCAGCAACGACTTTTCCATCGCCTCGCGCACCATATAGTCTGGCAGAAAACCGATGCCCTCCCCCAGGATCTGGCACTGGCACTTGGTATTAAAATCGGGAACCAGAATCGACTCTTGACCGTGTAACAGCCAACCGACTTTTTTGTTGATGGTGTGTGCGGTGTCTTCCACCATGATGTTCGGGTACAGGCGCAGTTGGCTTTCAGAGATGGGTTCAGGCATAAACGCCAGCGGATGATCCGGGGCAATCGCGAACGACCAACGGATCGCGCCGATCTCGGTGTAATCAATTCCGCCGCCGTCCAGTAATGTATCGGGCGCGCCAATCGCGATATTGGCCAGGTTATTGATGATCGAATCCCAGACGCCGTTATACACCTCTGTAGTGACGGTTATCTGGCAGGTTGGAAACTGTTTCTTGAGTACCTGCAGCAGCCGCGCCGTATGTTGAGGGGTATACAACAGTTGGTTAATGCAGATGCGCACCCGAGCCTCAATTCCCTGAGCGATGGTATCAATGCTGCGCTTGATTGCGTGGAAATCGTTGAGCAGGTCGGTCGCCTTGCGAAACAGATAGCGTCCGGACTCGGTCAGCTCAATGCTGCGAGTACTGCGGGTAAACAGCACCACGTCGAGACCCATTTCCATGCGCTTAATGGTGTAACTAATTGCCGATGTGGTTAAGCCAAGCTCCTCCGCTGCCTTGCTGAAACTGCTATAGCGGGCAGCCATCGTAAATGCCAGTAGGTTTTCCTCGGTAAATATTGAATTCATCTTTCTCCCCTCCGGCGACAATGCGCATCCGCACCACGATGATTGTTGAATGTATTTGTAATCCTTATACAGAGCAATCAGTTTTGAACAGAATTTAACACTAGTTTTACATTTGATTTGAAGGCAATCACACTTCTGTATTTTAATTGCAGGCCGCTATCCGTGCAGCATACCGCCTGATTTTCCGGACTACTGATTAGTGGCTAAAAGGGCCCCAGCCATAAGGGAAACATTGCACTACAGCACGTTTTGCTCTCATTGTTAAAATTGATTCAATAATCGATGCGCTAACGATGAATGAAATTTAAGCGGATGTTATTCTCTGCACTCTATTGCTATTCTCAGGTTATCGGATATTTAAAAAGTCTAAAAAACTGCAGGAGAGCGATTATGTCAGAGAAAGAACTCATTACTGAATTTCTGCTGGCGGCAGAGCAGGGCAATGCCGATGGATTAAAATCCTGTCTGGCAAAAAATGTGGATATTAACGCCACCAACCGCCAGGGGCGTACTGCCATTATTATTGCCAGCCTGAATAAACATTATGACTGTGTTTCTTTATTGATTGCTGCGGGTGCCGATATTAATAAACAAGATCAAACTTGTTTTAATCCCTTCCTGATTAGCTGCCTGACTAATGATTTAACGCTGTTGCGTACGGTATTACCGGCTGACCCCGACCTCAATTGCCTGAGCCGTTTTGGCGGCGTTGGTATTACACCTGCCAGCGAAAAAGGTCATGTCGAGATCGTGCGCGAACTACTGCTGCGTACCGATATCAATGTCAACCATACTAATTTTGTTGGCTGGACGCCGCTCCTGGAAGCCATCGTGCTAAATGACGGCGGTGCGAAGCAGCAGGAGATCGTTAAGCTGCTGCTCGACCATGGCGCAAACCCGCACATGACGGATAAATACGGTAAAACCCCGCTGGAACTGGCGCGAGAGAAAGGGTACCACGAAATTGCCGAGCTGCTGATTGCGGCCGTAGCCTGACACAGGAGCGCCATTATCGCTACGCCATCACGGCGATGCGTACGGGCGCTAACCGCAGACAGCGCGTTTCTCACTTTCCGGGGAACGGGACGGGTTGAACAGGTTTTTTCCCACGCGGTAAACCTGTTGATACCCGAACAGCAGCGGCTGCTGACGTTACTGAGTGAAGATTGTGATAACGCACCTAACAGCTGTCGGTTGGCGCTGACGCATTGTGAAGACCTGTTTCACCCCGGTGAGCGGGTCAATTTTAGCGGGTCGGGAATAGTTGTTGGCAATGATAAATGGATAGAAACCGCCGGTTGCCAGCTGTGGCGAATACCACGGTGGACATCTGATGCAGCAAGCCTTGCCGCAGTCGGCTGGCAGCACTGGGAAGAGGTTATCCGCCAACAGCTAAGAAGCGACGACACATTATTTCTGTACCGGGGTGACAATCCGTTTTATCAGGAAATCACCCGTCAATTACTCAACCGCCGACAAACATTACTGACGGCGTTGCGTACAGGAGAAAATATTAATACGGCGGTCAGCCATTTAATTGGTTTGGGGATAGGGCTGACGCCCTCATCGGATGATTATTTAGTAGGCTTAAGCACCATTTTATTTATTCCCGGACATCCGCTGAGGAAATATAGAGATGATTTTTTAGCGGCATTGCAACGTGCAGGAAATAATACAACGCTACTTAGCCAAATAACGCTAGAGGAAGCATTTAATCAGCGTTATCGGGAAAGCATCGGACGGCTGCTGAACCAATTTATTACTGAGCAACAACTCGTTTCTACGCAATATATTACTGACATTAAAAATATCGGTTCAAGTTCTGGCTGCGACATGCTGTATGGCATGGCGGATGCCTGCGCCCTGAGCCACAGGTCCGGAGGGAATTATGTCGATCAGGATAGTTGTTAAAAAGAACACGTATTTTGATTCTGTCTCACTGATGTCTATCTCCACGCGCGCAAATAAGCTCGATGGCGTTGAGCAGGCGTTTGTGGCTATGGCGACAGAGATGAATAAGGGCGTGCTGAAGAATCTCGGCCTGCTGACGCCTGAACTGGAAGAGGCGAAAAGTGGCGATCTGATGATTGTCATTAAAGGCGCGAGCGACGAAGCAAACGCGCAAACGCTGGTGGCTATCGATGAACTGTTTACGCATAAAGAGCAGGGGGGTCAGCACGAAGCGCGCTATGCCACGCTTGCCAGCGCGAAAAAGCATGTGCCTGACAGCAATCTGGCGGTGATCTCGGTCAATGGCCTGTTTGCCGCGCGTGAAGCGCGTCAGGCGCTGCAAAATAACCTCAATGTGATGCTGTTCTCTGACAATGTCTCTCTTGAGGACGAGCTGGCGCTTAAGCAGCTGGCGCATGAAAAAGGGCTGTTGATGATGGGACCAGATTGTGGAACCGCCATTATTAACGGCGCGGCGCTGTGTTTTGGCAACGCGGTGCGTCGCGGCAACATCGGCATTATTGGTGCCTCCGGTACCGGTAGCCAGGAACTGAGCGTACGCATTCACGAGTTTGGCGGCGGGATTTCCCAGCTGATTGGCACAGGTGGACGCGATCTGAGCGAAAAGATTGGTGGCCTGATGATGCTTGACGCGATTGGCATGCTGGAGGCCGATCCGCAAACTGAGATCATCGCACTTATCTCCAAACCGCCTGCGCCAGCGGTGGCGCGCAAGGTGCTGGAACGTGCGCGCGCCTGTCATAAGCCCGTGGTGGTGTGTTTCCTCGGACGTGAAGCCGCGCCTGCGGATGAAAAAGGCCTACAGTTTGCCCGCGGTACTAAAGAGGCGGCGTTGAAAGCGGTACTGCTGACCGGCGTGAAAAAAGAGAGTCTGGATCTGCATCCGCTCAACTGGCCGCTGATTGAAGAGGTTCGCGCCCGTCTGACTCCACAGCAAAAGTACATCCGCGGCTTGTTCTGCGGCGGCACGTTGTGCGATGAGGCGATGTTTGCTGCCATGGAAAAACATGCCGAAGTTTACAGCAACATTCATCCGGATCCGGCATTCCGCCTGAAAGATCTCAACCGCAGCGTGGCGCATACCTTCCTCGATTTCGGTGATGACGATTTTACCAATGGCAAACCGCACCCGATGATCGATCCCACCAACCGCATTAGTCGTCTGTTACAGGAAGCGCGCGATCCTGAAGTTGGCGTGATCGTGATGGACTTCGTCCTTGGATTTGGATCGCATGAAGATCCGGTTGGCGTGATGCTCGATGCGATCGTTGAAGCCAAAGCGATCGCCACCGCAGACGGTCGTCCGCTTGAGATCCTCGGCTATGTGCTGGGAACCGATCTTGATACGCCGTCGCTGGAAAAACAGTGTCAGATGCTGACCGACGCCGGGGTTATCTGGGCGAGCAGTAGCACCAACACCGGATTGCTGGCGCGTGAATTTATCTGTAAAGGGGAGGAAGCCTGATGAGCCAGACACTGTTTAACCAGCCGCTGAACGTGATTAACGTTGGAATCGCAATGTTCAGCGATGACCTGAAAAAGCAGAACGTACCGGTGACCCAGCTCGACTGGACGCCGCCGGGCCAGGGCAACATGCAGGTGGTAGCGGCACTGGACGACATTGCCGATTCACCGCTGGCAGACAAAATCGCGGCCGCTAACCAGCAGGCGCTGGAACGCATTATCCAGTCGCATCCGGTGCTGATTGGCTATGACCAGGCGATCAACGTCGTGCCGGGCATGACCCGTAATACCATCCTGCACGCCGGGCCGCCAATCCGCTGGGAAAAAATGTGCGGCGCAATGAAGGGGGCGGTAACCGGGGCGCTGGTCTTTGAAGGGCTGGCGAAAGATCTGGATGAAGCCGCGGAACTGGCCGCCTCGGGTGAAATCATCTTCTCTCCGTGCCACGAGCATGACTGTGTCGGCTCGATGGCGGGCGTGACGTCGGCATCGATGTTTATGCACATCGTCGAGAACAAAACCTATGGCAACCGCGCATATACCAATATGAGCGAGCAGATGGCGAAGATCCTGCGTATGGGCGCGAACGATCAGAGCGTTATCGATCGTTTGAACTGGATGCGCGATGTGCTGGGACCGATGCTGCGCGACGCTATGAAACTGGCGGGCGAAATCGATCTGCGCCTGATGCTGGCGCAGGCATTGCACATGGGTGATGAGTGCCATAACCGCAACAACGCCGGGACGGCGCTGCTGATTCAGGCGCTGACGCCGTGGATTATTCAGACCGGCTATCCGGTTGAGCAGCAACGTGAGGTGTTCGAGTTCGTCCTCAGTAGTGATTACTTCTCCGGACCGACCTGGATGGCGATGTGTAAAGCCGCAATGGACGCTGCACACGGTATTGAATACAGCACCGTGGTGACGACGATGGCGCGCAATGGCGTTGAGTTCGGTCTGCGCATTAGTGGCTTACCGGGCCAGTGGTTTACCGGTCCGGCGCAGCAGGTGATTGGGCCGATGTTTGCGGGCTATAAGCCGGAAGATTCCGGACGTGATATCGGCGATAGCGCGATCACCGAAACCTACGGCATTGGCGGTTTCGCGATGGCGACGGCACCGGCCATCGTAGCGCTGGTGGGCGGTACGGTCGAAGAGGCCGTTGATTTCTCTCGCCAGATGCGAGAAATCACTCTCGGCGAAAACCCCAACGTCACCATTCCGCTGCTTGGTTTTATGGGCGTACCGACTGCTATTGATATTACGCGCGTAGGCAGCACCGGCATTCTGCCGGTGATCAACACCGCTATTGCGCACAAAGACGCGGGGATCGGCATGATCGGCGCCGGAATAGTTCACCCGCCGTTCGCCTGTTTTGAAAAGGCGATCCTCAACTGGCGCGACCGCTACTGCCAATAACAATAACCGGGGCTAACGCGGTTAGCCCCACAGTAGCGAAGCGAAAAACGTTGCTTACCTGCAGGGCCGGGCGATCTCCGCGATCGCAAATGATGCTTAACCTGTTAAGGATATTCCATGAACAGCATAAAACTAGAATGGAAACGTGGTGACTGGGCGGCTTACTTTGGGCTGATGACCAACAACCTGACTAACCTGCTGACAATGATGGGGCTGCTCATTTTTGTCGTCGGGATCCCTACCGAAATTGTCTACGGTCGTATTGCGCCTGCCTTTGGTCTGGCGGTGCTGGTGGCCAGCGTCTGCTACGCCTGGTTTGGCCTGCAGATGGCAAAGCACACCGGGCGTAACGACGTAACGGCGCTGCCGTCCGGACCGAGTGCACCGTCAATCTTCACCGTGACCTTCCTGGTGCTGATGCCGGTTTATCAGCAAACCAAAGATGCCAACTTCGCTATCCAGATAGCCCTGGTGTGGTGCTTTGTCGAAGCGTTGATCCTGGTCGGCGGCTCCTTCCTGGGCGAGACCATCCGCAAGATGATCCCGCGTACGGTACTGCTTTCTTGTCTGTCCGGCCTGGGGCTGTTGCTGCTGGCGATGAACCCGATGCTGCAGGCATTCGAAGCGCCGACGGTTTCTTTCATCGTCCTGTTGCTGATCTTCATTAACTGGTTCGGTAAGAAGCCGATTTTTGCCCGTATTCCTACCGGTTTGCTGCTGCTGATTGCCGGTACGGCCCTGGCGTGGATCTCCGGTTTACAAAGCCCGGAAGCCATTAAAGCGTCGATGTCTTCCTTTGGCTTCAACCCGCCGGAAATTCATGTCGACAGCTTCCTGCAAGGTTTACCGCACGCACTGCCGTATCTGGCTTCTGCAGTTCCTTTGGGCCTGGCGAACTATATTTTTGACCTTGAGAACATTGAAAGTGCGCACGCGGCGGGCGATGAGTACAACACCCGTAAGGTCATGATGGCGAACGGCTTTGCCTCCATGCTCGGCTGCATGCTGGGTAACCCGTTCCCGGTGACCGTATATGTTGGGCATGCGGGCTGGAAAGCGATGGGCGCCAGCATCGGCTATACCCTCGCTTCAGGCATCACCATGTTCCTGGTGCCGCTGTTTGGGCTGGGCGCGTTTATGCTCGCCATTATTCCGATGACCGCGATAGTGCCGATTCTGGTGTTTATCGGCGTGGTGACCGCCAACCAGGTGGTGCGAGAAACGCCCAAAGTCGAGGTTCCCGTTATCTTCATCTGTCTGTTCCCGTGGATCGCCAACTGGGCATTGACCATCGTCAACAGCGTGATGGGTGCCGCCGGAACATCCGCGGGGAAACTGGGTAGTGACTTGCTGCACAGCAAAGGTGTCTATTACGACGGACTGGTGCATCTGGGAAGCGGCGCACCGCTGGCCAGCATGCTGTGGGGCTGCGTCGCTATCTTCGCCATTATGAACAAGCCGTTACGCGGCGCGATTGCCGCAGCCTTTGGCGCGCTGTTATCGCTGTTTGGCGTGATTCACTCCCCGGCGGTTGGCTTTGCGGAAGGCAGCTCGATGATGTTTGTTGTGGCCTACCTGATGATGAGTGGCATGTTTGTCCTCAAGCATGTTCTTGATAGCCGTGAAGCGGTGACTGCGCCTGAGCAGGAACCAACGAAAACGACCTGAATTGCCTGCAAGCGGAAGATAACACTATGAAAGAACTTGTGGTCGTTGCCATTGGCGGCAACAGCATTATCAAAGATAACGCCAGCCAGTCGATTGAACACCAGGCTGAAGCGGTGAAAGCGGTAGCGGATACGGTGCTGGAGATGCTGGCATCGGACTACAACATTGTGCTGACGCACGGTAACGGGCCACAGGTAGGGCTGGATCTGCGGCGTGCGGAAATCGCGCACGAGCGTGAAGGGCTGCCGCTTACCCCGCTGGCAAACTGCGTTGCCGATACGCAGGGCGGTATCGGTTACCTGATCCAACAGGCGCTGAATAACCGTCTGGCGCGGCGCGGTGAGCAGAGGGCAGTTACGGTGGTCACGCAGGTGGAGGTCGACAAAAACGATCCGGGCTTCGCTAATCCGACCAAGCCCATTGGAGCGTTCTTTAGCGAAGTGCAGCGTGATGAACTGCAGCGGGTCAATCCGGG
This sequence comes from Citrobacter sp. Cpo012, assembly GCF_030333015.1. Classification (NCBI taxonomy): domain Bacteria; kingdom Pseudomonadati; phylum Pseudomonadota; class Gammaproteobacteria; order Enterobacterales; family Enterobacteriaceae; genus Citrobacter; species Citrobacter sp. Cpo012. The sequence continues at coordinate 199,520 of NZ_JAOWGR010000042.1, read as the reverse complement.
CTGGCGCTTTGTTGAGGATTCGGGGCGCGGCTACCGTCGGGTAGTCGCCTCTCCACAACCGAAGCGCATTGTCGAGGCGGAGGCGATCAAAACGCTGACCCAGCAAGGCTTTGTGGTTATTGGCGCGGGTGGCGGCGGGATCCCGGTGGTGCGTAGCGATCAAGGGGATTACCAGAGCGTGGACGCGGTGATTGATAAAGATCTCTCCACGGCGCTACTGGCGCAGGAGATCCGCGCCGACATTTTGGTGATCACCACCGGCGTCGAGCAGGTCTGTATTCATTTTGGCAAACCCAACCAGCAGGCGCTGGATACGGTGGATGTTGCAACGATGACCCGTTACATGCAGGAGGGTCATTTCCCGCCTGGCAGCATGTTACCCAAGATCGTTGCCAGCCTGGCGTTTCTGGAGCGTGGCGGTAAACGAGTAATCATCACCACGCCGGAATGCCTGCCTGCCGCACTGCGCGGCGAAACGGGCACCCATATTGTCCATTCCTGAGAGGAGACGTGAATGAAGGAAAGTAACAGCCGCCGTGAATTTTTAAGCCAGAGCGGAAAAATGGTGACCGCTGCCGCGCTGTTTGGCGCGGTCGCTCCGGTCGCGTATGCTGCTAATCCTGTCGGGAACACCTGCGGGTCGAAGAGCACAATGACGATTAACGATAAACACTATTACCTGGATAACGTCCTGCTGGAAGCGGGCTTTGATTACGAAAACTCGGTGGTGGTGCACACCCGTACCGCGCTGCAAACCGTTGAAATCAAAGACGGAAAAATCGTTGCGCTGCGCGAGAATAAGCAGCATCCGGATGCGACGCTGCCTCACTATGATGCGGGTGGAAAGCTGATGCTGCCCGCCATGCGCGACATGCACATCCATCTGGATAAAACCTTTTACGGCGGTCCCTGGCGTTCGCTGAACCGTCCGGCTGGCACCACTATTCAGGATATGATCCGCCTGGAACAAAAGCTGCTGCCTGAACTCCAGCCTTATACGCAGGAGCGTGCGGAAAAGCTGATCGATCTGCTGCAATCAAAAGGCACCTCGATCGCCCGCAGCCACTGCAACATAGAACCGGTTTCCGGGCTGAAAAATCTCGAAAACCTGCAGGCGGTACTGGCGCGTCGTCAGCCGGGTTTTGCCTGTGAAATCGTGGCATTTCCGCAGCATGGCCTGCTGTTATCAAAATCTGAACCGCTGATGCGTGAAGCGATGCAGGCGGGAGCGCATTACGTCGGCGGTCTGGACCCAACCAGCGTCGATGGGGCGATGGAAAAATCCCTCGACACCATGTTCCAGATTGCGCTGGATTACGATAAAGGCGTAGATATCCATCTGCATGAAACCAGCCCGGCGGGCGTGGCGGCGGTGAATTACATGGTGGAAACGGTGGAGAAAACGCCGCAATTAAAGGGCAAACTGACCATCAGCCACGCGTTTGCGCTGGCAACGCTGAACGAACAGCAGGTGGATGCGGGCAGCACAGCAGATTACCATTGCCTCGACGGTGCCGATCGGCACCTTGCACATGCCGCTCAAGCAGTTGCGTGATAAAGGCGTGGAAGTGATTACCGGAACCGACAGCGTAATTGATCACTGGTCGCCGTACGGGCTGGGCGACATGCTGGAGAAGGCGAATCTGTACGCCCAGCTCTATATTCGCCCCAATGAGCTTAACCTGTCGCGTGCGCTGTTTCTTGCCACCGGCGATGTGCTGCCGCTAAACGATAAAGGTGAGCGCGTGTGGCCGAAAGCGCAGGATGAAGCCAGTTTTGTGCTGGTGGATGCCTCTTGTTCGGCAGAAGCGGTCGCGCGAATTTCTCCACGCACCGCGACCTTCCATAAAGGGCAACTGGTGTGGGGGAATGTCGCAAGCTAGCCAGGTTTTACGCGCAGCGGCAATCGCTGCTGCGCTCTCTTGGTGTTAACCGACGATCCCCATATAGCCGTGAATCCCCATATATAAGCCGACCATCGCAATGAGCACACTGGAAAAATAGGGTGCTTTGCGGGCCATCGTGTTAAATCCGCTCCAGCGTTTGGCCGCCTGCTGCACGCTGATTGCCGCTCCCACGCCCACCGTTACCAGCGTCAGCGCCAGCCCGAGGCTGAAGCACAGCACCATGGTCGCGCCCAGCGTGAAGGCTTTGAGCTGGATGCAAATCAGCAGCACCGTAATGGCGGCAGGGCAGGGGATTAACCCGCCGGTCAAACCAAATAGTAATATTTGGCCGTTGGTGACCTCTTTGCCCGCAAAGCGGCGCTGAATATCGGTGGCATGCGCCCGTTCGTGGGCATCCTGATACTCTTTCGATCCTTCGGTGAGTCCTGCCAGTGCGGCATGGTCGTGATTATGCTCGTGTTCGTGATGATGATGATCGTCATCGTGGTCATGATGGTGGTGATGGTCATCATCATCATGGTGGTGATGGTCATCATGATCATGGTGGTGGTGATGCTCGTGATTGTGGTCGTGATGCGTCTGGGCCAGCCAGTTCTGCTCTCCCTGCCAGGTTCGCCAGAACATCCAGAATGCGGTCCCGAGAATAATAATCGCCGAGACAAACTGCAGCCAGGGCTCAACGGCCTGGGCAGTAAACGCTTTGCTGATATACATCCCGCCGAGCGCAATCAGCCATACCACGGCGGTATGCGACAGCGTTGCTGCCAGCCCCAGCATCACCGCCTGTTTGATGGTCCCCTTAATGGCAATAATAAAGGCCGCCATCATCGTCTTGGAATGCCCCGGCTCCAGGCCGTGTAACACACCCAATAGAATCGCGCTGGGAATGAAAAACCAGGCGTTACCTTGCTGAAGAAGCGTAGAAAACTCACCCATGAGAATGATTCTTAGTTGTTTAATTTCGCCTGATTCTACTCCCCCCCAGTATCAAATACTACCCCCCAGTAGAATGTCGATGGTATTGTCCCTACAGCCAGACGTTAAAAAGGTAAAGTTATGTCACATACGATCCGCGACAAACAAAAGCTGAAAGCCCGAACCAGCAAGATTCAGGGGCAGGTAGCGGCGTTGAAAACCATGCTGGATGAACCGCATGAATGCGCGGCAGTATTGCAGCAAATAGCGGCGATCCGCGGGGCAGTAAACGGATTAATGCGTGAAGTGATTAAAGGTCATCTGACCGAGCACATTGTGCATCAGGGCGATGAAATTAAGCGCGAAGAGGATTTGGATGTGGTCCTGAAAGTGCTGGATTCGTACATCAAATAAGTCAGTTTAACGGCTCATCCGCTTACTGGAATGAGCCGCTAAACAACACGTTCTAGCCAAAAAACATCACAGATACGCACAGCAGACCGACAATCAGGGTGATCAGATTACCCACTGAACGGTATGGCTTCAGCGCCGGGATCAGATAGGTAGACAATGTCGGCATGATAAACAGAATCATGGCAATCAGCGGGCCGCTTATCGCGTAAATCATTGAAATAGCATTAGGATTAATGCAGCAGATGATAAACGTGATAGCCGAGACAAGCATGATGGACAGAGCGCGGTTAAAGGCCCGGCTTTTCTTCACACCCACCTGATGCAACGACGTTTTTACTACCTCCGTTGCCCCTTCAATCACGCCAAAGTAGGTGCCGAGGAACGATTTTGACATCGCGACAACGGCAACGATGATCCCGGAAATCGACAGCCATGCCGGTGCGTTTGGCATCATCGACAGCGCGGAAAGAATCGTCACGCCTTCATTTTTCGCGTCTTCGATATAGTTTGTCGGAATCGAAAGCAAGCAGCTGAAGACGAAAAACAGTACGCTCAGGCAGATGATGACGTAGGCTACCTTCATGATTTTTTTGCATTTACCCATGGCCTGCTCGCCGTATTTCTCTCGTCTGTCGATGGCGAACGTAGAGATAATTGGCGTATGGCTAAAAGCGAAAACCATCACGGGAATAGATATCCAAACCTGATGAAGCGTGTGCTGATCGAAAGACATCTGGCCGGTGAGTAGCGTTGGCTGCCAGCTTCCGGTCAGGTAGAGCGAAAGGAACAAAAAGTACGCGATGAGCGGGAACACCAAAAAGCCCATGACCCGAATAGTGGCTTGCCGGCCCATCAGAAAAATCAGGTTCAGCACCAGCACCACGCCAAGGCTGACCAACATGCGGATCCGCAGATCGATAGTGATATGTTTTGCCAGCTGTTCAGTGAGTGAATTGGTTATCGCTACGGCGTAGATCAGCACCACCACAAAGAAGGCAATAAAATAGAGGGTGGTGATCAGGCTGCCAATCTTCTTGCCGTAGTAGTGGGTAACCGCGCCAGTGATCCCTTCACCAGCCGACGTTTTTGAGGACAGGATAAACTGACACAGCGCCTTGTGCGGCCAGTAGGTTAAAGGCCAGGCGACGAGTGCGGTGATAAACAATACCACCGCGCCTGCAGAACCCAGCTGTATGGGTAGGAATAGGGTTCCTGCGCCGACGGCAGTCCCATATAGTGCGAAGCTCCAGAGAGTCTCTTCTTTTGACCAAAATTTCGACATTATTTGAACGTATCAACTATAAAATAAACAAAAAGAAGCGCAATTTACCACAAATGGCAGGGGCTGGGGGAGGTGTGAACAAGCGGGCGAGTGAATGGGACAATAGCCGGAACCGAGAAGATTCCGACTATTATTTTAATTATCAGGCAGTAACGCGCTGCTGGCGGCGCTTCATAACGCGCTCGCGTAACGTGTCATAAGCCCAGTTATAGAACATGGTGTACGGCAGGAAGAACAGGAAGAAACCTATTTCCAGCGTGAATGCCTGAACCAGGCTGACGTTCAGCACATACGCCACGATGCTCACCCCGATCACAATAAAACCGCTCTCGAAGCCTAAGGCGTGAAATGCTCGCACTTTCGCCGTACGTTTTACCAGGTGTGACGGCCACAAACGGTCAAACAGGGCGTTATAAATGATATTCCAGATCATCGCTGTGGTGGCGAGAAGAATGGTCAGTCCGCCCATTTCCAGCACCGAGCGCTGCATCAACCATGCGGTGGTTGGTGCGAGGATCGCGGTGGCAATGCCTTCAAAGCAGACGGCATGAAAAATACGCTCCACTAACGAGCGGCGTTGGACAGTATCGTGTTGCATAACCTAAAACCTTCTTTGATGCCCGGATAACGGAATGGTGGCAATTTTATCGTTTTATGTGATATCTAAAAGATAGTATCCATCGATAAAGTAGATAGTTCATGCGCTATTCTCCTGAAGCATTAACGGCATTTGTGGAGACCGTTTCCTGCGGTTCATTTTCTGCGGCGGCCCGACGGCTGCGTAAAAGCCAGTCCACTATCAGTACGGCCATTGCGCATCTGGAAGCCGATCTTGGTTTTGCGCTGTTTGACCGCTCATCCCGCCAGCCAACGCTGACCGAGGAAGGTAAGCGGGTGTTGGGCTATGTGCAGGCTATTCTGACGGCCAGCGAACGTCTCGATGAGGCGGCGATCTCGCTGTCGGGTGAAACTGAGGCGCGTCTGACCTTTGTGCTGTCTGACACGCTGCATCCGGATGTGCTGGAAGAGTTGATGGTGCAGTTTGATCGCAAGTTTCCCCATACCGAGTTTGAATGCCTGATTGGTGAAGATGAAGACGTGATCGATCTGCTGCAAAAAGGACGTGCTCAGGTGGGGTTGATCGAGGCGCGGGAAGATTACCCAACCGACATGGGCGTTACGCGTCTGCCGATGCAAACCTGGATGGGATTATACGTTGCAGCGTCGCATCCGCTCGCGGCTCAAGAAAAACTGCAGTGGGAGCAGCTACACACCTGGCGCGAGCTGCGTTTGAATACCTATCTGGAAAGCGGCACCAACGTGGCGCGCGGCCCCGTCTGGTCTGCTCCTAACTATCTGTTATTGCTAAGTATGGCTGTTCAGGGATTCGGCTGGTGCGCGCTCCCTTGTGCGCTGGTGGAGGAGTTTGCGGCAGAAAAACCACTGGTGCAATTAAAGATGCCTGGCTGGCCAAAGGCTATCTCTATCGATCTGTTGTGGAATAAGAAATCACCGCCTGGTGTGGCAGGAAGCTGGTTGCGTGACCATTTACAGCAGAGTGGCGTTCAAATGACCAATAAGTGATACGAATTTCCTTTGTGATAAAAATCACCGTTTTTAAACAACCTTGATAACTATTTTTAACAATCATCTACTATTGCGGTGTTATTTTGCGCTGAGGTAGTGATGAAAGAGGTTGTGATCGTCGGGGCTTTAAGGACACCGATTGGCTGCTTCCAGGGGACGCTGGCGCGCCACTCTGCCGTTGAGTTAGGCAGCATGGTGGTCAAGGCGTTACTGGAACGCACGGGCGTGGACGTTCACGCTGTGGATGAAGTGATCCTCGGACAGGTGCTTACCGCAGGTGCCGGGCAGAACCCTGCGCGTCAGTCTGCCATCAATGGTGGGCTACCCAATACCGTTTCCGCCATCACCATTAACGATGTCTGTGGCTCGGGTCTGAAAGCGCTGCATCTGGCGACCCAGGCTATCCAGTGTGGCGAAGCCGACATTGTGATTGCGGGCGGGCAAGAGAATATGAGCCGTGCACCGCATGTCCTTACCGATAGCCGCACTGGCGCACAGCTGGGGAACAGCCAACTGGTCGACAGCCTGGTACATGACGGTCTGTGGGATGCCTTCAACGATTATCACATGGGCGTTACCGCAGAAAACCTGGCGCGAGAATACGGAATCAGCCGCGAATTGCAGGATGCCTACGCGCTGCACTCGCAGCACAAAGCGCGGATGGCAATTGATGCCGGACGCTTTAAAGATGAAATCGTGCCGGTGGTAACACAGCGTAATGGGCAATCGTTCGTGGTGGACACCGACGAACAACCGCGTACCGATGCCAGCGCCGAGGGGCTGGCGCGTCTGGATCCTACCTTTGACAGACTCGGTTCGGTAACGGCGGGTAACGCGTCATCCATCAACGACGGTGCCGCTGCGGTGATGATGATGAGCGAGGCCAAGGCGCAGGAACTTAACTTACCTGTGTTGGCCCGTATTCGCGCCTTTGCCAGCGTCGGAGTCGACCCTGCGCTTATGGGGATTGCGCCAGTGTATGCAACACGCCGCTGCCTTGAGCGCGTGGGCTGGCAACTGGCTGATGTTGATCTTATCGAAGCTAATGAAGCCTTCGCCGCGCAGGCATTATCCGTTGGGAAAATGCTGGAGTGGGATGAACGGCGGGTGAATGTGAACGGCGGGGCCATTGCGCTCGGCCATCCGATTGGCGCTTCTGGCTGTCGTATTCTGGTTTCGCTGGTACATGAAATGGTGAAGCGTCGGGCGCACAAAGGACTGGCAACGCTGTGTATTGGTGGTGGTCAGGGGGTGGCGCTCGCTATCGAACGAGACTAATCCCCGTCATACTTCAAGCTGCATGTGCGTTGGCTTTACTCGCTCACCCCAGTCACGTACTTATGTACGCTCCGGGGAATTCGCTGCGTCGCCGCGTGATTCGGCCTTACGGCCTCACCCCTTCGGGGCCAGCGCAAGCGCTGTTCAAAACGGCCGGGAAGTTTTGTCCTGCAACTCGAATTATTTAGGGTATATATTTTTCTTCTCGAACAGTTTTCTGCCGTGTTATCTCTTCCTCTATAAAAAAGCCCTCCAACAGGAGGGCAAGGCCAGTTACAGAAACATACACTCTAAACCCTGCCAACATATCAAAACGTTGTTTCATTTCATGTGATTGATAGCGCACTTTGTTAGAAAAGGTGTGTGAATGACGTATGAGCCTGGCTGTATTTTCAATATCTTATCCCTGCCACTAGTGATCTACTTTTTTGTGTTTTTATATATCTAATTGTTTTAAATGATTTTATTTAAACAAATTTTGCGATTTATATGCGCTAGCGTGATCGCACTTACACTTTTGATAATAAGATGCGGAAAAAGTGAAACATCGTTTTAGTTATAATTGAAAACACATTCAGGGAGGGATATCATGAGCGCATAAGATAAAACGGAACAGCGTTTTGCTATTCGTTTAAGCATTCACGGTCAATTTATCACTGGAGGTAAATGTGGACGTAAGACAAAGCATCCATAGTGCGCATGCGAAAACCCTGGACACTCAGGGGCTGCGTAATGAGTTTTTGGTCGAAGAAGTGTTTGTCGCAGATGAATACACCATGGTCTACAGCCACATCGACCGCATCATTGTTGGCGGCATTATGCCAGTGGCCAAAACCGTCTCTGTGGGTGGCGAAGTCGGCAAACAGCTGGGCGTAACCTATTTCCTCGAACGTCGTGAGCTGGGTGTGATCAATATCGGCGGCCCGGGCACGATTACCGTTGACGGCCAGTGCTATGAAATTGGTCATCGCGACGCGCTGTACGTCGGAAAAGGGGCAAAAGAAGTGGTATTCGCCAGTATTGATACGGCGAAACCGGCGAAGTTTTACTACAACTGCGCGCCGGCACACACGACTTACCCAACTAAGAAAGTCACGCCTGCAGACGTTGCGCCAGTGACGCTGGGCGATAACCTCACCAGTAACCGTCGTACCATCAACAAATACTTTGTGCCGGATGTTCTGGAAACCTGCCAGTTGAGCATGGGTCTGACTGAACTGGCACCGGGTAACCTGTGGAACACCATGCCGTGTCATACCCATGAACGTCGTATGGAAGTCTATTTCTACTTCAATATGGAAGAAGATACCTGCGTCTTCCACATGATGGGTCAGCCTCAGGAAACGCGTCATATTGTGATGCACAACGAGCAGGCGGTGATTTCTCCAAGCTGGTCTATTCACTCCGGCGTCGGCACAAAAGCTTATACGTTCATTTGGGGCATGGTCGGCGAAAACCAGGTCTTTGATGATATGGACCATGTTGCAGTAAAAGATCTGCGCTAGTTGCGGGCGACAGCCGTGCCTGCTGCGGCGGGCATTATAAAAAATTAAGGATTTACAATGATTTTGAATGCATTCTCTCTTGAAGGTAAAGTCGCCGTTGTGACCGGTTGTGACACAGGTTTGGGTCAGGGTATGGCGCTGGGTCTGGCTGAAGCGGGCTGCGATATCGTCGGTATCAACATTGTTGAACCGACAGAAACCATCGAACGCGTGACCGCACTGGGCCGCCGTTTTTTAAGCCTGACCGCCGATCTGCGTCAAATCGATGGTATTCCGGCGCTGCTGGAGCGCGCAGTGGCAGAATTCGGCCATATTGATATTCTGGTCAACAACGCGGGTCTTATCCGTCGTGACGATGCGATCGATTTCAGCGAAAAAGACTGGGACGACGTGATGAACCTGAACATTAAGAGCGTGTTCTTTATGTCTCAGGCTGCGGCGAAGCATTTTATCGCTCAGGGTAACGGCGGCAAAATTATCAATATCGCCTCTATGCTTTCCTTCCAGGGCGGGATCCGCGTGCCGTCTTACACCGCATCTAAAAGCGGCGTAATGGGTGTTACCCGTCTGATGGCGAACGAGTGGGCAAAACATAACATCAACGTCAACGCGATTGCACCAGGTTACATGGCGACGAATAACACCCAACAGCTGCGTGCTGATGAGCAACGTAGCGCAGAGATCCTCGATCGTATCCCGGCGGGTCGTTGGGGTTTACCGAGCGACCTGATGGGGCCTGTCGTGTTCCTGGCGTCCAGCGCATCTGACTATATCAACGGCTATACCGTTGCAGTAGATGGCGGCTGGCTGGCACGTTAATTCACTTTCCAGAACCGTTAAACCCTGCCCTCTGGCAGGGTTTTTTTATATTCGGATTAATAAAATCCATATTGTGGTTATAAATTATTCCATATTAAATTTCATACGTATAAATTTATTGTTTTTAATATCCTTTAATATCAACAAATTAAATTTAATTGAGTGATTGTCGGTAAATTTTAAAATTGGAATATCCATCACATAACCATGTGGTGTAGCTATTTAATCCATATTTTTGCCGTTTCCCGCCTGACGCTTCCTGCAAGGGATCCCTTACTTTCAATGGCATGGTTACTCTGTATCTGGCAGGAAAAAATGGTCTCAATAAATAATGATGCTGCTTTAGCGCCGCGCCCAGTGCGCGATACGCGACGTATGAATATGTTTGTTTCTATCTCTGCGGCTGTCGCAGGGTTGTTATTCGGCCTGGATATTGGCGTGATAGCTGGCGCATTGCCTTTTATCACCGATCACTTTGTGTTGACCAGCCGCCTGCAGGAGTGGGTGGTAAGCAGCATGATGCTGGGTGCGGCAATTGGTGCGCTGTTTAACGGTTGGTTGTCATTCCGCCTGGGGCGCAAATACAGCCTGATGGCGGGCGCGATCCTTTTCGTCGTCGGATCTCTGGGCTCGGCGTTTGCCTCCAGCGTAGAAATGCTCATTTTTGCTCGCGTGGTGTTGGGCGTAGCGGTGGGGATCGCGTCTTACACCGCACCACTCTATCTCTCTGAAATGGCCAGCGAAAATGTGCGTGGCAAGATGATCAGTATGTATCAGCTGATGGTGACGCTGGGCATCGTTCTGGCCTTTTTGTCCGATACCGCGTTCAGCTACAGCGGTAACTGGCGCGCTATGCTTGGCGTGCTGGCGCTTCCGGCTGTATTGCTGATTATTCTGGTTGTTTTCTTGCCCAACAGCCCGCGCTGGCTGGCGGAGAAAGGTCGCCACATCGAAGCTGAAGAAGTACTGCGCATGTTGCGCGATACGTCAGAAAAAGCCCGCGATGAGCTGAACGAAATCCGTGAAAGCCTGAAGCTGAAGCAAGGTGGTTGGGCGCTGTTTAAAATTAACCGTAACGTGCGTCGTGCGGTTTTCCTCGGAATGTTACTGCAGGCGATGCAGCAGTTCACCGGGATGAACATCATCATGTATTACGCGCCGCGCATTTTTAAAATGGCGGGTTTTACCACCACAGAGCAGCAGATGATTGCCACGCTGGTAGTTGGCTTAACGTTTATGTTCGCCACCTTTATTGCCGTCTTCACGGTCGACAAAGCAGGACGTAAACCGGCGCTGAAAATTGGTTTCAGCGTAATGGCCATCGGGACGCTGGTGCTCGGATATTGCCTGATGCAGTTTGATAATGGCACGGCTTCCAGTGGGCTATCCTGGCTGTCAGTTGGCATGACGATGATGTGTATTGCAGGCTATGCAATGAGCGCCGCGCCGGTGGTGTGGATTCTGTGTTCGGAAATTCAGCCGCTGAAATGCCGTGATTTTGGTATTACCTGCTCCACCACCACCAACTGGGTGTCGAACATGATCATTGGCGCAACGTTCCTGACGCTGCTCGACAGCATTGGCGCCGCCGGTACGTTCTGGCTTTATACCGCGCTGAACGTTGTGTTTATCGGTATTACGTTCTGGCTGATTCCAGAAACCAAAAACGTCACGCTGGAGCATATCGAACGTAAGCTGATGGCGGGCGAGAAGTTAAGAGATATTGGGGTGTAAGTCAGACAAGCATGCCGGATAGCGATTCAGCCTTGTCCGGCCGGCGAGTGGAGTCTCTTACAGGCCGGGAAAGCGTCAACGCGACCCGGTTTTTTTATTTAGCGCCTTACCCGTGCAGAAAATCTTCGCGAATTGGGGTAAAGGTATCCAGCAGCGTTCCCGGTTTTAAGCAGACGCAGCCATGCATAATGTTGGGCTGTTTATACAGGGTATCGCCCGCCCTAACGATATGCTTTTCTTCGCCGATGGTAAATTCAAACTCACCGGACAACACGTAAGTCAGCTGCTCGTGCGGATGATTGTGCATCGGGCCGATTGCGCCTTGCTCGAAGTTCACCTCAACCGCCATCATGTTACCGTCGTGAGCAAGAATACGCCGGGTAACGCCATTGCCCAGATCGTCAAGCGTGGTCTCTTTATGAAAAATAAACATCCGGCCTTCCTGTAATTAATTAAAACAATGTTTCATTAAAGCTATATCAGAAAATTAAAAAAAGAAATGCACGCCAACAGATGTGGAAAGTTGATCACATCTTTGGTTCACTGGAGAGACAACAACGAGTCAGGGGAAATGATGAAAACGATCGGTCTGTTAGGCGGTATGAGCTGGGAATCTACCATTCCTTATTATCGACTCATTAATGAAGGCATAAAACAGCGTCTGGGCGGTCTGCATTCTGCGCAGATTCTGTTGCACAGCGTGGATTTTCACGAGATTGAAGTCTGCCAGTCAAGCGGTGACTGGCAGCGAGCCGGTGAGATCCTCGCGCAGGCCGCCACAGGGCTACAGCAAGCCGGGGCGCAAGGAATTGTGCTGTGTACCAACACCATGCACAAAGTTGCTGAGGCGATTGAAAGCGCCTGTGACGTGCCGTTTCTGCATATTGCTGACGCGACGGGTCGGGCGATACAAAAGCAGCAGATGAACAACGTGGCGCTACTGGGTACGCGTTACACCATGGAGCAGGATTTTTACCGCGGGCGTTTACAGACTGAATTCGGCATTAGCACGTTGATCCCTGAAGCTGATGATCGTCAGAAAATAAACCAGATTATTTTCGATGAGCTGTGTCTCGGTGAATTCAGCGAGGCTTCCCGCGATTATTACCTGGGCGTCATCGACCAACTGGCGAAACAGGGGGCGCAAGGGGTGATCTTTGGCTGTACCGAGATTGGTCTGCTGGTTCCCACCGAGCTAAGCCCACTACCGGTTTTCGACACCGCGGCAATCCATGCGCAAGATGCGGTGGCGTTTATGCTTTCGGCTGTGGATGCAAAATAGCCTCCAGCGGGTCAATAAGCCTCGGTAGATGGGCCTGCAGATGCGCCGTAAAAGCATCAACCAGCGCCGAGGCGGGGCGATGAAGCGGGTGAATCAGGCTGACTGTAAAGGGTACCGAAATACTGAAGCGGCGGATAACGACTCCGCTGCTGGCGTAATCCAGCGCGGTAAGTGGGTTCACCACCGAGATCCCCACGCCTGCCCGTACCATTGCACAAATTGAAGCGGCGCTATGGGTTTCAATCACCATGCGGCGCTTCACCTGGTGCTCATTAAACAGGGTATCCAGTAGCTGACGGTAGCTGTCGGTGCGCGACAGGCTGATGTAGTTTTCTCCCTGAAAATCCTGCGGCGTTAACACCGCTTTCTTAGTCAGCGGATGGCCCTGCGGCAGCACGCACACTTCATCCAGCGCCAGCAATTCGGTGCGTTTCGTTCCGGCAGGCGTATGCAGCGTTTCCGTTAACCCCAGATCGTGGCGCTGCGCCGACAGCCACTCTTCCAGCAGCGGTGACTCCTGCGGCACTATCTGAATATTGACTTGTGGATAGCGTGCGAGGAATGGCTGCAGCAGCGGCGGTAAAAAAGACTGTGAGAATACCGGCAGGCAAACAATCGACAATTCGCCCTGGCGAAACTCGCGCAGGCTTTCGGCGGCGCTCACAATTCTGTCCAGGCCATACCACGAACGTTGCACCTCTTCAAACAGACGTAACCCTTGCACGGTTGGGTGCAGTCGGCCACGCGTACGTTCAAACAGCGTTAATCCCAGCACTTTCTCGAATCGGGCCAGTTCCCGGCTGACGGTGGGCTGCGAGGTATGTAGCATGCGCGCGGCTTCTGTCAGATTGCCTGCCGTCATGATGGCGTGAAAAATTTCGATGTGTCGCAGGTTAACGGCGGGCATGGGCAATCCTCAAATGAATCAATCCATATCATTTTTGCATAGACTCACGATAAAACGATATTTTTTATTCTTTTCGGGCTGTGGCGTAATCATAAAAAAGCCAATACCGGAGCACACCATGCCACGCCCACTCAATAGTACTGACACTGACCTGACCGCCGACAACCTGCTGCGCCTGCCTGCCGAATTCGGCTGCCCGGTGTGGGTCTATGATGCGCAGATTATCCGCGCGCAGATTGCCAAATTGAGTCAGTTTGACGTGGTGCGTTTCGCCCAGAAGGCATGTTCGAATATTCATATTTTGCGCCTGATGCGCGAGCAGGGCGTGAAGGTTGATTCCGTCTCGCTTGGCGAAATTGAACGTGCGTTGGCGGCAGGCTTCGTACCGGGGAAAGATGAAATCGTCTTTACCGCCGATATGATTGATGAAGCGACGCTCGCGCGGGTGCATGAATTGAGCATTCCGGTAAATGCGGGGTCGGTGGATATGTTGGAACAACTGGGCCAGGTCTCGCCGGGCCATCGCGTGTGGCTACGCGTAAACCCTGGCTTTGGGCATGGGCACAGTCAGAAAACCAATACCGGCGGCGAAAACAGCAAGCACGGGATCTGGTATAGCGATCTTCCCGCGGCGCTGGAGGTGATTCAGCGCTATAAGCTGAAGCTGGTGGGGATTCATATGCATATCGGCTCCGGCGTGGACTATGCGCATCTGGAGCAGGTGTGCGGTGCGATGGTGCGCCAGGTGGTTGAATTTGGCCAGGATCTGGAGGCGATCTCCGCAGGTGGCGGTTTATCAATCCCGTATCACGAAGGCGAAGAGGCGATCGATACCGATCACTACTTTGGATTGTGGAACGCTGCGCGTGAACAGATTGCTAAACACCTGGGTCACCCGGTCGCGCTTGAGATAGAGCCAGGTCGTTTTCTGGTCGCGGAAGCTGGCGTGTTAGTGGCGCAGGTGCGTAGCGTTAAAGAGATGGGTAGCCGCCACTTTGTGCTGATCGATGCGGGCTTCAACGATCTAATGCGCCCGGCCATGTACGGTAGTTATCACCATATCTCCGCGCTGGCAGGGGATGGTCGCTCTCTGGAACACACCCCACATCGGGAAACCGTGGTAGCCGGGCCGCTGTGCGAATCTGGCGACGTGTTTACCCAGCAGGAGGGCGGAAATGTGGAAACCCGTCTGTTGCCTGCGGTGGTGCCGGGCGATTATCTGGTGCTGCATGATACCGGGGCGTACGGCGCGTCAATGTCGTCAAACTACAATAGCCGTCCGCTGCTGCCGGAGGTTTTGTTTGATAACGGCGTGGCGCGGCTAATTCGCCGTCGCCAGACCATTGATGAGCTGTTAGCGCTGGAATTAATCTGATTACAGCGTTGTGAAATGCCGGATGACGCTACGCTTATCCGGCCTACGAGATTAACTGCGGGGCCTGTAGGCCGGATAAGGCGCTTGCGCCGCCATCCGGCATTTGATTACTTAAAGTATGGCCCGAGCGTTACTGAGTCACGTAGTACCAGTTTGCCGGTAAACGGTGGGATTGGCTCGACGCTCTCGCCGTTGGCCAGCCGAATAGCCTGGTCGATTGCCGTGGTTATCATGGTATCAATCGGTAGATAAACGGTAGACAGCCCCGGCTCCAGCCATTTGGCGCTGGGCGCATCATCAAAACCAAACAGTGAGACGTCCGTTGGGATCCTCAGCCCGGCCTGATGTAACGCTTTTGATGCGCCTAATGCCATGTCATCGTTACAGGCGAACAGGGCGCTAAATTTTACCCCTTCCTCCAGCAGTTCACGGCAGGCCTCATAGCCTCGCGTCATCGTGGAGTCGCCGTATTTGACCTTATCGGGATCCCAGGGAATACCGTTTTTTTCCAGCGCCTTACGATACCCCATCAGGCGGGATTTACCGGTAGGCGTATGACCAGGCACAGTGATACAAGCAATATCGCTATGGCCCTGGGAGATCAGGTAATTGACCGCCTGATAGGCCGCGTCTTCCTGTTCAAAGAAAATTGCGCGATCGCGGGCCTGGCTGACATCACGGTTGATGACCAGCAAGGGCATAGCAATGCTGTTCATCAACGACATAATCGCCTTTTCACTCATATAGCGTGTATAGAGAATAATGGCGTCGCACTGCCTGTCCGCCAGCATTTGCACGGCTTCCTGCTCACGCTCTGGTGTGTCGTGTCCGTCGGTGACGATCAACTGCTTGCCGTGAGATTCCGTCTGGCGTGAAGCCTGTTGCAGCAGGCGGCCAAAGTAGAATCCATCAAATGTGGAAACTACCAGACCAATGCTGTTGCTGGTGCGGTTTGCCAAAGAGCGCGCTAAAAAATTAGGCCGATAATCAAGTGCCTGCATGGCCTTAAACACTTTCTGGCGCGTGCTCTCTTTTACCTGACCCGTGCCATTCAGTACGCGCGAAACGGTCGCTTTTGAGACGCCTGCGTGTCGTGAAACGTCCAACATCGTAGTCATAACGCTATCCTGGTTATTCGTTTGACGATGAATTCCCCGGCTCTGTCAGCGTCGAAACGGAATGGCGACGCACCAGAGTTGGGTTAAAAACGTGGGTAATTTCAGGCACGGGACGCTTCTCCGCCAGCGCGAGCGCCAGTTCGGCAGCCTGGGTTGCCATCGTCACGATCGGGTAGCGCACCGTGGTCAGACGCGGGCGCACGTAGCGGGAAACCAGCACATCATCAAAACCAATCAGCGAGATTTCTCCCGGCACATCAATGCCGTTATCATTCAATACGCCCATGGCACCAGCCGCCATTGAGTCGTTGTAGCAGGCTACCGCAGTGAAGTTTTTGCCACGGCCAAGTAACTCGGTCATGGCCTGCTCACCGCCGCTTTCATCTGGTTCACCAAACGTTACCAGTCGATCGCTGACAGGAATATTGCTCTCTGCCAGCGCGTCGTAATAGCCTTGCAGACGATCTTCCGCATCTGAAATCGTGTGATTGGAGCACAGATAGCCAATGCGCGTATGGCCCTGCTGAATGAGGTGTCGGGTCGCGAGCCAGGCGCCGAAACGGTCATCAAGGGCAACGCAACGTTGTTCGAATCCCGGCAGAATTCGGTTAATCAATACCATGCCGGGGATTTGCTTCATGAGTGATGCCAGCTCAGCATCCGGGATAATTTTTGCGTGGACAACAAGGGCTGCGCAGCGGTGGCGAATGAGCTGTTCAATCGCCTGTCGTTCCTTCTGTTCATTATGGTAGCCGTTACCAATCAGTAAAAAATTACCGGTGTTATACGCCACCTGCTCGACAGCTTTAACCATTGCCCCAAAAAATGGATCGGACACATCACCTACCACCAGACCGATGGTTTCAGTGGATTGTTGTGCCAGCGCACGCGCATTGGCGTTGGGGTGGTAGCTGAGTGATTCCATTGCACTCGTTACGGCCAGGCGCGATGCTTCGCTGGCTTTAGGGGAATCATTAATCACTCGAGAAACGGTGGCGACTGATACACCAGCTAGTCGGGCTACATCCTTTATGGTCGCCATGATAGTACCTGTTGTGGGTAAACGCTTACATTCCGTCAGTGTTACGGAAAATGGCTGGCTGTTCAAGCAGATTGCCCGTCAGAACG
Organism: Citrobacter sp. Cpo012; assembly: GCF_030333015.1. Taxonomy (NCBI): domain Bacteria; kingdom Pseudomonadati; phylum Pseudomonadota; class Gammaproteobacteria; order Enterobacterales; family Enterobacteriaceae; genus Citrobacter; species Citrobacter sp. Cpo012. The sequence continues at coordinate 182,269 of NZ_JAOWGR010000042.1, read as the reverse complement.
TCGCAAATGTGAGCGCACACGAGCGAAGTAAGACAGAAAATAGAAAATGCTAATTTTTGCTTACACTTTGCGATGTGCTGTTGCGATTGTTCGCTGGTGAGGGAACTGAGCAGATTGCTAGAGTTGAGCTCCCAGAGGTATTGATAGGTGAAATCAACTTTCGGGTTGATCACTAGAATTACACCAGCCTGCGCAGATGCGCAGGTTTTTTTTTACCTTCAGCCTATCTGTAACAGTAACCGATAATTTACACAACTCGTTGCATTTGGGTTCATTCCTTTGCGTTTTCGCACTGGCGTATCTGGCTGCTGACGACCACAATCAAGATCCCAGAGGTATTGATTGGTGAGATTATTCGGTACGCACTTCGTACCTGTCTCTTGCACCAACCTGCGCGGATGCGCAGGTTTTTTTTCGGATTGTATTTACCAGTTACCTGTCGCGCCCATTCCCCAACTCGTATACTCTCCCACCATTGATGTTTATATAATTAATGGCACAGGGAGTTGAGATGCTATTTGGCTTTTTTCGTAATCTGTTTCGCGTGCTTTTCCGCGTTCGCGTCACGGGCGATGTCAGCGCGCTACAGGGAGAACGCGTTCTAATCACTCCCAACCATGTCTCATTTATAGACGGCATCCTGTTGGCGCTCTTTTTACCGATTCGTCCCGTCTTCGCTGTTTACACCTCGATCAGCCAGCAATGGTATATGCGCTGGCTAACCCCGTTGATTGATTTCGTACCGTTAGATCCAACCAAACCGATGTCGATTAAACATCTGGTTCGTCTGGTCGAACAGGGCCGTCCGGTGGTTATTTTCCCGGAAGGACGTATTTCGACGTCCGGTTCGTTAATGAAAATTTATGACGGCGCGGGGTTTGTTGCCGCAAAGTCTGGGGCGACGGTCGTTCCTGTGCGCATTGAAGGCGCGGAGCTTTCCCGCTTTAGCCGCCTGAAAGGTTTGGTTAAACAGCGATTCTTCCCGCGCATCCGCTTACATATCCTACCGCCGACACAACTGCCGATGCCGGAAGCACCGCGTGCTCGCGATCGCCGCAAAATTGCCGGAGAGATGCTGCATCAAATTATGATGGAAGCACGCATGGCGGTTCGTCCGCGTGAAACGCTATACGAGTCGCTGCTGGCAGCGAAATACCGTTTTGGCGCAGGCAAAAACTGCATTGAAGATGTTAACTTTACCCCGGACAGCTACCGCAAACTGCTGACAAAGACGCTCTTTGTGGCCCGTATTCTGGAAAAATACAGCGTCGAAGGTGAAAAAATCGGCCTGATGCTGCCAAACGCGGGGATCAGCGCGGCGGTTATTTTTGGCGCCATTGCGCGTCGACGCATTCCGGCCATGATGAACTACACCGCGGGCGTGAAAGGATTAACCAGCGCCATTACTGCGTCTGAAATTAAAACGATCTTCACATCCCGACAGTTTCTCGATAAAGGCAAACTCTGGCATTTACCGGAACAGCTCACCCAGGTGCGTTGGGTTTATCTGGAAGACTTAAAAGCTGATGTGACCTTCAGCGATAAGCTGTGGATTTTCTCACATCTGCTGGCACCGCATCTGGCGCAGGTGAAGCAGCAGCCGGAAGACGCTGCGGTGATCCTCTTTACTTCTGGCTCAGAAGGCCATCCGAAAGGTGTGGTTCACAGTCATAAAAGCATTCTGGCGAACGTTGAGCAGATCAAAACGATTGCCGATTTCACCGCCGATGACCGTTTTATGTCGGCGCTGCCGCTGTTCCACTCCTTTGGCCTGACGGTGGGATTATTCACGCCGCTACTGACTGGCGCAGAAGTGTTTCTTTATCCCAGCCCGCTGCATTACCGCATTGTGCCAGAGCTGGTATACGACCGGAACTGCACCGTGTTGTTTGGTACTTCAACGTTCCTCGGCAACTACGCGCGTTTTGCGCATCCGTACGATTTCCACCGCCTGCGCTATGTGGTGGCGGGAGCGGAAAAACTTCAGGACAGCACAAAGCAGCTGTGGCAGGAGAAATTTGGCCTGCGCGTTCTTGAAGGCTATGGCGTGACGGAATGTGCGCCGGTTGTGTCGATTAACGTACCAATGGCGGCAAAATCGGGAACGGTAGGGCGCATCTTGCCTGGTATGGATGCTCGACTGTTGGCCGTTCCGGGAATTGAGGACGGTGGGCGTTTACAGCTGAAAGGTCCTAATATTATGAGCGGCTATTTGCGCGTCGAAAAACCTGGCGTGCTGGAAGTGCCGACAGCAGAGAATGCGCAAGGTGAGATTGAGCGCGGCTGGTATGACACCGGAGACATCGTGCGCTTTGATGAAAACGGCTTTGTACTGATTCAGGGGCGCGCTAAGCGTTTCGCTAAAATTGCCGGAGAGATGGTTTCGCTGGAAATGGTTGAGCAACTGGCGTTGGCGGTATCCGCAGACAAAATGCACGCCACAGCGATCAAGAGTGATGCCAGCAAAGGTGAGGCGCTGGTGCTGTTCACTACCGACAGCGAGCTGACACGTGAAAAACTACAGCAGTATGCGCGGGCGCACGGTGTACCTGAACTTGCCGTACCGCGTGATATTCGCCATCTGAAGCAACTCCCCTTACTCGGCAGCGGTAAGCCGGATTTTGTTACGCTGAAAAGCTGGGTCGATGAGCCGGAAAAACAACATGAGTGAGTCAGTGCACACTAACACTTCAATCTGGTCCAAAGGGATGATGTCCGTTATCGCCGCGCAGTTTCTGTCGGCGTTTGGCGATAATGCGTTGCTGTTTGCTACGCTGGCGTTGCTGAAAGAACAATTCTATCCGGACTGGAGTCAGCCAATCCTGCAAATGGTGTTTGTGGGCGCTTACATTCTGTTTGCTCCCTTTGTGGGACAGGTGGCGGATAGCTTTGCCAAAGGCAGAGTGATGATGTTCGCGAACGCTCTGAAACTGCTGGGCGCGGCGAGTATTTGCTTCGGTATTAATCCGTTTCTTGGGTATACGCTGGTGGGGATCGGCGCGGCGGCATATTCACCGGCCAAGTACGGCATTCTCGGTGAACTGACTACCGGCGACAAACTGGTGAAGGCTAACGGCCTGATGGAAGCCTCCACCATTGCCGCGATTTTGCTCGGTTCTGTCGCCGGCGGCGTTCTGGCCGACTGGCACGTGATTGCCGCGCTTTCTGCCTGTGCCCTGGCCTATGCTGGCGCCGTGGTGGCTAACCTGTATATCCCGAAACTGGCCGCGGCTCGTCCTGGCCAGTCCTGGAATCTGGGGAAAATGACGCGCAGTTTCTTCTGTGCGGCTTCATCGTTGTGGCGCAACGGTGAAACACGCTTCTCGTTGGTGGGAACCAGCCTTTTTTGGGGAGCGGGCGTTACGCTGCGTTTTCTGCTGGTGCTGTGGGTCCCGGTGGCGCTCGGCATCACCGATAACGCCACACCGACCTACCTCAATGCCATGGTAGCGATCGGGATTGTGGTCGGTGCGGGTGCGGCAGCGAAGCTGGTAACGCTGGAAACCGTGTCGCGCTGTATGCCTGCGGGGATCCTGATTGGCGTCGTGGTGCTGATTTTCTCTCTTCAACATTCGCTGTTTCCGGCCTACGCATTGCTGATGCTTATCGGCGTGTCGGGTGGCTTCTTTGTGGTACCGCTGAATGCGTTGCTGCAGGAACGGGGTAAGAAAAGCGTCGGCGCGGGTAATGCGATAGCGGTGCAAAACCTGGGCGAAAACAGCGCGATGCTGTTGATGCTCGGTATTTACTCACTGGCGGTGCTGGTGGGGATCCCGGCTGTTGCGATTGGTATTGGATTTGGTGCGCTGTTTGCGCTGGCGATTGCGGCGCTGTGGATTTGGCAGCGCCGCCATTAGTCTGTTGTATGCTGTTGCCGGATGGCGGCGTTGCCTTATCCGGCCTACAGGACGCTCACTTTGTAGGCCTGATAAGCGTAGCGCCATCAGGCGCTAATCGTCGCGGTGCGAGATAAGTATGCTATGAATGTGCCGGATGGCGGCGTTACCGTAAACGGCCTACAGGGCGTTCACTTTGTAGGCCTGATAAGCGTAGCGCCATCAGGCGCTAACTGTTACGGTGCAGGATAGGTATACACCTGATGCACCGCTTCAATCTCTGCCAGTACTTCTTCGCTCAACTCCAGATGCAGGCTTTCAACGTTGGTTTTTAGCTGCTCCATCGTCGTGGCGCCCAGCAAAGTGCTGGCGACAAACGGCTGACGACGCACGAATGCCAGCGCCATTTGCGCAGGATCCAGATTATGGCGTTTCGCGATATCTACATAGGCCGCAACGGCTTTCTGCGTCTGCTCGCCGCTGTAGCGCGTGAAACGACTAAACAACGTATTGCGTGCACCGGCAGGTTTCGCGCCGTTCAGGTATTTCCCGGTTAACGTACCGAAGCCCAGGCAAGAGTAAGCCAGCAGCTCAACGCCTTCATACTGGCTCACTTCAGCCAGTCCAACCTCAAAGCTGCGGTTCAGCAGGCTGTAGGGGTTCTGGATGGTGGCGATGCGTGGCAGATCGTGTTTGTCCGCTAGGTGCAGATAGCGCATCACGCCAAACGCGGTTTCATTAGAAACGCCGATGTAGCGAATTTTCCCGGCGCGCTGAAACTCGGCCAGTGCGTCCAGCGTATCGAGAAGGGAAACGACCGGCGCGGAGTCTGTCCAGCTGTAGCCTAACTTACCAAAACAGTTAGTCGGGCGCTGCGGCCAGTGAACCTGATACAGATCCAGATAATCGGTTTTCAGTCTTTTCAGGCTGTCGTGCAGCGCTTCACGGATATTTTTACGGTCCAGCGCCTGATTCGGTCGAATGCCGCTGTCGTTGTTACGTGATGGTCCGCTGACCTTAGACGCAACGATCAGCTTTTCGCGGCTGCCGTGTTTGGCGAGCCAGTTACCTACGTAGGTTTCGGTGAGACCCTGGGTTTCAGGACGCGGCGGTACCGGATACATCTCGGCAACGTCGATCAAATTAATGCCCTGTGCTACGGCATAATCGAGCTGTGCATGTGCGTCGGCTTCGCTGTTTTGTTCACCAAACGTCATTGTGCCCAGCCCCAGTGTACTGACTTCCAGCGAGCTGTGGGGTATACGGTGATATTGCATAGCCGTTTCCTTTTTATAATCACGACATAAGGATTATAAAAATGGCTGAGGGAAGAGAAAAAGGGAAGTAAAATTGTTAAGGCCAGCGCGCTGCTGACCTCAACCATCAGCGTTCAATGATTTGAGACACATCATCGCGGTTAATCTGCATCGCATTGCCCTGCTGGTCGTGATAGCTCACCAGACCGGTATCATCGTCAATTTCTGGTTTTCCATCGGTCAGGATCATTCGACCATCTTTTGTCGCCATTACATAATCGCTGCTGCATCCGGAAACGGCAAAAGCCAGTCCTACGGCGGAAATCAAAACTGCCCATTTTTTCATCTGCTTATCCTCACATGGCCTGCGTCTGACAATAGTTTAGTAATAACGCGAAGTTGTGCAGGGTGAAAGCAGTAAAATCTTAAACTGTGAGAAGGGGTAGGTGTGGCTGGCATTCGCTCCCCTTGCGGGGAGCGATGGATTTCATCAGAGCGGATTTTTTTTATTACGCCACAGGTTCAGGGTCTCTACCGCGATAGAGAAGAACATGGCGAAATAGATATATCCTTTCGGAACGTGGACGTCGAAACTTTCCAGAATCAGCGTAAAACCGACCAGAATCAGAAACGAGAGCGCCAGCATTTTTACCGAAGGGTGGCGATCGACAAACTCACCAATCGGGCGAGCAGCAAACATCATCACGCCTACGGCAATCACCACCGCCGCCATCATGATAAACAGATGATCGGACAAACCAACCGCAGTAATCACGGAATCCAGACTGAAGATAATGTCTAACAACATGATCTGCACAATCGCGCCCAGGAAAGAAGATACGCGGGTTTTTAACCCCTCTTCCTCACCTTCAATGGATTCGTGGATCTCTTTACTGGCTTTCCAGATCAGGAACAATCCCCCCAGCAGAAGGATCAGGTCGCGTGCTGATATCGCCTCGCCAAACAGCTCGAATAACGGGTTTGTCAGCCGCGTTACCCAGGCGATAGAAGCCAGCAGTGCCAGACGCATGATCATCGCCGCCGCCAGCCCAATACGTCGGGCATGATTGCGTTGCGCTGTCGGGAGTTTGGCTACAACCAGAGAAAGGAAAATAATATTGTCGATCCCAAGAACGATCTCCAGCAGCGTCAGCGTACCGAGCGCAAGCCAGGCGTTAGGATCGGTTATCCATGCAAATAACATCGAACAAAGTCCTGCCAAAAAAAAGAAGCGGTAATTATAGGCCCGTAACGCGGCGGGTGAAAGGCCGGACGGTGCCTATTGCGCCTGGAACAAGAAATGTCGCTCAAGCAATGCGCGGGTGAAGTTCTTTTTCAGGTAAAAGCCGCGTGGCAGGGTCAGGATGGGTTCGCCGTTGGCGCCAATGGCCTCGGTAAGCGCGCGGGCGTTGGCGGCTTTAGGACGCAGTTGCAGTACTTCCCCATGGCGAGCGGTGATGCGTTCGACATGTCCTAACACAATCATGTCCATTAACTCTTCCCAGTCCAGACGCAATTGCCGGTCTTCTTCTTCATTCGGGCTCCACAGCAGGGGAGAGCCGACGCGGCGCTCAGCCAGAGGGATGCTGCGTTCGCCTTCTACCGGGATCCACAGAACACGTTTGAGTTTGTGCCGTACATGGCTGGTTTCCCAGGTGACGCCGGTATTGCCGGTTAACGGCGCCACACACACAAAGGTGGTTTCCAGCGGTCTGCCAAGACTGTCCACAGGGATCGTTTTCAGCTCCACGCCCAGCGCCGCAAAATCCTGCTCTGGTTTACTGCCCGCGCTGGCACCGAGCCAGATTTCCAGCAGGACGCCAATCCAGCCTTTATCGCGCTTAAGATCCTTCGGCGTAACGATTCCCGCCATTGCCGCTAATTCTCCTAACGCGTAGCCCGAAAGCTGCCGTGCCTGGCTCAGCAACTGGGCTTCAGATTCAGGGGGAGAAAGTAACGGACGGAGTTCTGGCATCGGGTTAACCCTTAGGTGAAAAAATGAGCAATGATTTTATACCGTGTGGACAGAGTTTATCTTTTTCCACATGCTTTATTCAATTCTATGATTTATATTGGTTTTTAGATTTACGTTCGCAGAGTTGCGCAACAGCGAAGCGGGTTTTCCAATTCTGGTCACTGACAATGAACAGGATCTTACACCATGTTATCCACAGAAAGATGGGATAACTGTGAAAAACCCCCACTACTGTTTCAATTTACAGCCTTGACGTGCGACGAAAATCGAATTTTCACACAAATTGTGCCTAACTTATTGGCATAATCTGTGGATAAAACCAACGCTGGTCGATCTTTCATCAGCGTGAAGATCTTATGCGTGATGCACATCACATTTCTGTGTGTTTATCTGCGTGGATCGGTTTTAACTTTATGAATGTATAAGAGTATTTTTGATATGTGACGAATGTCTTATTCGGACTGTTCTGGGTTTTCCCATAGTAATTCCGTACTTCTTCACAACTATATCCACAGAAAAGGTGAATAAAATCGCCTTGCTTGCCCTTCTTCTGTTTATAACTCGGCCTTTAACTGTGAGTTATTCAATTGTTATTAGAATATCGCACCCTTAACAGAGTGGTTTACCGCCCCTCAGGAGTGTGAAACAATCGTTTGTATATAAGGTTTATGTTGAGGTAGTCCGGTGATTGATGACGATGGCTACCGCCCGAATGTAGGGATAGTAATTTGTAACCGCCAGGGGCAGGTCATGTGGGCCCGGCGATTTGGTCAGCACTCCTGGCAATTCCCACAAGGTGGGATCAATGCAGGAGAGACAGCAGAGCAGGCGATGTACCGGGAACTCTTTGAAGAAGTGGGTCTCAGTCGTAAAGATGTACGGATCCTTGCTTCTACTCGTAACTGGTTGCGTTACAAGTTACCGAAACGTTTGGTGCGTTGGGACACAAAGCCGGTTTGTATCGGCCAGAAACAAAAATGGTTTCTTCTGCAATTGGTCAGCAGCGATGCTGAAATCAATATGCAAACCAGCAGTACACCTGAGTTCGACGGCTGGCGCTGGGTGAGTTACTGGTATCCGGTTCGACAGGTGGTGTCATTTAAACGCGATGTCTATCGCAGGGTGATGAAAGAATTCGCAAGTGTTGTCATGGCGCTTCAGGAGAGCACTCCTAAACCGCAAAGCGCACCTGCGTACAGACGTAAAAGAGGTTAAGCTACGCAAATTATGCTCACCCGCCTGCGCGAAATAGTCGAAAAGGTGGCCAGTGCTCCGCGTCTGAACGAAGCGCTGAATATACTGGTTACCGACATCTGTCTTGCGATGGATACAGAGGTCTGTTCGGTTTATCTGGCCGATCACGATCGACGTTGTTATTACCTCATGGCGACCCGGGGACTAAAAAAACCACGTGGTCGCACTGTCGCACTCGCGTTTGATGAAGGTATCGTTGGCCTGGTTGGCAGGCTGGCGGAACCTATCAACCTCGCCGATGCGCAAAAACATCCCAGCTTCAAATACATTCCTTCGGTAAAAGAAGAGCGTTTTCGTGCATTCTTAGGCGTACCGATCATTCAGCGTCGCCAGCTTTTAGGTGTGCTGGTGGTGCAGCAGCGTGAACTGCGTCAGTACGATGAAAGTGAAGAGTCTTTCCTCGTCACGCTCGCCACGCAAATGGCGGCCATACTTTCGCAGTCGCAGCTAAACGCGCTGTTCGGCCAGTACCGTCAAACGCGCATCCGTGCGCTGCCTGCCGCTCCTGGTGTGGCAATAGCCGAAGGTTGGCAGGATGCGACGCTGCCGTTGATGGAACAGGTCTACCAGGCTTCAACGCTGGATCCTGTGCTTGAACGCGAGCGACTGACCGGTGCGCTGGAAGAGGCGGCGAACGAATTCCGCCGCTACAGCAAGCGTTTTACCGCTGGGGCGCAGAAAGAAACGGCGGCGATCTTTGATCTTTACTCGCACTTGCTTTCCGATACCCGTCTGCGCCGCGAGCTGTTTGCGGAAGTGGATAACGGTTCGGTGGCCGAGTGGGCGGTTAAAACGATCATTGAAAAGTTTGCCGAACAGTTCGCCGCGCTGAGCGATAACTACCTCAAAGAGCGGGCCGGAGATTTACGCGCGCTGGGCCAGCGCCTGCTGTTCCACCTTGATGACTCTATCCAGGGGCCGAATGCCTGGCCGGAACGCTTTGTGCTGGTGGCGGATGAACTTTCAGCAACCACGCTGGCGGAGCTTCCTCAGGACCGGTTAGTTGGCGTGGTTGTCCGGGACGGCGCAGCCAACTCTCATGCGGCAATTATGGTGCGTGCGCTGGGTATCCCTACCGTCATGGGGGCCGATATCCAGCCGTCGGTGCTGCATCGCCGTACGCTGGTGGTGGACGGTTATCGCGGTGAACTGCTGGTCGATCCGGAACCGGTATTGATCCAGGAATACCAGCGTCTTATCAGTGAAGAAATTGAGCTGAGCCGCCTGGCGGAAGACGACGTCAACCAGCCAGCACAGCTGAAAAGCGGCGAGCGCGTGAAGGTGATGCTCAATGCGGGCCTCAGCCCGGAACATGAAGAAAAGCTGGGTAGCCGAATCGACGGCATTGGCCTCTATCGCACCGAAATCCCGTTCATGCTGCAAAGCGGATTTCCTTCGGAAGAAGAACAGGTTGCGCAGTATCAGGGTATGCTGCAAATGTTTAACGACAAGCCGGTGACCCTGCGTACGCTGGATGTCGGCGCCGATAAACAGCTGCCCTACATGCCGATCAGTGAAGAGAACCCGTGCCTTGGCTGGCGAGGGATCCGCATAACGCTCGATCAGCCGGAGATCTTTTTGATCCAGGTTCGCGCTATGCTGCGTGCGAATGCGGCAACCGGAAACCTGAGCATTTTGCTGCCGATGGTAACCAGCATCGATGAAGTGGACGAAGCGCGACGTTTGATTGAACGCGCCGGACGCGAAGTGGAGGAGATGATCGGTTACGAGATCCCGAAACCGCGCATTGGCATCATGCTGGAAGTTCCGTCGATGGTGTTCATGCTGCCGCATCTGACAAACCGGATAGACTTTATCTCGGTCGGAACCAACGACCTTACCCAGTACATACTGGCCGTCGATCGTAACAACACACGGGTAGCCAGCATTTATGACAGCCTGCATCCGGGGATGTTGCGTGCGCTGGCGATGATTGCGCAGGAAGCCGAAAGAAGCGGTATCGATTTGCGCCTGTGTGGTGAAATGGCGGGCGACCCGATGTGCGTGGCTATTCTGATCGGTCTCGGTTTCCGTCATTTGTCGATGAACGGTCGTTCTGTCGCTCGCGTAAAATATCTGCTGCGTCATATCGATTTTGATGAGGCGCAAACGCTGGCGCAGCGCAGCCTGGAGGCACAGATGGCAACGGAAGTACGCCATCAGGTAGCGGCCTTCATGGAGCGTCGTGGCATGGGGGGCTTGATTCGCGGGGGATTGTAGGCCTGATAAGCGTAGCGCTATCAGGTATTACGGGGGATAGAGATTACCTATACAGATCTTTTACATCTTCCCGGCATCCGCTTCTAACCCCTTGTGCTATCATTCGCACCTTTGGAGCGCCTGCATTATGCAGGCGCGCTTATCAATTGCTGTCTGACTTCAGCGAAATAACAAGAACTTGTGGTGACAGATGACCAGTAGCTATCTGCATTTTCCGGATTTCGATCCGGTCATTTTCTCAATCGGACCCGTCGCGCTTCACTGGTACGGCTTAATGTATTTGGTGGGGTTTATTTTCGCGATGTGGCTGGCGACGCGCCGCGCGAATCGTCCGGGCAGTGGCTGGACCAAAAATGAAGTAGAAAACTTACTGTATGCGGGCTTCCTCGGGGTTTTCCTCGGTGGGCGTATTGGTTACGTACTGTTCTATAACTTCCCGTTATTCCTCGATAATCCCCTGTATCTGTTCCGCGTCTGGGACGGCGGTATGTCCTTCCACGGTGGACTTATCGGTGTGATCCTGGTGATGATCATCTTCGCCAAACGCACTAAGCGTTCGTTCTTCCAGGTTTCTGATTTCATTGCCCCGCTGATTCCGTTTGGCCTGGGTGCAGGGCGTCTGGGCAACTTTATCAACGGTGAGCTGTGGGGACGCGTTGACCCGAACTTCAAGTACGCCATGCTGTTCCCGGGCTCCCGTACCGAAGATATTTTACTGCTGCAAACTAACCCGCAATGGCAGTCTATTTTTGATACCTACGGCTCGCTGCCACGCCACGCCTCACAGCTTTATGAGATGGCGTTGGAAGGCGTTGTGCTGTTTATCATTCTGAACTTGTACATTCGCAAACCGCGCCCGATGGGTTCGGTATCCGGTCTGTTCCTGATTGGTTATGGCGCGTTTCGTATTATTGTTGAATTCTTCCGCCAGCCGGATGCGCAGTTTACCGGCACCTGGGTACAGTACATCAGCATGGGGCAGATCCTCTCTATCCCGATGATTGTCGCAGGCATTATTATGATGGTTTGGGCGTACCGCCGCAGCCCACAGCAACACGTTTCCTGAGGAACCATGAAACAGTATTTAGAACTGATGCAAAAAGTGCTGGATGAAGGCACACAGAAAAACGACCGTACCGGAACCGGAACGCTTTCCATTTTTGGTCATCAGATGCGTTTTAATCTGCAGGAAGGGTTCCCGCTGGTTACGACTAAACGCTGCCATTTACGCTCGATCATTCATGAGCTGCTGTGGTTCTTGCAGGGCGATACTAACGTTGCCTACCTGCATGAAAACAACGTCTCAATCTGGGACGAATGGGCGGATGAAAACGGTAATTTAGGCCCGGTTTATGGCAAACAATGGCGCGCGTGGCCTACGCCAGATGGTCGCCATATCGACCAGATCACCACCGTGCTAAACCAGCTGAAAAATGATCCGGACTCTCGCCGCATCATCGTTTCCGCATGGAACGTCGGTGAGCTGGATAAAATGGCGCTGGCACCGTGCCATGCGTTCTTCCAGTTCTACGTGGCGGATGGCAAGCTCTCCTGCCAGCTGTATCAGCGTTCGTGCGATGTGTTCCTCGGCCTGCCGTTTAACATTGCCAGCTACGCTTTGCTGGTACACATGATGGCGCAGCAGTGCGATCTGGAAGTGGGTGATTTTGTCTGGACCGGCGGCGACACGCACCTGTACAGCAACCATATGGATCAAACGCATCTGCAGCTTAGCCGTGAACCTCGCGCGCTGCCGAAACTGGTTATCAAACGTAAGCCTGAATCAATCTTTGACTATCGCTTCGAAGACTTCGAAATTGAAGGCTACGATCCGCACCCGGGTATTAAAGCACCGGTAGCTATCTAACCTGTTTCATGCTGTCACAACCGACGCCCATGTGCGTCGGTTTTTTTTGTCTCAAATCGCGTTCTTCGGCGCGGATTCCTGAAATATTGCAACGGCCTGTAACGCGCTAAATATTCCCCATAGCTCGCCGTAGAAACCGAATTTCCCGCTCGTTATTCATTTTCCTCACGCCATACTGGCGACATGAAAAAACAACAAGGTTACACGCTTCTCGAAACCCTGATTGCGATGCTGATTGTCGCAGCGCTTGGTGCATCTGGGCTGTATGGTTGGCAGCGCTGGCAGCAGCAACAGCGGCTGTGGCAGACCGCCTGCCAGGTGCGGGACTACCTGCTGCAACTGCGTGAAGATGCTAACTGGCGTAACCGCGATCATGTGATAAGCGTGATTCGGGATGGCACATCATGGTGTTTTGTCAGCTCTGCGGCTTCGCAAACCACGTGCCGACCCGTTTCGTCTTTGGTTTTTACACCGCCCTGGGACGACGTCGAAATGGCAGAGATAACACCTTCACTGGCCTTTTTTGGACTGCGCAATACGGCATGGGCCGGACATATACGCCTGAAAAATGCGACTGGGGAATGGCGCGTGGTGGTTTCTGGCTGGGGGCGAATCAGGCTTTGCGAGCGTGATGAGGCCAGATTATGTCAGTAAATGAACGGGGATTTTCACTGCTGGAGATGCTCATTGCCATGGCGATTAGCAGTATTTTATTGCTTAGCTCAGCACGATTTTTACCGGCGCTACAGCGAGAGATTCTGCGTAACACGCGCCAGTTAGTACTGGAAGATGAAATATGGCAGCGGGTCTACACCGTGGCGAAGCATCTTCAGCGGGCGGGGTATTGCCGGGGAAACTGTGTCGGAGAGGGACTGGTGATATCGGCTAAGGGAGACTGTGTTATTGCCCGCTGGGATGCCAACAGCAATGGCGTTTGGGAAAGCAGTCCCGTGAAAGAGGCTGATTCTATTGGGTTTCGTTTACAGGACAAGGTGTTGGAAACCGTGCGTGGAGCCACTGGCTGCACTGGCAAAGGATGGGACAAAATGACCGATCCGGCCACGATGCAGATTGAGGTATTCCAGGTTGAAAGGCTGAATTTCAGCGGATATTCCCCGCTTCTTACGCTGCGTTTGCGTGGAGTGAGCAATGACGAACCACAAAAAGTTGTTGAAGCGGTCTACAGCGTTACGGGATTCAACCTGTGAACCGTGAGCGAGGCGTATCTTCTCTGGCAATGGTCCTGTTGCTGCTGGTGCTCGGTAGTCTGCTGCTGCAAGGCGTTAGCAGACAGGAGGCCAGTTTTGCTGCGCGTGTGGTCACACAAAGTCAGGCGCTGCAGCGTCAGGCGGTAGTGCAATCCGCGATAGAATGGGGGCGTACGCAGCCCTGGCGCTTACAACCCGCCGTACAGTGTCGGCGCGATCCCACGCAGGATGCCGCGGTTTGCCTGCGCCGGCTTACCAATAATTTTGTTCTGCTTATTGCCCACTATGAAGGGATATCGTTATGGCGTCAGGGGGTGGTTATTGATGGCAACATAGAATTCTCGGCGCGTGGTTGGAGCGATTTTTGTCCGCTAAAGGAGCAGACGTTATGCCAGATCCCTTGAACAGACAGCGTGGCTTTAGTCTGCCGGAAGTGATGCTGGCAATGGTACTAATGATCATGATTGTGACCGCGTTGTCAGGATACCAGCGGGTGCTAATGAACAGCTTTATCATCAGAAACCAGTATCAGCAACTCTGGCGCCACGCCTGGCAGCAAACCCAGCTGTACCCGTTTTCATCGCCTGTGAACTGGCAGGCTAACCGAATGCAGACAACGAGAGCGGGATGTGTCAGCATCAACGTTATAATTTCTTCACCCCTCGGCAGGCAGGGTCAGATGACGCGTCTGCATTGCCCGAATCGTCAGTAGTCAGGAGTCGCTATGTTAAGGGTCTACCACTCCAACCGTCTGGATGTGCTGGAAGCGTTAATGGAATTTATCGTTGAGCGCGAGCGGCTGGACGACCCCTTTGAGCCTGAGATGATCCTGGTTCAAAGTACCGGTATGGCGCAGTGGCTACAAATGACTCTTGCACAGAAGTTTAGTATTGCCGCCAATATCGATTTTCCGCTGCCCGCGAGTTTTATCTGGGATATGTTTGTGCGCGTGCTGCCGGATATCCCGAAAGAGAGTGCGTTCAGCAAACAGAGCATGAGCTGGAAGTTGATGACGCTGTTGCCACAATTGCTGGATAGCGATGACTTCGCATTGCTACGACACTATCTGACGGACGACACTGATAAACGTAAGCTTTTTCAGCTTTCCTCGCGCGCGGCTGACCTTTTCGACCAGTATTTAGTCTACCGCCCTGAATGGTTGACCCAGTGGGAAGCGGGGCGACAGGTTGAGGGACTTGGCGAGTCTCAGGCCTGGCAGGCACCGTTGTGGAAAGCGCTGGTGGAATACACCGCGGAATTGGGCCAGCCGCGCTGGCATCGTGCCAATTTATACCAACGATTTATTCAGACGTTGGAAAACGCGTCCGAGTGCCCACAGGGACTGCCTTCTCGGGTCTTTATTTGCGGTATTTCGGCGCTGCCGCCGGTTTATTTGCAGGCATTGCAGGCGCTAGGTAAGCACATTGATATTCATCTGCTGTTTACCAACCCTTGTCGCTACTACTGGGGGGATATTAAAGATCCGGCCTGGCTGGCGAAGCTGATGGCTCGTCAGCGTCGGCACAGCTTTGAAGAACGGCATCTGCCGCTGTTTCGTGATAATCAGAAAGCCGAAGGATTATTTAACAGCGATGGCGAACAGGATGTGGGCAACCCGATGCTGGCCTCGTGGGGCAAGCTGGGGCGTGATTACATTTATTTGCTTTCGGAGCTGGAAAACAGTCAGGAACTGGACGCGTTTGTCGACATTACGCCTGACAACCTTTTGCATAATATTCAATCGGATATTCTGGAACTTGAAAGTCATGCCGTGGCGGGCGTTACGCTGGAAGAATATTCCCGTAGCGACAATAAACGCCGGCTTGAGCTGAACGACACCAGCGTGACTTTCCATGTCTGCCATAGCCCACAGCGCGAGGTGGAAATTCTTCATGACCGGCTTTTGGCCATGCTGGAAGCGGACCCAACGCTGACACCGCGCGATATTATCGTGATGGTGGCGGACATCGACAGCTACAGCCCATTCATTCAGTCGGTCTTTGGTAGCGCGCCAGCCGAGCGTTACTTACCTTATGCAATATCTGACCGTCGGGCACGCCAGTCTCATCCCGTCTTACAGGCCTTTATCAGCCTGCTGTCGCTGCCGGATAGCCGTTTTGTCTCAGAGGATGTCCTGGCGTTACTGGATGTTCCCGTGCTGGCGGCGCGTTTCAACATTGATGAAGAAGGGTTGCGCTATCTTCGCTTATGGGTCAATGAATCCGGGATTCGTTGGGGAATTGACGACGATAACGTGCGTGAACTGGAACTTCCACCTACAGGTCAGCATACATGGCAATTTGGTTTAACGCGTATGCTGCTCGGCTACGCGATGGAAAGCTCGCAGGGCGAGTGGCAATCGGTATTGCCTTACGATGAGTCCAGCGGCCTGATTGCCGAGCTGGTAGGGCATCTGGCCTCGTTGCTGATGCAGCTTAATCTCTGGCGTAGAGGGTTAGCGCAGGAACGTCCGCTGGAAGAGTGGCTACCCGTTTGTCGGGAAATGCTTAATGATTTCTTCCTACCGGACGCGGACACCGAAGCGGCAATGACGCTGATTGAACAGCAGTGGCAGGCCATTATTACCGAAGGTTTAGGGGCTGAGTACGGCGATGCTATACCGCTCTCTCTGTTGCGTGATGAGCTAGCCCAGCGCCTTGACCAGGAACGCATCAGCCAGCGCTTCCTGGCGGGGCCCGTTAACATTTGTACGCTGATGCCGATGCGCTCCATTCCGTTCAAAGTGGTGTGCCTGCTGGGTATGAACGATGGGGTTTATCCGCGTCAGCTTGCGCCGCTGGGCTTTGATTTAATGAGCCAAAAACCGATGCGGGGTGACCGCAGTCGTCGCGATGATGACCGCTATTTGTTCCTCGAAGCATTAATCTCGGCACAGCAGACGCTCTACATCAGCTACATTGGCCGCTCTATTCAGGATAACAGCGAGCGCTTCCCGTCGGTGCTGGTGCAAGAACTGATGGACTACATTGGACAAAGCCATTATCTGCCGGGCGATGAATCGTTGACCTGTGATCAAAGCGAGGCAAGGGTAAAAGCGCATATAACCCGTTTGCATACCCGTATGCCCTTTGATGCACAAAACTATTTGCCGGGCGAACAGCAAAGCTATGCCCGGGAATGGCTGCCTGCGGCGAGTCTGTCAGGAAAAGCGCACACGGATTTTGTGCAGCCTCTTCCCTTTGAAATGCCAGAAACGCTAACGCTGGAAACGCTGCAGCGATTTTGGGCACATCCGGTACGCGCCTTTTTCCAGATGCGTTTAAGGGTCAACTTCCGCTCTGAAGAGAGTGAGATCCCGGATACGGAACCTTTCACTCTTGAAGGGTTAACCCGCTACCAGCTTAATCAGCAATTGCTTAATACGCTGGTTGAAGAGAACGATGCTGAACGACTGTTCCGCCGTTTTCGTGCGGCGGGCGCGCTACCCTATGGGCCGTTTGGCGAAATTCTGTGGGATACGCAGCGTCAGGAAATGCAGTCGCTGGCTGAACGCATTATCGCCTGTCGTCAGCCCTGTCAGAGCATGGAAATCGATCTTAACTGTCACGGCGTGCAAATCACCGGTTGGCTGCCGCAGGTGCAAGAGGACGGTTTGTTGCGCTGGCGCCCATCTTTGATAAGCATTGCGCAGGGTGTGCAACTTTGGCTGGAACATCTTGTCTATTGTGCCAGTGGCGGTAGGGGAGAGAGCCGATTGTTCCTGCGTAAAGACGGAGAATGGCGTTTTCCGCCGCTGGATGCAGAACAGGCGCTGCTGTACCTGTCGCAACTCATTGAGGGGTATCGGGAAGGCATGTCGTCACCGTTGCTGGTATTGCCCGAAAGCGGTGGTGCATGGATAAAAACCTGTTATGACGCCGCAAATGATGCCATGTTAGATGACGATGCCACGTTGCAAAAAGCGCGCAGTAAGTTTCTGCAAGCCTATGAAGGCAACATGATGGTACGTGGCGAAGGTGATGATATCTGGTATCAGCGTCTTTGGCGTCAACTGGATGCTGATACGCAGGAGGCTATTGTTTTACAGTCTCAGCGCTACCTGTTACCGATTTTTCGCTTTAATCAGTCATGATGATTGTATAAAAATTGCGCAATTCGATGGCTTCCACTATGATGCGCATTCTGTCACGGACTGATTCTTACAAAGAGAAGATGCTGGCTCGTTCAGCACATAGTCTTGCCCTGTTCAGATCATGTATTTATGCGTGGTTTGTAGTGAACAGGTGAATTCGTTAATGATGAGGTTTGTGAATGCCCCGCAGCACCTGGTTCAGCGCATTACTGTTGTTCGTCGCCCTTTGGGTTCCCGTAAGTCAGGCAGATACCGGTTGGCAGCCTTTAGCTGAAACCATCCGTAAAAGCGATAAAGACACCCGTCAGTATCAGGCTGTGCGCCTTGATAACGGCATGGTTGTGCTGCTGGTATCCGATCCTCAGGCCGTGAAATCCCTTTCTGCACTGGTAGTCCCCGTGGGCTCGCTGGAAGATCCGGACGATCATCAGGGACTGGCGCACTATCTCGAACACATGTGTCTGATGGGCTCGAAAAAATACCCACAGCCGGACAGCCTGGCTGAATTCCTGAAAATGCACGGCGGTAGCCACAATGCCAGCACTGCGCCTTATCGTACGGCCTTCTATCTTGAAGTCGAGAACGACGCGCTGGTGGGGGCGGTGGATCGCCTGGCGGATGCTATTGCCGATCCATTGCTGGATAAAAAATATGCCGACCGCGAGCGTAACGCGGTTAACTCCGAGCTGACACTAGCGCGTACCCGAGACGGGATGCGTATGGCGCAGGTGAGCGCTGAGACGATCAACCCGGCGCACCCAGGTTCGCGTTTCTCTGGCGGGAATCTTGAGACATTAAGCGATAAACCGGGCAACCCGGTGCTGCAAGCATTACAAAAATTTCATGAAAAGTACTACTCTGCGAACCTGATGAAGGCGGTGATTTATAGCAATAAACCGCTGCCAGAGCTGGCGCGGATAGCGGCTGACACCTTTGGGCGCGTACCGAACAGGAATATCGCAAAGCCTGAGATTAGCGTCCCGGTCGTCACTGATGCGCAAAAGGGCATCATCATCCACTATGTTCCGGCAATGCCGCGTAAAGTGCTGCGCGTCGAGTTTCGTATCGATAACAACAGCGCGCAGTTCCGCAGTAAAACCGATGAACTGGTGACCTACCTGATTGGCAATCGTAGCCCGGGCACGTTGTCTGACTGGCTGCAAAAGCAGGGCCTGGTTGAAGGTATTCGCGCAGACTCCGATCCGGTGGTCAACGGGAACAGCGGCGTATTAGCCATTTCCGCGACGTTAACCGACAAGGGGCTGGCGAACCGCGATGAAGTTGTCGCGGCAATCTTTAGCTACCTCAATTTGTTACGCGAGAAAGGTGTCGATAAACGCTATTTTGACGAGCTGGCGCACGTGCTGGATCTCGATTTCCGTTATCCCTCCATCACCCGTGATATGGACTACGTGGAATGGCTGGCTGATACCATGATCCGCGTTCCCGTCGAGCATACGCTGGATGCGGTGAATATTGCTGACCAGTACGATGCGAAAGCCGTTGAGCAACGTCTGGCAATGATGACGCCGCAGAATGCGCGTATCTGGTATATCAGCGCGAAAGAGCCGCATAATAAAACCGCTTATTTTGTCGATGCGCCTTACCAGGTGGATAAAATCAGCGACAAAACCTTTGCCGACTGGCAGCAAAAAGCGCAGGGCATTGCGCTGTCGTTACCGGAGTTGAACCCCTACATTCCGGATGATTTCACGCTGATTAAGACGGATAAAAAATACGCTCACCCAGAGCTGATCGTTGATGAGCCGGATTTACGTGTGGTGTATGCCCCGAGCCAGTATTTTGCCAGCGAGCCGAAGGCTGACGTCAGCGTGATCCTGCGTAACCCGAAAGCCATGGACAGCGCCCGCAACCAGGTCTTATTCGCACTTAACGATTACCTGGCAGGGATTGCGCTCGATCAGTTAAGTAACCAGGCATCGGTAGGTGGAATTGGTTTCTCTACCAACGCTAACAATGGGTTGATGCTTAACGCCAACGGCTACACCCAACGTTTGCCGCAGCTTTTTCAGGCGCTGCTGAGCGGCTATTTCAGCTATACCTCAACGGACGAACAGCTGGAACAGGCGAAATCCTGGTATGCCCAGATGATGGATTCCGCAGAAAAGGGTAAAGCTTACGATCAGGCTATTATGCCGGTGCAGATGCTTTCTCAGGTGCCGTACTTCTCCCGCGACGAGCGACGTAAGCTGCTGCCTTCCATCACCCTGAAAGAGGTGATGACCTACCGCGACGCCTTAAAAACCGGTGCGCGACCTGAATTCCTGGTCATTGGCAATATGAGCGAAGCTCAGACGACGAGCATGGCGCGGGATATCCAAAAACAGCTTGGTGCGAACGGATCACAGTGGTGTCGCAACAAAGATGTGGTTGTGGACAAGAAGCAGTCCGTCATCTTTGAAAAAGCAGGCAGCAGCACGGATTCAGCGCTGGCCGCGGTATTTGTGCCAACCGGATACGATGAATACGCCAGTTCAGCCTACAGCGCTATGTTAGGTCAGATTGTTCAGCCGTGGTTCTACAATCAGCTGCGTACTGAAGAACAGTTAGGCTACGCCGTATTTGCTTTCCCGATGAGCGTTGGCCGTCAGTGGGGAATGGGGTTCCTGCTGCAAAGCAGTGATAAGCAGCCGTCTTACCTCTGGGAGCGTTATAAAGCGTTCTTCCCGACGGCGGAAGCGAAGCTGCGGGCGATGAAACCTGAAGAGTTCGCGCAAATTCAGCAGGCGATTATTGCGCAAATGCTGCAGGCGCCGCAAACGCTGGGGGCAGAAGCCTCACAGTTAAGCAAAGATTTTGATCGCGGCAATATGCGCTTCGATTCACGTGATAAAATAGTGGCTCAGATTAAACTGCTGACGCCGCAAAAACTTGCCGACTTCTTCCATCAGGCGGTGGTTGAGCCGCAAGGCATGGCGATATTGTCACAGGTTTCCGGCAGTCAGAATGGGAAAGCAGAATATGTGCACCCGGTAGGCTGGAAAGTGTGGCAGACCGTCAGCGCGTTGCAGCAAACCTTACCCCTGATGAGTGATAAGAATGAATGATGCCGCTGAGTCCCTTGATCCACTGCGCTTGCCTCTGACGGGCGAGCGCCTGATTGAAGCCTCTGCGGGCACCGGTAAAACCTTTACCATCGCCGCCCTATATTTACGTTTACTGCTTGGACTGGGCGGCTCTGCCGCCTTTCCTCGTCCTCTGACCGTCGAAGAACTGCTGGTGGTCACCTTCACCGAGGCGGCTACCGAAGAGCTGCGCGGTCGAATTCGTAGCAATATTCATGAACTGCGAATTGCCTGCCTGCGTGAAACCACCGACAACCCGCTATATGCCCGTTTGTTAGATGAAATTGCCGATAAAAAACAGGCCGCGCAGTGGCTGCTATTGGCTGAAAGACAGATGGATGAAGCGGCGGTGTTTACCATCCACGGCTTTTGTCAGCGTATGCTCAGTCTTAATGCCTTTGAGTCAGGCATGCTGTTCGAACAGCAGCTGATAGAAGATGAATCGCTGCTGCGCTATCAGGCCTGCGCGGACTTCTGGCGTCGGCACTGCTACCCGCTGCCCCGCGACATTGCGCAGGTGGTTTTTGAAACGTGGAAAGGACCGCAAGCGCTGCTGAGAGATATCGATCGCTATCTGCAGGGGGAAGCGCCGGTTATCAAGGCGCCACCGTCTGATGACGAAACGCTGGCCTCCCGGCATGAACAAATTCTCGCACGCATTAACCAGATCAAGCAGCAATGGTGTGATTCTGTTGATGAGCTGGATGGCCTGATGGAAGCCTCCGGAATTGACCGGCGTAAATTTAATCGCGGTAATCAGGGCAAGTGGATCGAAAAGATCAGCGCGTGGGCGCAGGAAGAAACACAAAGTTACCAGCTTCCTGACGCGCTGGAGAAATTCTCACAGCGTTTTCTGGAAGAGCGAACCAAAGCGGGCGGGATAACCCCTCAGCACCCGCTGTTTGTCGCTATTGATGAACTGCTTAGCGAACCGTTAACTCTCCGCGATCTGGTGATCACCCGGGCGCTGGCGGAGATCCGCTCGGCAGTTGCCGAGGAAAAACGTCGCCGCGGCGAGCTGGGTTTTGACGATATGCTCAGCCGTCTGGATGCGGCGTTGTGCAGTGAAAGCGGCGATGCGCTGGCGACGGCTATTCGTACTCGTTTCCCGGTCGCCATGATCGATGAATTCCAGGATACCGATCCACAGCAGTACCGTATTTTTCGTCGGATCTGGCAGCATCAGCCGGATACCGCACTGCTGCTAATTGGTGATCCGAAACAGGCAATTTACGCGTTTCGCGGCGCGGATATCTTCACCTATATGAAGGCGCGCAGCGAAGTCAGCGCACACTATACGCTTGATACCAACTGGCGTTCGGCCCCCGGCATGGTCAATAGCGTGAATACGCTTTTCAGCCAGATGGACGACGCCTTTATGTTCCGCGAAATCCCTTTCAGCCCGGTAAAATCCGCAGAAAAAAACCAGGCGTTACGGTTTGTTTTGCACGGCGAAACGCAGCCAGCTATGAGTATGTGGCTGATGGAAGGAGAAAGTTGCGGCGTAGGCGATTATCAGAGCTATATGGCCCAGGTGTGCGCCACACAAATTCGCGACTGGCTTAAGGCCGGGCATTCTGGCGCAGCGCAACTGGTAAGTGGCAAAGCATCCAGCCCGGTACGCGCGTCAGATATCAGCGTACTGGTGCGAAGCCGCCAGGAGGCGGCGCTGGTCCGTGATGCGCTGACGCAACTGGCCATTCCCTCTGTCTACCTCTCCAACCGTGACAGCGTATTTGAAACACTGGAAGCGCAGGAGTTGCTGTGGGTGCTGCAGGCGGTGATGACGCCGGAACGTGAGAACACGTTGCGTAGCGCGCTGGCGACCTCAATGATGGGTCTGAATGCGCAGGATATTGAAGCGTTAAATACCGACGAGAATGCCTGGGATGCGGTGGTCGAAGAATTCGACGGCTATCGTCAGATCTGGCATAAACGCGGCGTGATGCCGATGCTACGTGCGCTGATGACGGCTCGCCAGATTGCAGAGAACCTGCTGGCGACGGCGGGAGGCGAACGTCGACTGACCGACATTTTACATATCAGCGAACTGTTGCAGGAAGCGGGCTCGCAGCTGGAAAGCGAGCATGCGCTGGTGCGCTGGTTGTCCCAGCATATTCTTGAACCCGACAGCAACGCGTCCAGCCAGCAGCTCAGGCTGGAAAGCGACAAGCATCTGGTCAAAATCGTCACCATCCATAAATCGAAAGGGCTGGAGTATCCACTGGTCTGGCTGCCGTTTATCACCAATTTCCGCGTTCAGGATCAGGCTTTCTACCACGATCGTAGCTCTTTTGAAGCCGTGCTGGATCTCAGCGATGCTGAGGAGAGCGTTGAGCTGGCCGAAGCAGAGCGTCTGGCGGAAGATCTGCGTTTGCTGTATGTCGCGCTAACCCGTTCGGTATGGCATTGCAGCCTTGGCGTTGCGCCGTTGGTACGACGTCGGGGCGATAAAAAAGGGGATACCGATGTGCATCAGAGCGCACTTGGTCGCCTGTTGCAAAAAGGTGAGCCGATGGATGCCGTGGGTCTGCGTAGCGCGATTGAAGCGCTTTGTAGCAACGATATTGCTTGCCAGACTCCCGCGCAGCCTGACGGTGAACCCTGGCAGGTTGCGCAGGCTGTTAGCAGCGAACTGAGTGCGAAAATACTGCAGCGTAAGCCCGGCGATAGCTGGCGCGTGACCAGTTATTCCGGTCTGCAACAGCGTGGACAGGGTATCGCGCAGGATCTGATCCCACGACTGGATATCGATGCCACAGGCGTCGGTGAGGTTATTGAAGAGTCAGGACTTACACCGCATCAGTTCCCGCGCGGCGCTTCGCCGGGTACGTTCTTGCATAGCCTGTTTGAAAATCTCGATTTTACGCAACCGGTGGATCCGCATTGGGTCGAGGAGCAACTGGCGTTGGGCGGTTATGACGCACACTGGACGCCGGTTTTGACCGAATGGCTGGACGCCATTTTGCAGGCGCCTCTCAACGAGACGGGCGTGAGTTTGAGCCAGCTATCCGCGCGTGAAAAACAGGTGGAGATGGAGTTTTATCTGCCGATTTCGCAGCCGTTGATGGCCAACCAGCTTGATGCGTTAATTCGCCAATACGATCCGCTCTCGGCGGGGTGCCCTGCGTTGGACTTTATGCAGGTTCGCGGCATGCTGAAAGGTTTTATTGACCTGGTATTCCGCCACCAGGGGCGTTATTACCTGCTCGATTACAAATCGAACTGGCTGGGCGAAGACAGCTCCGCCTATACGCAGCAGGCGATGGCCTCTGCCATGCAGGCGCATCGCTACGACCTTCAATACCAACTTTATACCCTCGCGCTGCATCGCTACTTACGCCATCGCATTGCTGATTACGATTATGAACGCCATTTTGGCGGCGTTATCTATCTCTTCCTGCGCGGCGTTGACAGTGAAAATCCGCAGCAGGGAATTTACGCGACCCGACCTGACGGAGAGTTGATTGCGTTGATGGACGAGATGTTTGCCGGTGCGGTGCAGGAGACGATGCTATGACAATCCAGAAACGATTTCTGGAGGCTGTTGAGCAAAAACAGCTCCGGCCTCTGGATGCTCAGTTCGCGCTGGCGGTTGCCGGAAGTGACAACCCTGCCGTTGCGCTGGCTGCGGCGTTGCTCAGTCGTGAAGCGGGAGAAGGGCACGTTTGCTTACCGCTTTCACGGTTATCTCTGAGCGAGGACGCGCATCCTCTGTTAAGCGCCTGGCTCGCTGAAACGGGCGAACCAGAAGACTGGGCGGAATGTCTGCTGGCTTCCAGTGCGGTAAGCCGTGGCGAGCAACCCACGCCGCTGGTGCTGTACGGCGATCGCTTGTATCTGAACCGGATGTGGCACAACGAACGTACGGTAGCTCGCTTTTTCAGTGAAGTGAACCACGCCATTGAAGTGGATGAACAACGGTTGACCCACACGCTGGCGGCGCTGTTTCCGCTATCGGAGGGGGTTAACTGGCAAAAAGTAGCCGCTGCTGTCGCGCTCACCCGCCGGATATCGGTGATCTCCGGCGGACCGGGGACGGGAAAAACGACAACGGTCGCAAGGCTGCTGGCGGCGTTGATTCAAATGGCCGACGGTGAGCGCTGTCGTATTCGACTGGCGGCGCCAACGGGAAAAGCGGCTGCGCGCCTGACCGCCTCACTGGGAGCGGCGCTACGAGAGCTACCGCTAACCGATGAGCAAAAGAAACGCATCCCCGATGACGCCAGTACGCTGCATCGATTATTAGGCGCTCAGCCTAGCAGTCAGCGCCTGCGTCATCATGCGGGAAACCCGTTGCATTTGGATGTGCTGGTGGTGGATGAAGCCTCGATGATTGATTTGCCGATGATGTCGCGCCTTATCGATGCGCTGCCGCCGCACGGACGGGTGATTTTTCTGGGCGATCGCGACCAGCTCGCTTCCGTCGAAGCGGGGGCCGTGCTGGGGGATATCTGTGCTTTCGTCGGTGACGGGTTTACCCCGGAACGCGCCCGCCAGCTCAGTCGCCTGACCGGGAGCGCTATTCCTGCCGGGTCGGGAATTCAGGCAGCAGCGTTGCGCGACAGTCTGTGCCTGCTGCAAAAAAGCTACCGTTTCGGCAGCGATTCCGGAATCGGTCAGTTGGCTGCGGTGATTAATCGCGGCGACAAAACTGCGATAAAAACGGTGTTCCAGCAGGGATTTAGCGACATCGAAAAACGCACGCTACACAGCAGCGAGGATTATGCCGCGATGCTGGATGAGGCGCTGGCGGGATATGGGCACTACCTGGATTTGTTGCACGAGGGTGCCGAGCCGGGGGCTGTCATTCAGGCCTTCAATGAGTATCAGCTGCTATGCGCCCTGCGGGAAGGTCCGTTTGGCGTTAGTGGTTTGAATGAACGCATTGAGCAGGTGATGGCGCAAAAACGTAAAATTCATCGTTCGACCCATAGCCGCTGGTATGAGGGAAGGCCGGTGATGATCGCGCGCAATGACAGTTCGCTGGGATTATTTAACGGTGATATCGGCATTGCCCTCGACCGTGGACAGGGCCTGAGGGTGTGGTTTGCGCTGCCGGATGGTTCTATCAAATCGGTGCAGCCCAGCCGCTTGCCTGAACATGAAACCACCTGGGCGATGACGGTGCACAAATCGCAGGGATCTGAGTTTGACCACGCGGCGTTGATTTTACCCAGCCAGCATTCACCCGTGGTTACCCGCGAGCTGGTCTATACCGCCGTTACCCGCGCGCGTCGCCGCCTGTCGCTGTATGCCGATGAGCGGATATTGAGCCGCGCCATTGCCACCCGTACCGAACGTCGCAGCGGACTGTCAGCATTATTTAATGACGGCATGATGTAGATGTAGGCCGGATAAGCGTCAGCGCCATCCGGCCTAAAAAAGATGTGCCAGCGATGTAGGCCGGATAAGGCAGTTATGCCGCATCCGGCAACCACTCTTACCCCAAATCCGCCATCAGCACTTTTGACCGCCGCTGATAGTTGTACATCTCTTTCTTGCTTTCCGGCAGCAGGTCGATATCCACCGGCGTGAAGCCGCGCTCCTGGAACCAGTGGATGCTGCGTGTGGTTAACACAAACAGCTTGCTCAGCCCCATTTGCCGGGCCTGCGCGGCGATTCGTTCCAGCAACACTTCCCCGCGTGACGAGCTACGGTAGTCCGGATGCACTGCTACACACGCCATTTCACCAATTCTCTCTTCCGGGAAAGGGTACAGAGCGGCACAGGCGATGGTCAGGTTATCACGCTGAATAATCGTGAATTTGTCGATCTCCATTTCCAACTGCTCGCGCGAGCGGCGCACCAGAATACCTTGCTGCTCCAGCGGGCGGATAAGCTCCAGAATCCCGCCGATATCGTTAATGGTAGCGCGACGGATCTGCTCGGCGCTTTCCATTACGATCTGCGTACCGATCCCGTCGCGGGAGAACAGTTCCTGCAGCAATGCACCATCTTCCTGATAGCTGATCAGATGGCAACGGCGTACGCCACTGCGACAGGCCTTCACTGCCCCACGCAGGAAGCGCACCGTGCCGGAGCTGTAATCGCCTTTCTCTTCCTGCAACTCAACGCGAGCCTGAGCTTCGTTAGGAAACAGCTCGGAAATAATATCGCCGTCATCGTTGGTGACACCCTGAGAGGAGCAAAAGCCGATCATTTTCTCGGCCTTCAGTTTGATAGCCAACTGCGTGGCGACCTCTTCTGAGGTCAGGTTAAAGCTCTCACCGGTGACGGAAACGGCGACCGGGCCCATCAGCACAATTGCGCCGCTGTCTAACTGGCAGTGAATGGCATCTTCATCAATACGACGAATACGCCCGCTATGGCAGTAATCTACGCCGTCATCAACGCCCAGCGGCTGAGAGATAATAAAATTACCGCTGACCACATTGATGTGAGCACCCTGCAATGGCGTATTATTCAGGCTCATCGACAGGCGGGCGGTAATATCAAGCTGAAGTAAACCCGCAGCCTGTTTGACCAGCTCCAGCGTTTTAGCGTCGGTAACGCGCGTATTTTTGTGGTACACCGGCTCATGATGATGCGCCGCAAGATTGGCATCAATCTGCGGTCGTGCGCCATAGACCACGACCAGGCGGATGCCGAGGCTATGAAGAAGACCAATGTCATTGACGATACTGGAAAAGTTTTCATGCTCGATGGCTTCGCCGCCCAGCATAATGACAAACGTTTTTCCCCGATGGGTATTGATATAGGGAACAGAATGGCGGAATCCCTGTACCAGTTCGGTTCTACGCTCCTTCACCACGGCACACCCTCATTGCATGATTATTCGTAATTTCTGTATTTTTATTCTGTTTTGGCGCTGTGCGCAAGCGTAATTTTTACCCATGCCGAAGATTTTTCTCAGTAATGCCGTGAATATAAAAAGAATGTTTACCCTTTTATAGATGACAGATTATGCGTCATTCGCTAAAGTTTCCGGTCAATTCGGACGTTTTACGTATTACCTCTTAAAAAGATTTCTTTTGCTCGGGAGAAGCATGTCGGGATCCAATTCAGCAATCAGTCGCCGCCGTTTATTGAAAGGTGCGGGTGCTATGTGGCTTTTGAGCGTCAGCCAGGTGGGTCTGGCGGCCGTGAGTCAGGTCGTTGCCGTACGTATCTGGCCTGCGTCCAGCTACACTCGCGTCACGGTAGAATCTAACCGTCTGCTGAAATACAAACAGTTTGCCCTGAGTAATCCTGAGCGTGTGGTTGTGGATATTGAAGACGTTAATTTGAACTCGGTGCTCAAGGGCATTGGGACGCAGATTCGTCCTGACGATCCGTATATTAAGTCGGCGCGCGTTGGCCAGTTTGATCCAAAGACCGTGCGGATGGTGTTCGAGCTGAAACAGAATGTGAAGCCGCAACTTTTTGCTCTGGCTCCGGTGGCAGGCTTTAAAGAACGTCTGGTGATGGATCTCTATCCCGCGAATGCCCAGGACGTTCAGGATCCGCTGCTGGCATTGCTGGAAGATTACAACAAGGGCGATCTGGATAAACAGGTGCCACCTGCACAAAGTGGCCCGCAGCCGGGTAAAGCGGGGCGCGATCGTCCCATTGTCATTATGCTGGATCCAGGCCACGGCGGAGAAGACTCCGGTGCGGTGGGGAAATACAAGACGCGTGAAAAGGATGTGGTGCTGCAGATTGCCCGCCGCCTGCGAGCCCTCATAGAGAAAGAGGGCAACATGAAGGTCTTTATGACACGAAATGAAGATATTTTCATTCCGCTTAAAGTCCGCGTGGCGAAAGCGCAGAAGCAGCGTGCTGACCTGTTTGTCTCTATTCACGCTGATGCCTTTACCAGTCGACAACCCAGCGGTTCGTCGGTGTTTGCGCTCTCGACCAAAGGTGCGACCAGTACCGCCGCGAAATATCTGGCGCAGACCCAGAACGCCTCGGATCTCATTGGTGGCGTCAGTAAGAGCGGTGACCGCTACGTCGACCACACCATGTTCGACATGGTGCAGTCGCTGACCATCGCCGACAGCCTGAAGTTTGGTAAAGCGGTATTGAACAAGCTTGGCAAAATCAACAATCTGCATAAGAACCAGGTTGAACAGGCCGGGTTTGCGGTGCTAAAAGCGCCGGATATCCCGTCTATTCTGGTCGAAACGGCATTTATCAGTAACGTTGAGGAAGAGCGCAAACTCAAAACGGCGACCTTCCAGCAGGAAGTTGCAGAGTCGATTCTGGCAGGGATTAAAGCCTACTTTGCCGATGGGGCGACGCTGGCGAGAAGGGGATAACAAAAAAGCGCTGAAAAGCGCTTTTTTTATGGGCGACAGAAACAAAAAAACACCCGTTAAGGTGTTTAATGTGTTGGTTGCGGGGGCCGGATTTGAACCGACGACCTTCGGGTTATGAGCCCGACGAGCTACCAGGCTGCTCCACCCCGCGTCACCGTACTGCTTATATTTTATCAAATTTGATTGGTTGCGGGGGCCGGATTTGAACCGACGACCTTCGGGTTATGAGCCCGACGAGCTACCAGGCTGCTCCACCCCGCGTCCGTCTTTTTGCTTCGTATTTCAAACCACATCAGCGTTGGCTTTCCTCGTTCACCTCAGTCACTTACTGGAGTAAGCTCCTAAGGATTCACTGCGTCGCCGCCTTGCTGTGATTCGAACTACTTTGCAAAAATCTTACATCAAATTTTAATTGGTTGCGGGGGCCAGATTTGAACTGACGACCTTCGGGTTATGAGCCCGACGAGCTACCAGGCTGCTCCACCCCGCGTCCGTGGATGCGCACTATACTCTGCTCGCATTTTCATGCAACCCTTTTTTCACCTTGATCACGTTTTTAGGGTGAAAATGAACAAAAACAACGCATTCTGGATTATTTTTTGCTCAAAATTTGCGTTCGGGTATGTATACGCATTTCATTAGGTTCGGGGGTTTGTTATCTTCGTCTCGCATTCAGGCAACATAAGACGAGAACAATGAAAGGACGTTGGGCAAAATATCTTCTGGCGGGAGCTGTAGTCGCGATGCTCGCCGCGTGTTCCTCAAAACCCACCGATCGTGGGCAGCAGTATAAAGACGGGAAATTTACCCAGCCTTTCTCACTGGTGAACCAGCCTGATGCGGTTGGCGCGCCAATCAATGCCGGTGATTTCGCCGAGCAGGTTAATCAAATTCGCAGCGCTTCGCCACGTTTGTACGGCAACCAGAGCGACGTCTACAACGCTATCCAGCAATGGTTACGTGCGGGCGGTGATACGCGCAGTATGCGCCAGTTTGGTATTGATGCCTGGCAAATGGAAGGGGCGGACAACTACGGTAACGTCCAGTTTACCGGTTACTACACACCGGTTATCCAGGCGCGCCATACGCGCCAGGGCGAGTTTCAGTATCCTATCTATCGCATGCCGCCAAAACGTGGGCGCTTACCCTCTCGTGCCGAGATCTACGCGGGCGCGCTAAGCGACAATTATATTCTGGCATACAGCAACTCCCTGATGGATAACTTCATTATGGATGTTCAGGGCAGTGGTTACATCGATTTTGGCGATGGCAGCCCGCTCAACTTCTTTAGCTATGCCGGGAAAAACGGCCACGCCTATCGCAGTATCGGTAAAGTGCTTATCGACCGTGGCGAAGTGAAAAAAGAAGATATGTCGATGCAGGCTATTCGCCACTGGGGTGAAACGCACAGCGAAGCCGAAGTGCGTGAGCTGCTGGAGCAGAACCCATCGTTTGTCTTCTTTAAACCGCAATCTTTTGCTCCGGTGAAAGGGGCCAGCGCGGTGCCGCTGATTGGCCGCGCGTCCGTAGCTTCTGACCGTAGTATCATTCCTGCGGGCACAACGTTACTGGCGGAAGTCCCGTTACTGGACAATAACGGCAAGTTTACCGGCCAGTACGAACTGCGCCTGATGGTGGCGTTAGATGTGGGTGGGGCTATTAAAGGGCAACACTTCGACATCTATCAGGGTATTGGCGCTGACGCCGGACACCGTGCCGGGTGGTATAATCACTACGGTCGCGTATGGGTACTAAAAACAGCGCCGGGTGCGGGTAACGTGTTCAGCGGTTAATTGCCGGATGGCGCTTCGCTTATCAAGCCTACATTATTGAGTAGGCCTGATAAGGCGTAGCCGACATCAGGCAGTCAGACTGCTCGGTATTAATGAATTTGAGGTTCTATGTCTGTGGTTATTAGCGATGCCTGGCGCCAACGTTTTGGCGGTACGGCACGTCTGTATGGCGAAAATGCGTTGCAGCTGTTTGCCCAATCGCACGTTTGCGTGGTTGGGATTGGCGGAGTAGGGTCATGGGCGGCGGAAGCGCTGGCGAGAACCGGTATTGGCGCTATCACACTCATTGATATGGATGATGTGTGCGTCACCAATACAAACCGCCAGATCCATGCGCTGCGTGATAACGTCGGTCTGGCAAAAGCTGAAGTGATGGCGGAGCGTATCCGACAGATTAACCCGGAGTGCCGGGTGAACGTGGTCGATGATTTTGTTACGCCAGATAACGTTGCTGAATATATGAATGCGGGATTTTCGTACGTCATCGATGCGATTGATAGCGTGCGCCCAAAAGCGGCACTGATCGCGTACTGTCGGCGTAACAAAATTCCGCTGGTGACCACCGGTGGTGCGGGCGGACAGATCGATCCTACGCAGATTCAGGTCGTTGATTTGGCAAAAACCATCCAGGATCCGCTGGCGGCCAAGCTACGTGAGCGGCTGAAAAGCGATTTTGGCGTGGTGAAAAACAGTAAAGGCAAGCTGGGCGTGGACTGCGTGTTCTCGACCGAAGCGCTGGTTTACCCGCAGGCGGATGGCTCGGTGTGTGCGATGAAAGCGACGGCGGAAGGGCCGAAGCGTATGGATTGCGCGTCCGGGTTTGGCGCGGCCACCATGGTGACAGCCACCTTTGGCTTTGTTGCTGTCTCCCATGCGCTGAAGAAGATGATGGCGAAGGCCGCGCGTCAGGCCTGATTGTGTCGGATGTCGCTATGCTTATCCGACCTACGGTTCGTGCAGTGTTGTAGGCCGGATAAGACGTATCAGCGTCGTCATCCGGCTTTCTGGGCCGCCTCGAGAATCGCCTCGTTCAGAGCATGTAGTCCCTGGCTACGCGAGGCGCTGAGCTGAGCGCGTAAACCCAGTTCGTCAAATAACGCCATCGGCGCACGCGCCAGTAATTCGGCTGCCGTTTTACCTTCGACCGCGGTGAGTAATACCGCCAACAGTCCACGTACTATTCGACCTTCGCTGTCGCCGTAGAAATGCAGAGTGCCATTCTCATGAAGAGTATGCCCCAGCCAGACGCGGTTTTCGCAGCCCGCAATTTCTTTGGCCTGCGCCTTTAGCGCATCCGGGAGCGCCGGCAACTGCTTACCCAGCAGAATCAGCTGGCGATATTTATCTTCCCACTGAGTAAGCGGGATAAAGGTATTGCGTAACGTCTCTTCGGTTACGGTTGTGCCAAACGGGTGTCCGGCGAACAGAGGGCTTGTCATTAATCCACCAATATTTCCAGCGCGCGGTCGACGGCTGCGACCAACGCATCCACATCGCTTTGGGTATTATAAGGGGCAAATGAGGCGCGTAGTGTTCCGGATACGCCAAGCTCCGCCAGCAGCGGTTGTGCGCAGTGTTGCCCCGCGCGCAGCGCAATGCCATATTCGGCCAATAGAGTGACCATATCGCTGTGATGAACACCCGCGAAATCAAAGGCTAACAGACTGGAGTCCTGGCAGCGGAAGGAACGAAAGCCAGGGCGTTTCGCCAGGGCATCTTCTGCCAGCGTCGCCAGACCCCGGCTCCAGTTTTCGGCCTGCGCAACGTCGACGTCCGCCAGCCATTCGAGCGCCGCGCTTAGCCCGATAACGCCTGCAACGTTAGGCGTACCGGCTTCCAGCTTCCATGGTGCGGGCTTAGTGGTGAAACCGTCAAAACTGACTTCGCTAATCATCTTACCGCCCCCAAGCCAGGGAGACATGGCTTCCAGCAGTTCCGGCTTACCGTACAGCACGCCAATTCCGGTGGGGCCATATAGCTTGTGGCCTGAAAACGCATAGAAATCAATATCCAACTGCTGTACATCGGCAGGGTAATGCACAATCCCCTGGGCACCATCAACCATCACCACCATGCCAGCCGCATGGGCGAGCGTAATGGCGCGGACCAGATCCGGGCAGCCACCGGTGACGTTCGACATTTGCCCGAGCGCCAGAATGCGGCTGCGCGGGGTGATGAGCTGCGTGAGGCGCTCAACGTCTGGCAATAAATGGGGGGTGAGTGGGAGTTTGACAACCTTAGCCCCCGTTTGCTCCGCGACCATCAGCCAGGGAACGAGGTTGGCGTGATGTTCCGCTGCGCTAACGATAATCTCATCACCCGGTTGAAGGCGTGGACGCGCATAGCTTTGGGCAACCATGTTGATCGCTTCCGTTGTGCCGCGGGTCCAGACGATGGTTTTGTCATCCGACGCATTAATCAGGTGTGCGACTTTTTCCCGCGCGGCTTCATAGCGTGCGGTCAGGCGCTGGGCTGCAGCAAACTGGCTGCGATGGACGTTCCCGGCACTCAGGCTATAAAACTGATGGGTAGCTTCAATGACCGCCTGTGGCTTCAGCGCCGTAGCAGCACTGTCGAGATAGACGCCAGCATCGTTGAGTGCGGGAAATTGTGCGCGAAACTGCGCGGGGTTAAAAGCGTTCATGGTATTCCTCAGTTCAGTAAACCGATCGTGGCGCAAAAAGGGCATTGATACAAGGGTTGTGCTAACCATCGGAATACTCTGGATATCCTGGCAAAGCCCGTTCAGTGTCTTATGCTAAATAGCGTTAGGCGAACAATTTTGCCTGTTACGGAGTATGTTTTTAATAGCATAAATCGCTTTAAGGAGAAGAAGATGAAAAAGACTGCCGCCATTATTTCTGCCTGTATGCTGACTTTTGCCCTGAGCGCCTGTTCTGGTTCGAATTACGTGATGCACACCAATGATGGTCGATCAATCGTAGCTGATGGTAAACCACAGACCGATAATGAGACGGGGATGATTTCGTATAAAGACGCTAACGGCAACAAACAGCAGATTAACCGCACTGACGTGAAAGAGATGGTAGAACTGGAGCAATAATAGCCGGTCGGCCATCGACGAAACGTGGACAAAAAAAAGCACCGCAATTTGGCGGTGCTACATTAATCACTATGGACAGACAGGGTAAATGTACAGGAAGTGAAAAAGGGTAGCTTTGCTACCATGGTCTGAATCGCAGACCAATTGCAAACACAACAACACAACATCACAACCGTAAGCCAAAAGCCCACCAGAACACGCATTCCGATAAAACTTTTCGTTCCGGCTTCAGGAAGTGCCGCCACTATAGGTATTTGCTGGTAGAACCTCAACGGACAATTTATAATGGCTCAGATAAAAAAAACTAATAGGTTACAGCCTGTTAGCTAATTGTTAAATTCATTTAACATCAAAGCCTAAAAGTCATGTCAAAACGATTACCACCCTTAAATGCGTTACGTGTTTTTGATGCTGCAGCGCGTCATTTAAGCTTTACTCGCGCAGCAGAAGAGCTTTTTGTGACGCAGGCCGCAGTAAGTCACCAAATCAAGTCACTTGAGGATTTTTTGGGGCTAAAACTGTTTCGTCGACGCAATCGATCTTTGCTGTTAACGGAAGAAGGTCAAAGCTACTTTCTCGACATTAAAGAGATTTTTTCGCAATTAACCGACGCGACGCGTAAACTTCAGGCACGCAGTGCAAAAGGTGCGCTTACAGTTAGTTTATTGCCCAGTTTTGCGATCCAATGGCTGGTGCCCAGACTCTCTAGCTTTAACTCAGCTTATCCGGGAATCGATGTCAGGATCCAGGCGGTAGACCGTCAGGAAGACAAACTGGCTGATGATGTTGATGTGGCGATTTTCTACGGACGCGGCAACTGGCCGGGTCTGCGCGTTGAAAAATTGTACGCAGAATATTTATTGCCGGTCTGCTCTCCGCTGTTGCTTACCGGTGATAAACCGCTAAAGACACCGGACGACCTGGCAAAACACACGTTATTGCATGATGCGTCGCGACGAGACTGGCAAGCCTATACGCGCCAGCTTGGCCTGAATCATATCAACGTACAGCAGGGACCTATCTTCAGCCATAGCGCCATGGTGCTACAGGCTGCAATCCATGGACAGGGGATCGCGCTGGCTAACAACGTCATGGCGCAGTCCGAAATTGAAGCCGGACGTCTGGTCTGTCCGTTTAACGATGTTCTGGTCAGCAAAAACGCATTTTATCTGGTTTGTCATGACAGTCAGGCAGAACTGGGTAAAATAGCCGCCTTCCGTCAGTGGATTCTGGCGAAAGCGGCCACGGAACAAGAAAAATTCCGCTTTCGTTATGAACAATAATTTACGTAGGGTATTCAAATGACCAGCCGTTTTATGCTGATTTTTGCCGCCGTAAGTGGCTTTATCTTTGTGGCGTTGGGCGCCTTTGGGGCACATGTTCTGAGCAAAACCCTCGGTGTTGTTGAAATGGGGTGGATTCAGACCGGCCTTGAGTATCAGGCGTTTCATACGCTGGCTATCTTTGGCCTGGCCGTCGCCATGCAACGGCGCATTAGTATTTGGTTTTACTGGAGTAGCGTGTTTCTGGCATTAGGTACAGTGCTGTTTAGCGGCAGCCTGTATTGTCTCGCGCTCTCTCATTTACGCCTGTGGGCGTTTGTTACCCCTGTCGGCGGCTTCAGCTTCCTCGTAGGCTGGGCGCTGATGTTAGTGGGCGCTATTCGATTGAAACGTAAGGGCGTTAGCCATGAATAAGGTTGTATTGTTGTGTCGCCCAGGTTTTGAAAAAGAGTGCGCCGCAGAAATTACGGATAAAGCAGGACGCCGGGAAATCTTCGGTTTTGCCCGCGTGAAAGACAATGCGGGTTACGTCATCTTCGAATGCTATCAGCAGGACGATGCTGAAAAGTTAGTGAAAGAGCTGCCGTTTAGTTCGCTGATTTTTGCGCGTCAAATGTTTGTGGTGGGCGAGCTGCTGCAATACTTACCGCCGGAAGATCGTATTACACCGATCGTTGGCATGTTGCAGGGCGTGGTGGAAAAGGGTGGCGATCTGCGAGTAGAAGTTGCCGACACCAATGAAAGCAAAGAGCTGGTTAAATTTTGCCGTAAATTTACCGTACCGTTGCGTGCAGCGCTGCGCGAAGCGGGCGTACTGGCAAAGTATGAAACGCCAAAGCGTCCGGTGGTTCACGTCTTCTTTATCGCCCCTGGCTGTTGTTATACCGGCTATTCCTGGCCTGACAATAACTCACCGTTTTACATGGGGATTCCGCGTCTGAAGTTTCCAGCCGATGCGCCGAGCCGTTCAACGCTCAAGCTGGAAGAAGCGCTGCACGTGTTTATCCCTGCCGATGAATGGGATGAGCGTCTGGCGAACGGAATGTATGCGGTGGATTTAGGCGCCTGCCCTGGCGGATGGACCTATCAACTGGTTAAACGCAATATGTGGGTTTACTCCGTGGATAACGGTCCGATGGCGCAAAGCCTGATGGATACCGGGCAGGTCACCTGGCTACGTGAAGACGGATTTAAGTACCGTCCGAATCGCAACAACATTTCGTGGATGGTCTGTGACATGGTGGAGAAGCCGGCGAAGGTTGCCGCGCTGATGGCGCAATGGCTGGTTAACGGCTGGTGTCGTGAGACGATCTTCAACCTCAAGCTGCCGATGAAAAAACGCTACGAAGAGGTATCACAGAACCTGGCTTACATTCAGGCCCAGCTTGATGAACATGGTGTAAATGCCCAGATTCAGGCGCGTCAGCTGTATCATGACCGTGAAGAAGTAACTGTTCACGTACGTCGTCTGTGGGCTGCCGTCGGCGGTCGTCGCGACGAGCGATAAGGCTACAATCCTGGCCGGATGGCGGCGTAATCGCCCTATTCGGCCTGGATTGCTTCAATCAGCTGTGTATCTGAAACAATATGCGTCACATCATCCAGATGCCCAATTCTGGCCTCTCCCGAACGATTAAATTTACTTTTATCGATCAGTAATAAAGACTGCGATGCACGCTTAAGCAGAATGGATTTGAAGTCTGCGTTGGTTGCATTTGAGTCCCAGAGCGCACCGTCGCTGTCGATCCCTTCGCAGGAAAAAATAAACAGGTCAATCTCGAGTGGTTTTAGCTGCGAGATAAGCGAGGGATTAACGTAGCAACCGTATTTGCGCTCAAGGCGACCGCCGGAGCTGATAAGCTGAATATGTTCACGTTTAGCCAATTCCTGGCAGATGGGCTGGCTGTTGGTAAAAACGTGAATGTTGATGTCCGGTAACTGTCGCGCCAGATACCAGCAGGTAGAGCTGGCGTCTAAGGCAATCACCATACCTTCTTCGATCCATGCCAACGCTTCACGGGCAATATCCGCTTTGTGTGCATAGTGGCTTTTGAGTCGAATATGAAATGGGTCACCGCTGTCCTGATTTTCCCGGTGAATAACTTTGGCCCGACCGTGGTTGCGTAACACTTTTCCCTGGGTCTGTAACTCGCTGAGATCGCGGCGGATGGTCTCTTTGCTGACGTTAAGCTGCAAAGCCAGGGCTTCGGTTGTCAGGCTTTTGTGGTTAGTAAGCAGATCTACGATTGCCTGCTGGCGCGCCGCTTTCATGTTCTGATCCTCATCTAATGATGAATGCCCGTACCTGACGGGCATTCTGACCAGAGATTACGGCGTTACCCCTTTTTTTAAAAGAATATTCCCGTACTTTGCCCGCTCTCCTGTGATAACGATCGCAAACGCCTTTTGTGCTCGTTCGTAAAAGGCATAGCGGTCAATACGCGTGATGTCCGGGCAGGGGGTCTGTAATGTAAGCGCCTGACGATAGCGAGTCTCAACGTCAGGATCGAGAGTGTCACCTTCAACCGCAGCCATCATCACCAGCGGTGGGGCGTAGCTGTCCAGTTCAAATAGCGGAATAAGCGCCTGCAGCAGATCGCTGACCAGCAGACCGTCAGCGCGGATGACCTGTGGCCCCATGCTGTTGGCCGGGAAGTGGGCATCGGAAAAGATAATCTCATCGCCGTGTCCCATTTCGGCCAGCACTTTCAGTAAGTCGGGGGAAATTAAGGGAGATATCGTTTTAAGCATGTTACTCGACTCCTGTGAGTTCGGATTCGGTTTGCGGATAGAAGTAACGGTACTGATAGCGCACCTGTTCGCGCGCCTGCTCCGGGGAGGTAAATTCCCCGATGCCTGACCAGGCAAACATTGCGGCGCCTGCCACGGTGGTTTCGGCATCATCCAGAACTTTGACAGGGATCCCGAGAACGTTCGCTTTGATTTGGTTCCACAAGATGTTGCGGCTGCCCCCGCCAACTAATAGCAGTTCAGAGGCCTGGAAATGGCCGATTTTTTCCAGCGTTTGCAGATTCCGCTGCAGCTGTTCTGTCAGTCCTTCCAGCGCGGCGCGATAAAAGTGCCCACGGGTAGTATTGAGGGTAACCCCTTGCCAGCCCGCATTCTGACAGGCCAGCAGGTCGCAGTGCATCTTCACCCCTTCGGCACCAGCGGGAATATCCCGAGCTTCATCAATCAACGTTTGCCAGGGCGTGTCCGCGGTCCATAACAGCTTACGAACCCATTCAAGCACACCGGAGGCCAGCCACTGCATACCGGGATTGTTAAGCCCAGCCTGACTATCCAGCTCACAGGTGGAGCCCGCATAATGACTGAGCAGGGAGGTGTTTACCTGCGCACTGCGTACCATCAGAATTTCCCATGTGCCGGAAGAGAGTACCGGTTCATCCTGTTGGGCTCCTGCGCCAAATAGCGCAAACTGTGTGTCGTGTCCGGCAGAGATGACTGGAATACCCTCTGGAAGTCCGAGCTGGCTGGCGGCCTCGCGTTGCAGTACCCCAATTTGTTCGCCTGCTTCAACCAGGCGCGGAAACAGGCGACGCGGTATGCCTGTTGCCTGCAAAATGTCCTGGCTGAAATCACGTTGCTGGATATCCAGCATCTGGCTGGTTCCCGCCATGGTGATGTCAGTTGTGAACTCGCCGGTTAAACGTTGGTTGATAAGCGACGAGATAAACAGCCAGGCGTGCGCCTGTTCCAGTAATTGCGGGTGGTTCTCTTTCAGCCACACCAGTTTGTACAGCGTATTGAAGCTAAACGCCCCAACGCCGGAGATTTCCTGCAGTTGCTGCGGTGACATGTAGCGATGGATATTCTCCATTACCGCTGCGGTACGTGGGCATTTCCAGCTGATCACCGGATACAGTTGTTTGCCGTTCTTATCCACCAGCGCGCCATCCACGCCGAAGGTGGTGACGGCGATCCCGCGAATTTGGCAGGCGGCCAATTGTGAGGAAAGCCGCTGACAGCAGTCGGCAAAGCGCTGCAGAATGGCCTCCAGCGACCATTGGTGCCAGGCACTGTTTTCTGCGGCGATGTCACTGGCGTTCGGGGTCGCTGCGCGGGCGACAATCTTTCCCTGTCGGTCAACGGCAATGGCCCGTACGTTGGTCGCGCCACAGTCGAGAACCAGAATAACCTCTTGTTTCATAATTGCTCCTGGGAGATTACCTATTGCCGGATGGCGGCTTCGCCTTATCCGGCCTACAAAACCGTGTGCTTCGTAGGCCGCGCCGCCATCAGGCAATCGCTCGATGTTTAACGCTTATACAGCGGACCGTAGTTCTGACAAGCGCGGTAATCCTGACCTTCCGTATCCATACCGTGGGCGGCCCAGGAGGAAGGACGATAAATTTTCTCGTCTTCCACGTTGTGCATGCACACCGGGATACGCAGCATGGCAGCCAGAGTGATAAAGTCCGCACCTACGTGACCAATCGTCAGCACCCCGTGGTTAGCGCCCCAGTTAGCCATGACGGAATAGACGTCGCTGAACGGGCCCTTGCCGGTTAAGCGCGGAGCAAACCAGGTGGTTGGCCATGTGGAGTTGGTACGCGCATCAAGCTGGTCGTGCATATCTTTCGGCAACTCCACGCTCCAGCCTTCCGCGATTTGCAGCACCGGTCCCAACCCTTTGATGATGTTGATACGGCTCATGGTGAACGGCACACCGCCTTCAGTCAGGAAGCGAGATGAGTAACCGCCCCCGCGGAAGTATTCGTGAATAGCCGGGCACCATTCGGTTGCCGCTAGGCATTCATCCGCCTCTTTCTGCGAGATTTCCCAGTGTGGTTTCATGGTCGGTTTACCTTCGCTGTCGCGCTGTTTGCAGGAACCGTCCAGTGCCGCAGAACCGGAGTTAATCAAGTGAATGATGCCGTGCTCAGCAAGGCCGGTCAGCGGTTTACCCGTCACGCGTTCAACCGCCTCTGGCGACCAGTAGGTGCGCACATCGGCAAAGACCTGGGCCGTGCCGGTGAGTTGATGGCCGAACAGCATCGCCACGCCGTTCAGGCTGTCGTTTTCGGTTGCGACAACGAACGGTTCACGAACGCCATTCCAGTCAAAGGAACTGTTGAGCAACGCTTCGGCGGTATCGCCATTTGGGTATTGATCGGTCCAGTGACGCTGGCCCTGGAAGCCTGCGGCGATCGCGTTATAGCCCAGGGATTCTTCGACCAGACCTTTGTCTGCCAGCTTTTTGTTACCCTGCATCATGTCGCGAATGCACATAGCCATCAGCAGGCTTTCTTTCAGCACTGCGCGGCTTTGTTCAGCGTTACGCTTATATTGCTGCGCGTTCTGATCTTCGCCGTAGCGGAAGTTTTTGTCCGCCCACGCCAGCGCCATTTCCAGCTCGGTTTCATCATAGATTTTCTGGTCAATGCGACGACGCAGCTCGGTCATATCAACCGCCTGCACCTTCATACCCAGCCAGGATTCAAAGAAGTTATGGTCGACGATAGAACCGGCGATGCCCATTGATACACCACCGACAGACAGGTAGCTTTTCCCTTTCATACTGGCGACCGCTAAGCCGGCACGGGCAAAGCGCAGCAGTTTTTCTTCAACATCGGCAGGGATAGATGTGTCGTCTGCATCCTGTACGTCATGACCATAGATGGAGAAGGCAGGAAGGCCTTTTTGGCTGTGAGCTGCCAGTGCGGCGGCCAGGTAAACCGCCCCCGGACGTTCCGTGCCGTTGAAGCCCCAGATCGCTTTCGGGCGCATCGGATCCATGTCGATAGTTTCACTGCCGTAGCACCAACATGGGGTAACGGTAATCGTCACGCCAACATTCTGGCTGCTGAATTTTTCTTCACAGGCTGCGGATTCCGCCATGCCGGCGATACAGGTATCGGCAATCACACATTCAATTTGTGCGCCGCAGGCATGACGAAGTTTTTCAGTGATAAGCGCTGCGGTAGCTTTAGCCATATTCATGGTTTGCTCTTCGAGCGACTCACGTACACCCATACGACGTCCGTCAATA
The DNA here is from genome assembly GCF_030333015.1 of Citrobacter sp. Cpo012. NCBI lineage: Bacteria > Pseudomonadati > Pseudomonadota > Gammaproteobacteria > Enterobacterales > Enterobacteriaceae > Citrobacter > Citrobacter sp. Cpo012. The sequence goes on along the minus strand of NZ_JAOWGR010000042.1, from coordinate 141,057 downwards.
ACCGGGCGAATACCAATTTTTGGTAAGCTGATTTTTTTCATCACAGATTCCTCACGTTATTCGGATAAATATTCAGTTGGCTGCCGTTTGTGAACGGAAGCGGGCAAAAATAAAGATGATGGCGAAGCAAAGCGCCGGGACCAGTTCAGCGGTCGGGATATTGCCAGCGGCATCGCTGACAAAGCCCATCACCGGGGTCACAATGCCGCCGCCAATGATTGTCATGACGATAAAAGACGAGCCGTATTTGGTGTCTTGTCCCAGATTTTTGATCCCCAGAGAAAAAATGGTTGGGTACTGAATCGACATAAATGCGCTGCACAACGTCAGGGCCAGCAGGCCGATCTGGCCACCGGTGAAGGCGGAAATCAGGCACAGAATCATGGCAAGCAGGGCATATGCGGCCAGCACTTTATGCGGCGCAAAACGACTGATAAGCCAGGTGCCGGAGAAACGACCGATAAAGAAGCACACCATGGTGCCGGTCAGGTAGTTGGCGGCGAAACCTGGCGTCATGCCTGGGATCTCTTCGATTGCGTAGCGAATCAGGTAGCTCCAGCAGGCAGTTTGTGCACCGACGTAGCAGAACTGCGCCAGTACCGCCCAACGCCAGTGGCGAATGCGCACCAGGCGGGAAAGGGACGCGGAGAATGAACTCTGAGCGTTGTCACTGTGATCGTCACTTTGCAGGGTCGGAAACTTGGTAAACATGATCAGCAGGGCGACCAGCAAAACGACCGCGACGATGATCATATAAGGGGTTTGAACCGATAACACCAGGCTGTGCTTGTAGGCGCTTAGCTGTTCTGGCGCCATCTTATCGAGTACGTCTTGAGATTGATGTGGCACATTAGACAAAATAAGACTTTGCCCAAAAACAACCGCAATAATGGCACCAAATGAGTTAAAAGTTTGCGCGAGATTTAATCGGAAGTGACCGCCGCTTTCCGGGCCCAGTACGGTTACAAAGGGGTTGGCAGCCGTTTCCAGACAACCTAAGCCCGCCGCAATAATAAATAGGCCAATCAGGAATAAGGTGTAATTCATTACCTCAGCCGCTGGCCAGAATAATGCTGCACCGATGGCATATAAGAATAATCCGGTAATAATGCCTGCTTTATAACTTAGTTTTTTCATCAGGATCCCGGCTGGGATTGGAATGACGAAATAACCAAAATAAAAAGCAGATTGAATCAGACCAGCCTGAAAGTTTGTTAATGTAAAAGCTTGCTGAAATTGTGGTAATAAAATGTCATTAAGATTATTGGCAACCGCCCAAAGAAAAAACAGTGAACAGAGTAACGCGAAGGGAATGACATAATTTTTTGTCTGCCCCCGCTCTACCGCATGAAAACTTTGTGTTTGTATTGATGTGTTTCCCATAGCATCCTCATCAGTTCATAAGCATGTTCAACAGCTTAAGAGTACGATTGGTGATTTTTACCAACCTGCTAATCCAGGTGAGTTCCGGTAACCTGCCAGATAAAATTGGCCTTCATGAATGAACTCATGAATTCATTTTCAAATAAAAACCGGCCATTAATATGATGGTGGTCACATTTATGCTCAGGGTGTGGGTTTATGTGATTATCATCACTTTAATTTCTTTAAAACAATGACCGTTTGAGAAAAATAAATTAAAAAGCCACAGGGATAATGCCCGAATTAATTAGTTAAGTGGAAAACGGGCAATGGTAACAATTTATTCGCAAATGACCGTTTTACAATGGTTTTATTAAGAACGGACATTTTGCAATTGTAATATTATGCCTGCATGTTTTTATTCAGCGTTATTAGTTGATGAACATCACAAAATCCAGTGCTAAAAATTCCCTTCTCTTTATTCAGCATGATGATAGTTAGCAAATACCCGCTTAAATCAACAGAGCGTCGAGGTATTAGCAATGTTCTGTTGTCGCATTTTGACTCACTGAGAGAGGTAAGTAATGGAACGAAATACGCTGGCACGGCAGATTATCAATACCTGCCTGGAAATGACCCGTCTGGGGTTGAATCAGGGGACTGCGGGTAATGTAAGTGTGCGTTACCAGGACGGGATGTTAATTACCCCGACGGGTATTCCGTATGACAAACTCACCGAATCCCACATTGTGTACATCAACGCTGAGGGGCAGCACGAAGAAGGGAAATTACCTTCCAGCGAGTGGCGGTTCCATATGGCCGCTTATCAGACGCGTCCCGATGCTCAGGCGGTGGTCCATAATCATGCCGTGCATTGTACTGCTGTTTCTATTCTCAATCGGCCAATCCCGGCAATCCATTACATGATTGCGGCGGCTGGCGGTAACTCAATTCCCTGTGCGCCATATGCGACGTTTGGTACGCGTGAGCTTTCCGAGCACGTTGCGGTAGCGCTGAAAAACCGAAAAGCAACGCTGTTGCAGCATCATGGGCTGATCGCCTGCGAGGAAAATCTGGAAAAAGCCCTGTGGTTAGCGCATGAAGTGGAAGTGCTGGCGCAGCTTTATCTCAGCACGCTGGCGATTACCGATCCGGTTCCGGTACTGGACGATGAGGCTATCGCTATTGTGCTGGAAAAATTCAAAACATATGGATTGCGTATTGAGGAATAGGAGATAAAACGATGGCGAACAGAATGATTCTGAACGAAACGGCATGGTTTGGCCGGGGAGCTGTTGGCGCATTAACCGATGAAGTTATTCGTCGTGGTTATTGCAAAGCATTGATTGTGACTGATAAAAATCTGGTGCAGTGCGGCATTGTTGAGAAGGTGACTTCCCGAATGGATGCTGCAGGTCTGGCATGGGAAATCTATTCAGGCGTTATTCCTAATCCAACCATTGCGGTAGTGCAGGAAGGATTGAGTGTCTTTCAGCAAAGCGGCGCAGACTATCTGGTCGCCATTGGCGGTGGCTCCCCGCAGGACACCTGTAAAGCGATTGGCATTATTAACAATAACCCGGAGTTTGCGGATGTACGCAGCCTTGAAGGGTTATCGCCGACACGCTTCCCGAGCGTGCCAGTTATGGCTATACCAACCACTGCGGGAACGGCGGCGGAAGTGACCATTAACTACGTGATCACTGACGAAGAGAATCGGCGTAAGTTTGTTTGTGTCGATCCACATGACATCCCGCAGGTGGCGTTCATTGATGCTGACATGATGGACGGCATGCCTGCTGCATTAAAAGCGGCTACTGGCGTAGATGCACTGACTCATGCCATTGAAGGCTACATCACGCGGGCTGCGTGGGCGCTTACCGATGCGCTGCACATTAAAGCCATCGAAATTATTGCCGGGTCATTACGCGGTTCCGTTGCGGGCGACAGCCAGGCGGGGGAAGCGATGGCTCTGGGCCAGTACGTTGCCGGGATGGGTTTCTCCAACGTAGGTCTGGGATTAGTGCATGGCATGGCACACCCGTTAGGCGCGTTCTACAACACGCCGCACGGCGTCGCGAATGCCATTTTGCTGCCGCACGTGATGCACTATAACGCCGAATTCACTGGGGAAAAATTCCGCGATATCGCCCGGGTAATGGGGGTTAAGGTTGAAGGACTGACGCTGGCAGAGGCACGCAAAGCGGCGGTGAATGCCGTCTTCGCCCTTAATCGCGATGTAGGTATCCCACTGCATCTACGCGATGTTGGCGTCCGTAAAGAGGATATTCCTGCGCTGGCGCAAGCCGCATTTGACGATGTTTGTACCGGGGGAAATCCGCGTGAAGCGAGCCTTGGGGATATCGTTGAGCTGTACCATACCGCCTGGTAATCACCTGGCGCTTATCTGGCCTACAGGGTTGTACGGTAAGTAGGCCGGATAAGCGCAGCGCCATCCGGAAATAAGGCTACCGCGCAAGCCGTAGCTGCTGTAGGTTTCCGTCGATATGTAAGTCTGTTTGCAGCCGCGCGATATCGCGGCACAAAAAAGCCATCTCCCGATGTTCTTCGAGTTTCTTGCGCCATTTCTCCGGTACATCATCCAGGTGTTCATACAGCGCTTCCAGCGTTGGAAACTGTGCCAGCAGTTGTGTGGCACTTTTAGGACCAATACCGGCAACCCCCGGTATTTTAGAACTGCTGATCCCGGCCAGTCCCCAGTAATCAGGCAATTGTTGCGGCAGTACGCCGAACTCTTTCTCGATAAACGGCGCATCCAGCCAGCGTTTCTGGAAATAATCGCGAATCCGCAGCGTTGGGGAGAGTAGCTGACAGTAGCCTTTATCGGTTGAGACGATAGTCGCCTGGTGTCCCGCCTGGCTAACTTTCACCGCCAGAGAGGCGGCTAAATCATCGGCTTCATTCCCGCTGGATACCCAGCAGCAGACGCCGCGCTGTTCAAAAGCGGCGCGTAAGGCGGGCATTTCCTGGTGTAAATCGTCAGGCATCGGCGGGCGACCGGCTTTGTAGTCAGGTAACCGTTGGTGACGCCAGCCGCTGTTACGCGCTTCGTCATCAAATACCGCCACGGCGTGCGTGGGCTGACTGTGCACAATCAGCTGATCGAGCGCGTGCTGGCATGTCTCCACGCAGGGGGAGCCCTGTACGGCGTGAATACGGCGGATGAGATTCAGTGCATCAACAATGAGCAGGTGGACGGCCACGGTGTTCTCCCTAACAAATTAGTCTGTAGGGTAACATTCACGACGAGTGGAGACGAGCATTGCGAAAGAGCGCTATCCGTAAGCCTGATAAGCGAAGCGCCATCAGGCAATAAAAGCCGGATGCGGCGAGCGCCTTATCCGGCCTACAGATACGAAAATGTGCTGAGAATTAATCGCAGGTGACAATCTTCATCGCCAGACCACCACGAGAGGTTTCGCGGTATTTGGCGTTCATGTCTTTACCGGTTTCGTACATGGTCTCGATAACTTTATCGAGGCACACGCGTGGTTCACTGGTACGGCGCAGCGCCATACGTGCAGCGTTCACTGCTTTAACCGAAGCAATGGCATTACGCTCAATGCACGGTACCTGAACCTGGCCGGCAACCGGGTCGCAGGTCAGACCCAGGTTGTGTTCCATACCGATTTCTGCCGCGATGCACACCTGCATTGGGCTACCACCCAGCAGTTCAGCCAGACCAGCCGCTGCCATGGAGCAGGCGACGCCAACTTCACCCTGACAGCCGACTTCGGCACCAGAGATAGAGGCGTTCATCTTGTACAGTGAACCAATGGCGCTCGCGACCAGCATGTAGCGTGCCAGCGAGTTAGCGTTCACTTCACGGATAAACTTGTCGTAATACGCCAGTACGGCAGGAACAATCCCGCATGCACCGTTGGTTGGTGCAGTCACCACGCGTCCACCGGCTGCGTTTTCTTCGTTCACGGCCAGCGCGAACATGTTGATCCAGTCAACAACCGCCATCGGGTCGGTGGTGGTTTTGTCGCTGCTGACCAGCATGCGACGCAGCGCAGCAGCACGACGCGGAACGCGCAGTTTGCCCGGCAATACACCTTCGGTGGTGATGCCGCGTTCAATCCCGCTACGCATCACTTCCCAGACGTTAGCAAAGTGCTGTTCCAGCTCTTCTTTGCTGTGCAGCGCCAGTTCGTTTTGCATCATCAGACCGGAAAGCGACAGGCCGGTTTCCTGGCAATGACGTTGCAAATCAGCTGCAGATTTATACGGATATGGCACGTTTACCGGAGAGTTGTTCGGTAAACCAAAATGTTCTTCATCAACGATGAACCCACCGCCAATGGAATAGTAAGTCTGGCTGTAAATAGCCTTTTCGCCCGCCAGTGCGGTAATGCGCATCCCGTTTTCGTGCAGGGACAGATTGTCCGCATGGAAATTCATGCACTTGTCGACCGGGAACTCGACCTCATGTTGACCGTCTGCCAGCAGCAAACGCCCATGAGTATTCACATCCTGGATAAAGGACGGAATGGCATCAATGTCTACGGTATCCGGCAGATTACCCGCCAGGCCCATAATTATCGCGATGTCGGTATGGTGACCTTTCCCCGTCAGAGATAAAGAGCCATAGACATCAACCACTACGCGGGTTACGTCAGTGAGAATTCCGCGTGCAATCAGGTCATCCGTGAATTGTTTGCCTGCTTTCATCGGGCCAACAGTGTGGGAGCTGGAAGGGCCAATGCCGATTTTGAAAATATCGAATACGCTAATCATGAGGCGTCCATTGTGTATCGAGGTGCGCCGCCCCGAGGAGCGGCGCAGGGGAATTAACTGAACAGAGAGTAGAAAATAGCGGAGATAGCGATCAGGCCCATAATCACAACGAAGACGTTGCTGATATGGCCGCTGTACTTACGCATTGCCGGTACTTTCTGAATGGCATACATCGGCATCAGGAACAGAATCATCGCGATGATTGGGCCACCCAGGGTCTCAATCATGCCGAGGATGCTTGGGTTCAGCGTCGCCACAATCCAAGTGGTTACCAGCATGAACAGCGCAGTGATTTTGTTCAGTTTGTTGATTTCGATGGATTTGCCTTTGCCACGCAGAGACTTAATCACCATACCATTGAAGCCTTCACGTGCGCCCAGGTAGTGGCCCAGGAAGGATTTGGTGATAGCGATAATCGCGATGATCGGTGCCATCCAGGCAATAATCGGCGCGTTAAAGTGGTTCGCCAGGTAAGACAGAATCGAGATGTTCTGCTCTTTCGCTGCTGCCAGGTCCGCCGGAGTCAGGCTGAACACGCAGCTGAAGACGAAGAACATAACGGTCAGTACCATCATGATGTGAGCGAATGCCAGAATCTTGGAGCATTTTTTCTCTGCTTCATCACCGTACTCTTCACGCTTCGCCACGGCGAAGGAGGAGATGATCGGGGAGTGGTTGAAGGAGAACACCATTACCGGAATTGCCAGCCACAGGGTCAGCAGCAGGCCGTTGCCGGTGGTTGCCGCAGAGTCAAATGACATGGTTTCCAGAATCGCACCGCTCCACTGAGGGATCAGGTACAGCGCCAGCAGCATCAGAGCCGCAACAAACGGGAATACCAGGATGCTCATCGCCTTAACGATCATCTGCTCACCGAAGCGCACGATGGTCATCATGCCGACAATCAGGATCAGTGACAGGATTGCGCGCGGCGGCGGCGTAATCGCCAACTGGTGGGTCAGGAAGCTTTCAACCGTGTTGGTGATTGCTACGCTGTAAACCAACAGAATCGGGTAGATAGCGAAGAAGTAGAGCAGGGTAATCAGTTTACCTGCACCAACACCAAAGTGTTCTTCTACAACTTCGGTGATGTCTTCACCCGGATTTTTACCGGACAGCACAAAGCGAGTCAGACCGCGGTGTGCAAAGAAGGTCATTGGGAAGGCAAGGATCGCCATGATGATCAGCGGGATCATGCCGCCTACGCCTGCGTTAATCGGCAGGAACAATACACCCGCCCCAATCGCCGTGCCGTAAAGGCCCAGCATCCACATGGTGTCTGTTTTGCGCCATGCGCTGCGGGTCTGGCCCGTAACGATAGTGCTGGTTTGAGTGTTTTCCATCTATTTCTCCTGGAGGAAGCTTAAAAAGTCGGGTTTGGGGTCAATCCAATGAGAAAGTACCCGACTGTAAATCGAAATTCGTTGAGCGATTTTTATATAATTTTTCGCCGTAATAATTTTCGGGCGGAAAGATACATTTTAGTAATGAATGTATCAGTGATCGGGATCCCAAATGCAATAATCCACCTTTTATGTGGATAAATTTGGGCCATTAATCTGTTAAAAAATAGTCAAAGCGAATTTACGGGCGCGAAGGCTAACATTAACGACATATCTCATGAAAGCGAAGGCGCGAAGATAGGCGTGTTCAGCTGTAAAAACTGTTGTTTTTAGATGATTTCGGCGACTAATAATAATTTTCTAAGATAAATCACGGTTGGTTTTTCAAGGTAATCGTTTGCGTGACGCGCTGTTTTTAATGAATCATCACTGGTATTTATATGATTGTCGGGGCTATGTGACTGGTATCACTAAAAAAAGCCGGGAGGCAAGTGCGCCAAACCCGGCTTTGATATGGACAAAACTGTCACCGCTATAGCGCTGCTAGCGGGTGTTGAAGGTCAGGCGCAGATCTCGTAGCAAGGGATGTACGCGGAGCCTGGCAACTTCATGCGATGTTGTGCAACAAAGCCCTGCAGGAGATCGTCCATGCGGCGCATCATTTCGCGGTCACCGTGGATTTTGTACGGGCCAAACTCTTCGATGGCGCGAATGCCGACCTCCTTCACGTTACCGGCCACAATACCCGAGAATGCACGACGCAGGTCGGCGGCCAATACTTCAACGGGTTGATCCGGGTACAGCTTAAGGTTGGCCATGTTTTCATGGGACGGCTCGAACGGCATCTGCAGATCGGGCGCGATACGAATCGACCAGTTAAAGCTGTAAGCATCTCCTGTGTCGCGACGGTTTTCTTTCACCAGCGGCATCGCTTTTTTCATCAGACGTGCCACTTCTGCCGCATCGTCAATGATAATGCGATAGTGGCGACGCGCATCTTCCCCCAGCGTGTGCACGATAAATTCGTCCAACACGCGGAAGTAATCCGCACTCTCTTTTGGTCCGGTCAGGATCAGCGGCAGCACTTGATCTTTGTTGGCCGGATTCATCAGGATCCCTAGCAGATACAGCAGCTCTTCTGCTGTCCCTACGCCACCCGGGAATATGATAATACCGTGGGCGATACGCACGAACGCTTCCAGACGTTTTTCAATGTCCGGCATGATGATCAGTTCGTTTACCAGCGGGTTAGGCGGTTCAGCGGCGATGATTGACGGTTCGGTCATGCCAATAAAGCGGCTGTCTTTGTATCGCTGCTGGGCGTGGCCGACCGCAGCGCCTTTCATTGGCGCTTCCATCGCCCCCGGACCGCAGCCGGTACAGATGTTCAGTTCGCGCAGACCCAGTTGGGTGCCGACGCGACGGGCATACAGGTACTCATTTTCGTTGATTGAGTGACCGCCCCAGCAGACGACCATGTTCGGCGCTTCACCGACGTGCAGCGCCCGGGCATTACGCAGGATCGAGAATACGAGGTTGGTAATATGCACCGAGCTTTCGAGATCCAGATGCTGAAAACGACCGGCGTTATGGATCTGTCCATTTACGAACAGAATGTCGCGCAGTACGGCAAACAGGTTAGCCTGTAGCGCACGAATAATGCGTCCATCAACAAACGCATCTTCAGGTGGGTTGATCAGTTCCAGCTTCACGCCCCGTTCGCGGCGCAGTACGTTAATATCGAAACTTTCAAAGCGGGACAGCAGTTCTTTACTGTTGTCGGTCAAACTGCCGGAGTTCAGAACGGCAAGCGAACAGTTACGAAACAGTTGATACAGGTCGCTGCTGGCCGTGCGTTTAAGCATATCGACTTCCAGCTGCGACAACATGTCCATTGAGCCAAGCGGGCTAATATGTGTAATCAAGTAAACTCCTTATGGGACGCAACACGTCATTCCCTATTGATTACAATAGCCCTGGCTTATGACCTTTCACAACCTTGCGCGCGGAATCCGGCACGCAAAATTGAGAAAAAAGATTACTGACGTACCAGACGACCGGTTGCCGGAGTGAAATCGGTGTTGGTGCGCCATGGGTTAATGTCCAGACCACCACGTCGCGTGTAGCGTGCGTAGACGCTCAGTTTCTCTGGCTGGCAGAAGCGCAGAATGTCATTGAAAATACGTTCCACGCACTGCTCATGAAATTCATTATGGTGGCGGAAGGAGACCAGATAACGCAGCAGCATCTCTCTGTCGATTTTCCGTCCACAATACTGAATTTGTATGGAGCCCCAGTCGGGCTGGTGGGTGATCAGACAGTTGGATTTCAGCAGGTGGCTGACCAGCGTCTCTTCGACTGCCTTTTCACCGCTCACGGCATTTTCCAGATACGCAGTGCTGAACTGATAGTTGTCGATGACGATATCCTGATTGTCGATACAGGTCCCATTAAAGTGGGCTATCGGCTGCCCTTCCAGTTCGTCAAGGCGGTACAGCGCCACGCTGACATCGCCCTGAGCGCAGGCGCGCAGATCGTTTTCCAGCGTCTGGCGTACCGCGTCCCAGGAATCAAAACGCGTCTGGTTAAAACTGTTCAGGTACAGCTTAAAGCTTTTCGACTCAATCAGATTTACGCTGGTGTAATCCAGCTCCACATGACCGACCGCAACCTGCGGTAAGCCGTTGGCATTCAGCCACGACAGTTCATATAGCGTCCAGATATCCGCACCGTGAAAAGGCAAGTTATCGGCCTTTAAATCCAGCGGGTCGCGATTCAGGCTGCGCGGAACGCCCTGCAACAGACTTGCATCGTAATTGTCTCGGTAATCCGTTGATTTACCGAGTGTCAGGCCGTTAAGCGCCTGATGATTTTCATAAGAGGACATGTTTCACCGTCATAAACCAGATACACTATGCGACAAGTGTATCCTGGCTTTTGTGAAGAGAGAAATCAGTGGACGAATTGACAGCGCAGGCGTTGATAGCCTTTACGACGCGTTATTGCGACGCATGGCATGAAAAAAACAACAGTTGGCCGCTCAGCGAAGAGCTGTATGGCGTACCTTCTCCGTGTATCATTTCTTCCACAGACGATGCGGTATTTTGGCAGCCTCAACCTTTTGTCGGCGAAAATAACCTCAATGCGGTTGAACGGGCCTTTGATATTGTGGTACAACCTGCCGTTCACGCTTTTTACACCACCCAGTTTGCTGGTGATATGCACGCGCAGTTTGCGGATGAAAAGCTCACGCTGCTGCAAACCTGGAGTGAAGATGACTTCAGGCGCGTTCAGGAAAACCTGATTGGTCATCTGGTAACGCAAAAGCGCCTCAAGCTATCACCTACGCTTTTTATTGCCACACAAGATAATGAGCTTGACGTCATTTCGGTGTGCAATCTGTCCGGTGAAGTGTGCAAAGAAACGCTGGGAACCCGTAAACGAACGGTGCTGGCGGCCTCACTTGCGGAATTCCTCACTCAACTTAAGCCAGTTCTGTAATCCAGTTTGCCCTGAACCTTGTGAGAGATCTCTTACAAACCCTGTAGGACATTGCCAGGTGATAAGTAAAGACTTAATGAATTGATAAAATAATAATTTATTATTATTCAATTGGTTAGTGTTTTATTGTCAACTTTCATACGAAAATAATCGTAAGGGTAAGCCTGTAAGCATCTTGTAAGACAAAGCGAAACAGGCGATTCTATATCTGTCGACAAGGAGTCGCACAACGAAGAGAACATCAGGATGATGGCTCTTCGCCAGGACACACCAGGACGGTGTTGCAAGGACAGGCTTCAGGACGAAGCAAAGAGGAAGACGCTGGATGCGTTAAAGGACACCTCCAGGATGGAGAATGAGAGCCGGTCAGGATGTTCGGCGGGTCAGGATGGCCAGGATACTTCAGGATGAAGTTTTCACATCGGGGTGATGTGAGCAGGATGCAAAAGTTCAGGATGAACACGGTCGCAAGACCACAGGAAAAGTTGTCAAGGATGAGCAGGGAGCACTAAAAGTAGCTGGAATGCTGCGAAACGAACCGGGAGCACTGTTTTTACAGTGCTCCCTTTTTTTATTTCCCTTCACTAGTGCTATTCTTCGCGCCAGATTTTTTCATCATTGAGGTTAATTTCATGACGACTCATGACCGTGTGCGCCAGCAGTTACACGCACTTGAAGCGCTACTGCGTGAACATCATCACTGGCGGATGGATGAGCCAGCAGAGCATCTGTTTACCAGTACACAGCCTTTTTGTATGGATACCATGGAACCGGTCGAGTGGCTGCAGTGGGTGTTGATTCCCCGCATGCATACGTTGATTGATAACGCGCAGCCGCTTCCGCAGGCTTTTGCCGTCGCACCGTATTACGAAATGGCGCTGGCAGCCGATCACCCGCAACGCGACATTCTTCTGGCGGCATTGCAGGAGCTGGATGCGCTGTTTACAAGTGATAACGCCTGATGCTGGAAATTCTTTATCAGGACGAATGGCTGGTCGCCGTCAATAAACCTTCGGGCTGGTTGGTTCACCGCAGTTGGCTCGACCGGGATGAGAAAGTGGTGGTGATGCAAACGGTGCGCGACCAAATTGGTCAGCACGTATTTACCGCCCATCGACTCGACAGACCAACCTCCGGCGTGCTGCTGATGGGACTGTCCAGCGAAGCCGGGCGTTTGCTGTCCCAGCGGTTTGAACATCATCAAATTCAGAAACGCTATCATGCGATTGTGCGTGGCTGGCTGATGGATGATGCCGTGCTGGATTACCCGCTGGTCGAAGAGCTGGATAAGATTGCCGATAAGTTTGCCCGCGATGATAAAGGCCCGCAGCCTGCTGTCACCCATTATCGTGGCCTGGCAACGGTAGAAATGCCGGTAGCGACCGGGCGTTATCCGACTACCCGTTACGGGCTGGTGGAGCTGGACCCTAAAACCGGTCGCAAGCACCAGCTCAGACGCCATCTGGCGCACTTGCGCCATCCGATTATCGGCGACAGCAAGCACGGTGATTTGCGGCAAAACCGCAGCGCCGCAGAGCATTTCGGTTGCCAGAGATTGATGCTGCATGCCAGCCAGCTTGCGCTGACCCATCCTTTCACCGGTGAACCGCTGGTTATTCGCGCCGGACTGGATGACGTCTGGATGCAGGCGTTATCACAGTTTGGCTGGCGTGGACTTCTCCCTGAGAATGAAAGGGTTGAGTTCAGCGGGCTGTCAGGTCAGGATGAGCAGATAGATTCTTAAGTCCCAGGAGATTACGGTTATGGCGGAAATTGGAATTTTTGTCGGCACGATGTACGGAAACGCGCTGCTGGTTGCCGAAGAGGCCGAAGCTATTTTGACGGCGCAGGGTCATAAAGCTACGGTGTTCGAAGATCCGGAACTTAGCGACTGGCAGGCATATCAGGATAAATATGTACTGGTGGTGACTTCCACGACCGGGCAGGGCGATCTGCCGGATAGCATCGTGCCGCTGTTTCAAGGGATCAAAGATAATCTCGGTTTCCAGCCAAATCTGCATTACGGGGTAATTGGGCTGGGCGACAGTAGCTACGTTAATTTCTGCAATGGCGGTAAACAGTTCGATGCCTTGTTGCAGGAACAAAGCGCCCACCGGGTAGGGGAAATGCTGCTGATTGATGCCAGCGAGCATCCTGAACCGGAAAGCGAATCCAATCCCTGGGTAGAAAACTGGGGAACCTTGCTTAAATAACTCCCTCGCTCGTACGGGCATGCAACCCCCCTTTGAACCGCAAGCCGGGCCAGGCGAAGCCGCCACCCGGCAATAAAACCCCAATTACGTGAACTAACTTCCACTACTTTGGGCTTATGCCCCAAACAACTTCTCACTGCCTCCCTAATGTTGTGTTCATGCACGGTGAGGGTCAGTGGCACTCCTTCATATACTTTTCCCGTCAGTTCCCGGAATGGCAGCGAGTCAGAATAAAACGGCCTTGAGCTGTACCAACACTGCCACACACTAACCTCTCATTCTGATCACCCTACAGGTGCTGTACAGAATGAACTGGCGAAAGCCAGGATTCAGGAGTGCAACAATGAGTTCATTAAGTCAGGCGGCGAGCAGCGCGGAAAAACGCACTAACGCTCGCTACTGGATAGTGGTGATGCTGTTTATCGTCACATCCTTCAACTACGGCGATCGCGCCACCTTATCCATTGCCGGTTCGGAGATGGCCAAAGACATTGGTCTGGATGCGGTAGGGATGGGGTATGTATTCTCCGCTTTCTCATGGGCCTATGTTATCGGCCAGATCCCCGGCGGCTGGTTGCTCGACCGCTTTGGTTCAAAACGCGTTTATTTCTGGTCCATCTTTATTTGGTCCATGTTTACCCTGCTGCAGGGTTTTGTCGATATCTTCAGTGGTTTCGGCATTATCGTTGCGCTGTTTACCCTGCGTTTCCTCGTCGGTTTAGCTGAAGCGCCCTCCTTCCCCGGCAACAGTCGTATTGTGGCGGCGTGGTTCCCGGCACAGGAAAGGGGCACGGCGGTCGCTATCTTTAACTCTGCGCAATACTTTGCCACCGTTATCTTCGCGCCAATCATGGGTTGGCTGACCCACGAAGTGGGTTGGTCGCACGTGTTCTTCTTTATGGGCGGTCTTGGGATTGTTATCAGCTTCGTCTGGCTGAAGGTGATTCATGAACCGAACCAGCACCCGGGCGTAAACCAAAAAGAGCTGGATTACATTGCCGAAGGTGGGGCGCTGATCAACATGGATCAGGCGGCAGCCAAAACCAAAGTGCCGTTTAGCGTGAAGTGGGGGCAAATCAAACAGCTGCTGGGTTCACGGATGATGATCGGGATTTACATCGGCCAGTACTGCATTAACGCGCTGACCTACTTCTTTATCACCTGGTTCCCGGTTTATCTGGTGCAGGCTCGCGGTATGTCGATTTTGAAAGCCGGTTTTGTTGCTTCGGTTCCGGCCATTTGCGGATTCGCCGGCGGCGTGCTCGGCGGCATTATTTCCGACTGGCTGATGCGCCGTACCTGTTCGCTGAATATCGCCCGTAAAACGCCAATCGTCATGGGGATGCTGCTATCGATGGTGATGGTGTTCTGTAACTACGTCAATGTGGAGTGGATGATCATCGGCTTTATGGCGCTGGCCTTCTTCGGTAAAGGCATCGGCGCGCTGGGATGGGCGGTGATGGCTGATACCGCACCTAAAGAGATCAGCGGTCTGAGCGGCGGTTTGTTCAACATGTTTGGCAACATCTCCGGCATCGTCACGCCAATTGCTATCGGCTACATCGTTGGGACTACCGGCTCGTTTAACGGCGCGTTGATTTACGTCGGGGTACATGCGCTGATTGCGGTGGTGAGCTATCTGGTGCTGGTGGGCGATATTAAACGTATCGAACTGAAACCTGTCGCAGGACAATGATGATGACAACACAATCGAGTCCCGTTATTACCGATATGAAGGTCATCCCGGTGGCCGGTCATGACAGCATGCTGCTCAATATTGGCGGCGCGCATAACGCATACTTTACTCGTAATATCGTGGTGCTCACCGATAATGCCGGAAACACCGGTATCGGTGAAGCGCCGGGTGGCGAAGTGATTTATCAGACGCTGGTGGATGCGATTCCGCAGGTGTTGGGCCAGGAAGTGGCGCGCCTGAATAAGGTGGTGCAGCAGGTGCATAAAGGCAACCAGGCCGCTGATTTTGACACCTTTGGCAAAGGCGCCTGGACCTTTGAACTACGGGTCAATGCGGTAGCGGCGCTGGAGGCCGCATTGCTCGACCTGCTGGGCAAGGCGCTCAACGTGCCGGTTTGTGAACTGTTAGGGCCGGGCAAGCAGCGCGATGCGGTCACCGTACTCGGTTATCTGTTCTACGTGGGCGATCGCACAAAGACCGATTTACCGTATCTGGAAAGTACGTCGGGAAACCATGAGTGGTATCACCTGCGTCATCAGCAAGCGATGAACAGTGAGGCAGTGGTACGTCTGGCTCAGGCTTCGCAGGATCGCTACGGCTTTAAAGATTTCAAACTCAAAGGTGGCGTACTGCCTGGCGAGCAGGAAATCGACACCGCTCGTGCGCTGAAAAAATGCTTCCCGGATGCGCGTATTACGGTTGATCCCAACGGTGCCTGGCTGCTGGATGAAGCCATCTCCCTGTGTAAAGGGCTGAACGATGTTCTGACCTACGCCGAAGATCCATGCGGCGCTGAACAGGGTTTTTCTGGCCGTGAAGTGATGGCCGAGTTCCGCCGTGCAACCGGTCTGCCGGTAGCAACGAACATGATAGCTACCAACTGGCGTGAAATGGGCCATGCGGTGATGCTGAATTCAGTAGATATTCCGCTGGCCGATCCGCACTTCTGGACCCTTTCTGGCGCGGTACGCGTGGCACAGTTATGCGATGACTGGGGCCTGACCTGGGGCTGCCATTCTAACAATCATTTTGATATTTCCCTGGCGATGTTCACCCACGTTGGTGCGGCTGCGCCGGGTAATCCAACGGCTATTGATACCCACTGGATCTGGCAGGAGGGCGATTGCCGCCTGACCAAAAATCCGCTGGAGATTAAAAACGGAAAAATTGCGGTACCCGATGCGCCCGGTCTGGGCGTGGAACTGGACTGGGATCAGGTACAGAAAGCGCATGAAGCCTATAAGGCGCTGCCCGGCGGCGCGCGTAATGACGCAGGCCCAATGCAGTATCTGATCCCCGGATGGACTTTTGACCGTAAACGTCCCGTTTTCGGCCGCCACTAATTTTGAATAAGGACTTAATTATGAGCGCACAATTTTCTACCCCATTGGTTACCTCTATGCAGGTTATTCCGGTTGCGGGTCATGACAGCATGTTGATGAACCTGAGCGGCGCACATGCTCCGTTCTTCACGCGCAATATTGTGATTATTAAAGATAACTCCGGTCATACCGGCGTGGGTGAAATTCCCGGCGGCGAAAAAATCCGCAAAACTCTGGAAGATGCGATCCCGTTGGTGGTAGGTAAAACGTTAGGTGAATACAAAAACGTGCTGAATGCAGTACGCAATACTTTTGCCGATCGTGATGCGGGCGGTCGCGGTTTGCAGACCTTCGATTTACGTACCACTATTCATGTGGTTACTGGGATCGAAGCGGCCATGTTGGATCTGTTAGGTCAGCATTTGGGCGTAAACGTCGCCTCTTTGCTGGGGGATGGCCAGCAGCGTAGCGAAGTTGAAATGTTGGGTTACCTGTTCTTCGTGGGTAACCGTAAGGCAACGCCGCTGCCGTACCAGAGTCAGCCGGATGATAAATGCGACTGGTATCGTCTGCGTCATGAAGAAGCGATGACCCCGGATGCGGTAGTGCGCCTGGCGGAAGCCGCGTATGAGAAGTATGGTTTCAACGACTTTAAACTGAAAGGCGGTGTGCTGGCCGGGGAAGAGGAAGCAGAATCTATCGTTGCGCTGGCGAAGCGTTTCCCGCAGGCCCGCGTCACGCTGGATCCGAACGGTGCGTGGTCGCTAAATGAAGCGATTAAGATCGGCAAATATCTGAAGGGTTCTCTGGCCTATGCGGAAGATCCGTGCGGTGCCGAGCAGGGCTTCTCTGGTCGTGAAGTGATGGCGGAGTTCCGCCGCGCCACCGGTCTGCCGACCGCCACCAACATGATCGCCACCGACTGGCGTCAGATGGGGCATACGCTGTCGTTGCAGTCTGTGGATATCCCACTGGCGGACCCGCACTTCTGGACCATGCAGGGTTCTGTCCGTGTGGCGCAGATGTGCCATGAGTTCGGGCTGACCTGGGGATCGCACTCTAACAATCACTTTGATATTTCGCTGGCGATGTTTACGCATGTCGCGGCGGCGGCTCCGGGTAAAATAACCGCTATCGACACCCACTGGATCTGGCAGGAAGGCAACCAGCGCTTGACCAAAGAGCCGTTTGAAATCAAAGGCGGCATGGTGCAGGTTCCGGCAAAACCGGGTCTGGGCGTGGAGCTGGATATGGATCAGGTCATGAAAGCGCATGAGCTGTACCAGCAACATGGACTGGGTGCGCGTGATGATGCGATGGGTATGCAGTATCTTATCCCGAACTGGACGTTTGATAATAAGCGTCCGTGCATGGTTCGCTAAGTGATCCAGGACCGCTCCTATAGAGTGAGCGGTTTTGCTCCTGGTGTATGCTTAACATAATCAACATGCGTAAGGATGCTTTATGAAAATAGTAATCGCACCCGATTCCTATAAGGAAAGTTTGAGTGCGCTTGAGGTGGCAACGGCTATAGAGCTGGGGTTTCGTGAGATCTGGCCCGATGCGGATTACATGAAGATCCCGGTTGCAGATGGCGGTGAAGGAACGGTCGAAGCGATGGTTGCCGCAACGCAAGGTCACCTTGTGCATGTTGATGTTACCGGCCCTTTGGGCAACACAATTCAGGCATTTTATGGTTTATCTGGCGATGAGCGCTCGGCGTTTATAGAAATGGCGGCCGCCAGCGGACTGGAACAGGTTCCTGTGGGTTTACGCGATCCGCTGAAAACGACATCCTGGGGAACCGGGGAGTTAATCCGTCATGCGCTGGACGCTGGCGTTGAGCATATCATCATTGGGATTGGCGGTAGCGCCACCAATGATGGCGGTGCCGGGATGGTGCAAGCGCTGGGAGCAAAACTGCTGGATGCGCAAAATAACGAAATTGCGCAAGGCGGGATCGGTCTGGAATCTCTGTCCCGAATTGATATTTCTCAGTTAGACAGCCGTCTTGCCGGGTGCCGTATTGAAGTGGCTTGCGATGTGACCAACCCGTTGACTGGAAAAGAGGGCGCATCTGCGGTTTTTGGTCCGCAAAAAGGGGCGACGCCGGAGATGATTACCCGCCTGGATCGTGCGCTCACGCACTATGCGCAACTCATTGCCCGCGATCTGGACGTCAACGTGCTGGATCTGGCCGGTGGTGGTGCGGCGGGTGGTATGGGGGCGGCGCTGTATGCGTTTTGCGGCGCACAGTTACGCTGCGGTATTGAGATAGTGACCGATGCGTTACACCTTGATGCCTGCGTTGCGGATGCGGATTTAGTGGTCACAGGTGAAGGGCGCATTGATAGTCAGACCATTCACGGTAAGGTTCCGGTTGGCGTAGCGAAGGTCGCAAAGCGTTACAACAAGCCGGTTATCGGTATCGCAGGTAGCCTGACGGCCGATGTGGGGGTCGTACACGAGCATGGGCTGGATGCGGTTTTCAGCGTCATCTACTCCATTTGTACCCTGGATGAGGCGCTGAAGAACGCGAGCGACAACGTACGAATGACGGCGCGAAATGTAGCCGCAACGCTTAAAGCAGGGCAGCAATTACGCTGAGTTGTAGGTCGTATAAGGCGTTTACGCCGGATTTGGCGATGTGCCCGATGCGCGACGCTTATCGGGCCTACGGTAAACAGCGAAACCTGTAGGCCGGATAAGGCGTTTACGCCGGATTCGGCGATGTGCCCGATGCGCGACGCTTATCGGGCCTACGGCAAACAGTGAAACCTGTAGGCCGGATAAGGCGTTTACGCCGCATCCGGCGAATATCACCCCAATATCCGTTTCGCTTCGCGTGCAACGTTGTCCATCTCATCCAGAAGCTCTAAAAACTCAGGTTCCAGCTCTTCTTCTTTGGTTCCACTGCGTAGCTGTTGTTCAATGAGCTGACACAGGTTTTTCATGCGGGGGACACCACTATAACCGCAACTGCCGTGCAGCTTGTGAATCATATCCACTAGCCCTTCGGGGTTCTCTCCGACCAGTTGCTCTTCGATTTTGTTACGCACCTCAGGCAGAAAATCGATCAGCATTTGCAGCATATCCCGCGCCAAATCGTTCTTACCCGCGGCTTGCCTTAATGCCAGTTGCCAGTCGAGCGTCGTGTTCGGATTGACGACCGGCTCAAGAGGTTCTGTGGTGAGTGCCCGCAGCGATGTGCTTGCGCCCGGTTTGTAACGTAACAGCAGATTATGCAGCTTATCTTCCTCGATAGGCTTCGCCAGGTAATCGTTCATCCCGGCGCTGAGCAGCTTCTCTTTCTGCCCGGCCATGGCGTGTGCGGTGACCGCAATGACCGGTGTCTGCTGTTGATGAGGAAGCTGGTGGATTAGTTCGCAGGCGCGAATACCGTCCATGTCTGGCATCTGAATATCCATCAGGATCAGGTCAAACGGCATTTGTCTGGCGCGATCCACCGCCTGATGCCCGCTGTCACACAGCACGACGTGCTGTACCTTATCTTCCAGCAATGCGCCAATCAGCTTGAGGTTCGCCGGGTTGTCGTCTACCGCCATGACGGTCATCGCAATTTTGCTTTCATCTAACAGCAGCGGATCCGCGCTGTGGTTTAGCTGACAATACTCTGTCAGCGCAGGCAGTAAGCGGGTTGAGGTGAGAGGTTTCAACAGACACGCCGCCGCGCCGCCCTGTTTCAATTTCTCTGCGTTAATTTGTGCATGACAAGGCAAGGCTAGCAACAGGAAGTCGGTCATCGCTGCTGCGCTCGCCAGCCGCTCATGCTGCATGGTGAGTGGTTCGCGCAAAGTGACCGGAATGCCCAGCAACAGAATGTCGTAGTGCTCCGCTGGCAACCCGGAGAACGAAGGGCTGTAAATCACCTCCAGCGGTGTTTCACTCAAGATATCTAACGTGCATTGTGCGGCGGTGGCGTTAGGTTCGACGTAGGCCAGTCGTTTACCGGCAAGACAGAGCGTGGTTGAGCGGTCAACGATAACGTTAGGGTTGAGATCGAGGCTGATATGGAACCAGAACGTGGAACCCCGGTTAGGCTGGCTGTGGAAGGAGATATCTCCACCCATTTCGTTGACCAGTTTTTGCGTAATGACCAGACCTAGCCCGGTTCCGCCATGACGCCGGGAAATACTGGCATCCGCCTGACGGAAAGCCTGGAACAGGCGGGATTGATCGCGCTCAGGAATACCGATCCCGGTATCGCGGATTTGTACTTCAATTTGCACTTTCGTGTTACTAAGGGCTCGCTTCTCGACCAGAATGTCGATGTTGCCGCCCTCGGTAAATTTGATGGCGTTGCCGACCAGATTGGTGATCACCTGCTGCAAACGCAACGGGTCACCGATGACGTTGTCCGGTACGTCATTCTTAATATTCAGCGTCAGCTCAAGCCCTTTATCATGGGATGAATGCGCTAACAGCGTAACGACGTCATCCAGCGTGCTGCGCAGCGGGAACGGAATGCTTTCCAGAATCAGCTTGCCCGCCTCAAGTTTGGAGAAGTCGAGTACATCATTGATGATGGCCAGCAGATTGTTAGCCGAGCGTTCAATGGTATTCAGGTGATCGCGCTGTGTGGTGTTGAGCTCGGTTTTTAGCGTCAGACGGGTGAAGCCAATCACGCCATTCAGCGGTGTTCGCAGCTCGTGGGACATGTTTGCCAGAAACTCAGACTTAATACGTGCCGCTTCCTGGGCGCGTTTCTTCGCCAGATCCAGCTCGACGTTCTGGATTTCCATCTGCTCCAGCGTTTCGCGCAGGTCAGAGGTGGCCTGATCGATGTTGTGCTGCATCTCTTCATGGTAGGCCGCGAGAGACATGGCCATCGAGTTGATGCCATTTTTAAGCATATCCAGCTCGCCCAGCATGAAACCTTCCACGCGGCTGTCGAGCTGTCCTCTACGTATTCGGTCAACGGTATTCACCATATTGCGAATCGGGCCGGTCACGTCGCGCATCAGACGCCAGCCGAAAATTAACGCAATACCAATACAAAACAGCATCATTACGCTGGAGATAAAGATCTCTTTGTACTGCTGCAATCGTACGGACTTAAGGTCCAGCTCAAGCGCCACATACCCCAGCATATTTTTGGTGTTTTTGGCGTCGCTTACGGCGGATTCATCCGGTGAATAGCTTTCCGATATAATAGGGGTTCGCAGGATCATGATATCCCCGTGCCGGGTGACGCTCAGCTTCCGGGGAAACGGTGAACCTGTCGCCAACTGCATTTCAGACGGATCGAGATGAAAATTTGAGGTGACGAACAGTCTGTTATTTTCGTCATAAACAGAAATTGCCCGCACGATATCGGAATGGCGACGATGCAGCACGCTGATAAGCTGGCCGATGGATTCCCTGTTTTGCAGGTTCATGCCATATTCGCTGGAGACCGCGAGTGGTTCAATGATGCTGGCACCAGCATCTTCCAGTTGACGCTGCAAGTCGTTATAGCGATGCACAACAAAAAAGATACTGAGCAACAAACCTATCAGGACGGTCGGGGCCAGGATCAGAATCATCATGCGTGCGCGCAGGCTGTAGTTGGTCATGGAGTTCCGTTATGGGACAATTAGGGTCACACTGTTAAATAGAGAAATATCTCGTCGATGGCGCAATTCTACTCTGCAAAACGACGCGTGACGACGCGTCAGATCATAACCGTTACCGTCAATGACCTCGATCCTTTTGGTCAGGGCGTCGCTCGCCATAACGGAAAGGCGTTGTTTATACCGGAATTGCTACCCCAGGAAAGCGCCGAGGTGGTGATTACCGAAGATAAAAAACAGTTTGCCCGCGCGCAAGTAAAACGACGTTTAAACGACAGCCCACAGCGTGAAGTGCCACGTTGCCCGCATTTTGGCGTGTGCGGCGGTTGCCAGCAGCAGCATGCCAGCATCTCATTGCAGCAGCGTAGCAAAAGCGCGGCGTTGTCGCGTTTAATGAAATGTGAGGTGTCGGATGTCATAGCTGATGCCCCGTGGGGCTATCGTCGTCGCGCACGTTTGAGCCTGAACTATCGGCCAAAAGAACAAAAATTGCAGATGGGGTTTCGCAAATCCGGTTCCAGCGACATTATCGATGTCAAACAATGCCCTATTTTGGTGCCCCAGCTTGAGGCGTTATTGCCCCATCTCAGAGCGTGTCTGGAAAGTCTGCAAGGGTTACGCCATCTAGGCCATGTTGAGCTGGTACAGGCGGGAAGCGGAACCCTGATGATTTTGCGCCACACGGCGCCATTGAGTGCTGCGGATAAAGAAAAACTGGAATGCTTTTCGCATTCTCAGGGGCTGTCTTTGTTTCTGGCCCCGCAAAGCGAGATACTGGAATCAATATCAGAAGAATCGCCCTGGTATGATTCAAATGGACTACGGTTAACCTTCAGCCCGCGCGATTTTATTCAGGTCAATGAAGGGGTAAACCAACAAATGGTCGCCCGTGCGCTGGAATGGCTCGATGTGCAACCTGAAGATCGTGTACTCGATCTGTTCTGTGGAATGGGAAATTTTACCCTACCGCTGGCAACTCGGGCAGCAAGCGTGGTTGGCGTAGAAGGTGTTCCTGCGTTGGTGGAAAAAGGCCGAGAAAACGCGCTGAATAACGGATTACACAATGTGACATTCTTTCATGAAAACCTTGAGGAAGATGTTACCCGACAGCCGTGGGCGAAAAACGGATTCGACAAAGTATTGCTCGATCCTGCGCGTGCGGGGGCTGCAGGTGTGATGCAACATATTATAAAATTAGAACCTATACGCGTTGTTTATGTATCCTGTAACCCAGCAACGCTGGCTCGTGACAGCGATGCTTTGCTCAACGCTGGATACGCCATACGGCGACTGGCGATGCTCGATATGTTTCCGCACACTGGACACCTGGAATCAATGGTCCTGTTTGAGCGTTTGTAATGAATTTTGTACCCATTGGATTTCGGGTTGTAATGCAGCATGAAAGACAATGGGTAGGGCTTGTCGACTTCGACAGGCCTGGCCCCTTAAGGAGAGGACAATGGTTGCGGTAAGAAGTGCACATATAAATAAAGCTGGTGAGTTTGATCCAAAGAAATGGATCGCGAGTCTGGGGATCTCCAGCCAGCAGTCGTGTGAACGCTTAGCCGAAACCTGGGCGTACTGCCTCCAGCAGACACAGGGGCATCCGGATGCGGATCTGCTGCTGTGGCGTGGCGTGGAGATGGTAGAAATTCTCTCCATGTTGAGCATGGATATCGACACGCTGCGTGCAGCAATGCTGTTCCCTCTGGCTGATGCCAACGTGGTCAGTGAAGACATCCTGCGCGAGAGCGTGGGCAAATCCATTGTTCATCTTATCCACGGTGTGCGTGATATGGCGGCGATACGCCAGCTTAAAGCCACGCATACCGATTCAGTTTCTTCCGAGCAGGTCGATAACGTCCGTCGCATGCTGCTGGCAATGGTGGATGACTTCCGCTGTGTGGTCATCAAGCTGGCAGAGCGGATTGCCCATCTGCGTGAAGTGAAAGATGCGCCGGAAGATGAACGCGTTCTGGCGGCAAAAGAGTGCACCAATATCTATGCACCGCTGGCCAACCGTTTGGGAATCGGGCAATTAAAATGGGAGCTGGAAGATTATTGCTTCCGTTATCTGCATCCGGCTGAATACAAACGCATAGCCAAGCTGCTGCATGAACGTCGTATCGACAGGGAACATTACATTGATGAGTTCGTCGGTCATTTGCGCTCAGAGATGAAAACGGAAGGCGTCAAAGCCGAAGTGTATGGACGTCCGAAGCATATCTACAGCATCTGGCGCAAAATGCAGAAAAAGCAGTTGGCCTTCGATGAACTGTTCGATGTACGCGCAGTGCGTATCGTGGCAGAGCGTTTACAGGACTGCTATGCCGCACTCGGGATAGTACATACTCACTATCGCCATCTGCCGGATGAGTTCGATGATTACGTTGCTAATCCGAAACCCAATGGCTACCAGTCAATCCATACTGTTGTACTGGGGCCGGGCGGGAAAACCATCGAAATTCAGATCCGTACAAAACAGATGCACGAAGATGCCGAACTGGGCGTCGCGGCGCACTGGAAGTACAAAGAGGGCACCGCTTCAGGCGCGGCGCGTTCTGGTCATGAAGATCGTATTGCGTGGCTGCGTAAGCTGATCGCCTGGCAGGAAGAGATGGCGGATTCCGGTGAAATGCTGGATGAAGTCCGTAGCCAGGTCTTTGATGACCGCGTGTACGTCTTTACGCCAAAAGGGGACGTTGTAGACTTACCTGCGGGCTCCACGCCGCTCGATTTTGCTTACCACATTCATAGCGATGTGGGGCATCGATGCATTGGCGCGAAAATTGGTGGGCGCATCGTACCGTTTACCTACCAGCTGCAGATGGGCGATCAAATTGAAATTATCACCCAGAAACAGCCAAACCCAAGCCGCGACTGGCTGAATCCTAACCTTGGCTACGTAACCACCAGTCGTGGGCGTTCGAAGATCCACGCCTGGTTCCGTAAACAGGACCGCGACAAAAACATCCTTGCTGGTCGCCAGATCCTCGACGATGAACTGGCGCATTTAGGTATCAGCCTGAAAGAGGCGGAAAAACACCTGCTGCCGCGCTACAGCTTCAATGAGCTGGACGAGTTGCTGGCGGCGATTGGCGGAGGAGACATCCGCCTCAACCAAATGGTGAACTTCCTGCAGGCGCAGTTTAATAAGCCAAGCGCTGCCGAACAGGATGCCGCCGCGCTGAAACAGCTTCAGCAGAAAACGCAGGCACCGCAGAGCCGTCGTAAAGACGACGGTCGTGTGGTGGTGGAAGGGGTAGGTAACCTGATGCACCACATCGCCCGCTGCTGCCAGCCGATTCCAGGCGATGAGATTGTCGGGTTTATTACCCAGGGACGCGGTATTTCCGTGCACCGGGCGGATTGTGAACAGCTGGCTGAGCTGCGCTCCCATGCGCCGGAACGTATTGTTGATGCAGTCTGGGGTGAAAGCTACTCGGCAGGGTATTCGCTGGTGGTTCGCGTCCAGGCCAACGATCGCAGCGGCTTGTTACGTGATATCACTACGATTCTCGCCAACGAGAAGGTGAACGTGCTGGGAGTTGCCAGCCGAAGTGATACCAAACAACAGCTGGCCACCATCGATATGACCATCGAAATTTATAACCTGCAGGTGCTCGGGCGCGTGCTCGGCAAGCTGAACCAGGTACCGGATGTGATCGACGCACGTCGCTTGCACGGTAATTAATTATTTTGTAGGCCGGATAACCTTGTAGGCCTGATAAGACGCGTTAGCGTTGCCATCAGGCATTGCTATGTTGCCGGATGTCGGCTATCGCCTTATCCGGTCTACTGTATTGAAATTTCAGGACATTCCAATGAATCAAATCGACCGACTGCTCGGTATTATGCAGCGCCTGCGCGACCCGGAGAACGGCTGTCCGTGGGACAAAGAGCAGACATTCTCCACTATTGCCCCTTACACCCTCGAAGAAACCTATGAAGTGCTGGACGCGATTGCGCGTGAAGACTTTGACGACCTGCGCGGAGAGCTGGGCGACCTGCTGTTCCAGGTGGTGTTTTACGCTCAGATGGCGCAGGAAGAAGGACGCTTCAACTTTGATGATATTTGTGCTGCGATAAGCGATAAACTTGAACGCCGTCATCCACATGTTTTTGCTGATGTTTCTGCCAGTAACAGTACTGAGGTTTTGACCCGTTGGGAAAAAATCAAAAGTGAAGAACGCGCCCAGAAGGCACAGCATTCCGCACTCGACGATATTCCCCGCAGTTTACCGGCATTAATGCGCGCCCAAAAAATCCAGAAACGCTGCTCAAATGTTGGCTTCGACTGGAAAACGTTAGGACCGGTTGTCGACAAGGTTTACGAAGAGATCGACGAAGTCATGTTTGAGGCTAAGCAGGCTGTTGTCGACCAGGCTAAACTGGAGGAGGAAATGGGCGATCTGCTGTTTGCTACGGTTAATATGGCCCGGCATTTAGGCACTAAAGCAGAGACCGCATTGCAGAAAGCGAACGAGAAGTTTGAGCGGCGTTTTCGTGAAGTTGAGCGAATTGTGGCTTCGCGCGGTCTGGAAATGACTGGTGTTGATCTGGAAACTATGGAAGAAGTCTGGCAACAGGTAAAACGGCAGGAAATTGATCTCTAAGGGATTTCGTCGGTCAAGGGCGATTTGTGTGATTTTTTAAATAACAAGCGCTTGATTTACGTCAAAAACATTTACCCAAAAGAGGCTATTTTCTCTTCCCGTTATGTTGATGAAACACCTTGTATACTGCCTCTTCGAGTTATTCGAGTCGCAACAAGGCGGCGACTGAAAGAATCCCCAGGAACATAGAAATGCTATGTTCCTGGGGTGAGTGAAGGAAGCCAACACCGGTGCGGCTTGAAGAACGAAGGAGAGGGGATAATGAAAGTTTGTGGCGCTCGTCATGTTCGGGTATACTACTTTCCCGTCTTGGTAATTCCATCGTTTCACCCTAACTTCTCAGGTCCAGCATGACAACGAACTATATTTTTGTGACCGGCGGGGTCGTATCCTCTCTGGGAAAAGGCATTGCCGCAGCCTCCCTGGCAGCCATTCTTGAAGCCCGTGGCCTCAATGTAACCATGATGAAACTGGATCCGTATATCAACGTCGATCCAGGTACTATGAGCCCAATCCAACACGGGGAAGTGTTCGTTACCGAAGACGGCGCTGAAACCGACCTGGACCTGGGTCACTATGAGCGTTTCATTCGTACCAAAATGAGCCGCCGCAACAACTTCACTACGGGTCGTATCTACTCCGACGTTCTGCGTAAAGAGCGCCGTGGCGACTACCTGGGCGCAACAGTTCAGGTTATCCCGCACATCACGAATGCCATTAAAGAGCGCGTTCTGGAAGGCGGTGAAGGTCATGATGTTGTTCTGGTCGAAATCGGCGGAACCGTTGGGGATATCGAATCTCTGCCGTTCCTTGAAGCGATTCGCCAGATGGCCGTAGAAATTGGCCGTGAGCACACGCTGTTTATGCATCTGACGCTGGTTCCGTACATGGCGGCGGCAGGTGAAGTCAAAACTAAACCGACTCAGCACTCTGTAAAAGAGCTGCTTTCTATCGGTATTCAGCCAGATATCCTGATTTGCCGCTCCGATCGCGCAGTTCCGGCTAATGAACGTGCAAAAATTGCATTGTTCTGTAACGTTCCGGAAAAAGCGGTGATTTCTCTGAAAGATGTCGATTCCATCTATAAAATCCCGGGCCTGTTGAAATCTCAGGGCCTTGACGATTATATTTGTAAACGATTCAGCTTGAACTGTCCGGAAGCTAATCTGTCAGAATGGGAACAGGTTATCTACGAAGAAGCGAATCCGGCAGGCGAAGTGACTATCGGTATGGTCGGCAAGTACATTGAACTGCCGGATGCCTATAAGTCAGTTATCGAAGCGCTGAAGCACGGTGGTCTGAAGAATCGTGTCACCGTCAACATCAAGCTGATCGATTCGCAAGATGTCGAAACGCGTGGCGTTGAGATCCTGAAAGGTCTTGATGCAATCCTGATCCCGGGCGGCTTCGGCTACCGCGGTGTTGAAGGTAAAATCGCGACGGCGCGCTTTGCGCGTGAGAACAATATTCCTTATCTGGGCATTTGCCTGGGTATGCAGGTTGCGTTGATTGAGTTTGCACGTAACGTAGTGGGTATGGACAACGCCAACTCCACGGAATTTGTGCCAGACTGTAAGTACCCGGTGGTGGCCCTGATTACCGAATGGCGCGATGAAGACGGCAACGTCGAAGTCCGTACCGAGAAGAGCGATCTGGGCGGCACAATGCGCCTTGGCGCGCAGCAGTGTCAGTTGAGCGACGATAGCCTGGTTCGTCAGCTGTACGGCGCGCCGACAATTGTTGAACGCCATCGCCACCGTTACGAAGTCAACAATATGCTGTTGAAACAGATTGAAGCTGCGGGTCTGCGTATTGCAGGCCGTTCCGGTGATGATCAGTTGGTCGAGATCATTGAGGTACCGAATCATCCGTGGTTCGTGGCCTGTCAGTTCCACCCGGAATTTACTTCCACGCCACGTGATGGGCACCCGCTGTTTGCCGGCTTTGTGAAAGCCGCCAGTGAACATCAGAAGCGTCAGGCGAAGTAAGAAGTAAATAAGTTAGAACGGCAATGCACCCATTAGGGTGCATTGTTTGTCTGGAGTTTTAGTTTAACTTGTACTGAGGAAAATCTAATGTCCAAAATCGTTAAAATCATCGGTCGTGAAATCATCGACTCCCGTGGTAACCCGACTGTTGAAGCCGAAGTACACCTGGAAGGTGGTTTCGTTGGTATGGCAGCAGCTCCGTCAGGTGCTTCTACTGGTTCCCGCGAAGCACTGGAACTGCGCGATGGCGACAAATCCCGTTTCATGGGTAAAGGCGTACTGAAAGCTGTTGCAGCTGTTAACGGCCCAATTGCTCAGGCTCTGCTGGGTAAAGATGCTAAAGATCAGGCTGGCATCGACAAGATCATGATCGATCTGGACGGTACTGAAAACAAATCCAACTTCGGTGCAAACGCCATCCTGGCTGTGTCCCTGGCGAACGCCAAAGCAGCTGCTGCTGCAAAAGGCCTGCCGCTGTATGCACACATCGCTGAACTGAACGGTACTCCGGGTAAATACTCCATGCCGGTTCCGATGATGAACATCATCAACGGTGGTGAGCACGCTGACAACAACGTCGACATCCAGGAATTCATGATTCAGCCGGTTGGCGCTAAGACTCTGAAAGAAGCCGTTCGTATGGGTTCTGAAGTGTTCCACAACCTGGCTAAAGTTCTGAAAGCTAAAGGTATGAACACTGCAGTTGGTGACGAAGGTGGCTACGCGCCGAACCTGGGTTCCAACGCTGAAGCTCTGGCTGTAATCGCTGAAGCGGTTAAAGCAGCTGGCTACGAGCTGGGCAAAGATATCACCCTGGCGATGGACTGTGCAGCTTCTGAATTCTACAAAGACGGTAAATACGTTCTGGCTGGCGAAGGCAACAAAGCATTCACCTCCGAAGAATTCACTCACTTCCTGGAAGAACTGACCAAACAGTACCCGATCGTGTCCATCGAAGATGGTCTGGACGAGTCTGACTGGGACGGTTTCGCATACCAGACTAAAGTACTGGGCGACAAAATCCAGCTGGTTGGTGACGATCTGTTCGTAACTAACACCAAGATCCTGAAAGAAGGCATCGAAAAAGGCATCGTTAACTCCATCCTGATCAAATTCAACCAGATCGGTTCTCTGACCGAAACTCTGGCTGCGATCAAAATGGCGAAAGACGCTGGCTACACCGCTGTCATCTCTCACCGCTCTGGTGAAACTGAAGACGCTACCATCGCTGACCTGGCTGTTGGTACCGCTGCAGGCCAGATCAAAACTGGTTCTATGAGCCGTTCTGACCGCGTTGCTAAGTACAACCAGCTGATTCGTATCGAAGAAGCTCTGGGTGAACAAGCACCTTACAACGGTCGTAAAGAGATCAAAGGTCAGGCGTAATCCTGTTCTTTAACTCTTAACGTAAAAACCCGCTGCGGCGGGTTTTTTTATGTCTGTAATTTATTCTTAATTGAAAATTTTGATGAACAATTTGATCTTTCTCACTTTGTTATTATTTTATTAAGAGTAATTTAATGATGTGATTATTTTGTATGTGTTTTTTTTATATTTATCATTAACAATAATAGAAATATTGAATGAATAACGAATTGGAAGACATACTGGCGAAAGCGGGCATGAAAAAAAAGGATGCTGCTATCCTGATAAAGTTGGCAAAACTGAAAAATATCAGCTTAAGTCGGGCATTTTTTCTCTATGCCTGGAAATATTATGCCTGGTGTGCGGCTTTGCTATTGGCTGTGATTTTTTCATCACTTTCTGAGGGTATAGATTTCTTCATAGTAAACGTTCTCTTCTGTATTGGTGTAGGTCTCATTTCACTCTTCTTTACGCCCTTTGTCACAAATTTAATCTGGAGCATTAAGATTCAATATAAATTGTTCGGGAAATAACAGGAGGTTATTTTGAGTAGTTATGGATTAATGAATTTGCAACGTGAAAAAGAAAAGATTGACTGGCTTGTCTATGATATCAGTTTTCAATATATTCATGATCCGGCTATAGGTTCAAAATATATGATTGAGGAAAATAGATTTACATCAGATTGCCTTGATGAATATCGGTATGGGAAATTAGATTTCGGTAGGGCGATGGATAGATTACGTGAATACCATATGTCTTTAACTAAATATCATATGCAATTAAGGATGGGGGCTATTAAATTATATGCAATAGCTGAACGAGAAAGAGGACGGCACTCTTCGCTTACAATAACATTAAAGCGAGTTGGATTCATTAGTGGAGCAATGCAAGTTATCGGTGGGTTTGGTTTGTGTAAAGCAAGCCTTGATGCTGCATGTAAAAGTTATGGGATCCCTTTAATGATGCAGGGAAGTGAGAATGTTTGGGAAAATGGTTATTATTTATTATATCATGAGGATCCTAAGAGAATGCCTTTGAGGTATGCCTACCGCCAGGCAGCAAAGCTTTTGGGTGGGGATGACAAGGATGGTGATATTGCTTTTTCAACGGGAGATCTTATTCTGTCTTTCGGTTCAGCTTCAACGCGGATGTTGAGAACAGATTCATGGAAATTATTCCACTATATACAGGAAGATTATATTCGCAGCTGGAGAAACCTGGGAGTTGTTGGGGGGACTAATGAGTTAATTGGCGATACAGTTAGCGGATTCACTATTTATCAACTTCTTGGTGGAGAAAGTACTAACTGGACCGAATTGAGGGAATAAGGAAATGTTCTTCAAAACATATGATCAGAATGATAAAGCTTTAATTGAAAGTATTAAACTTGCGGGTTTAAGTGAATATAAAGTACAGAAACTTATCCGCTTTGCTAATGAAAATAAAGTAAATATACAAAAAGCCTATTTATTGACAGATGCAAATATCATTAAAGTTGATGTTATTCTGTTTTTAGTTATATCTTTTTTTGTCTTTTCGATTGTACAAGAATCTTCCAGGGAACTATGGGCTTTTTTTTAATATTCGGCTTATCGTTTTTTGTTATTGAGTTAACCTGTCGGTTTCATAAAAATTATTTTAAAGTATGGAAAGTTTATATCAAGTTACGAGGGATTTAAATGAGAACCGGGGAATCTTACCTTAAACGGTCGCAGCGTATAACCCGTTCCCGGAGTCTGTGAGAATTTTTGCTTATTTTCAGACTGAGAATGCTAGCAGCATTCAGTCATGAGATGTTCCAGACTTAGCAAGAAGAGGGGGAACTTTGCCGGCGTCCCCATCATTATTGTTTGTAATCCTGTTCTTTAACTCTTAACGATAAAACATCGATGGCTTCAAAGCAGTAGCGGTAGGGTTGCACTCGCCGTTTGCTGGCTCACATCACCGTACTTTTCATCCAGCGCAATCAGCGACGTGGTGAGAAGTTCTACCAACAGCATCACTCCCACCTTGGCGTTTAGCGCGCCAGCACTCAACGGACCTTCTGGTTTGGCTGCGACCAGTTGAATATCACTAAGCGAAGCCAACGGGCTGCGCGGCGTATTACTTAACGCCAGTACGCGCACGCCTTGCTTACGCGCCAGTTTAACGACATGCAGTAGATCGCGCGTCGAACCTGAACTGGAAATCGCTACCACCAGCGTGTCTTTGTTAAGCGTTGTGGCGTTCATGGCTGCACGATGCATGTCACTGAACAATTGTGCAGGTTTGCCGAGGCGCAGGAGTTTGTAATGTAAATACTCACCCAGAATAGCGCTGGCCGCTACGCCATAAATCTGTACCGACTGGGCCTGATGCAGCGCCAAAGCGGCGGATTCCAGTAATGTCCTGTCGAGTAATTTTGCTGTGTCCTGCAGCGCTTGTACGGATTCATTGACCACATTGTCAATCTCATCTCCGCTGTGCTCTACCGGCTGTCCTTGCTGGAGATCGAGTGCCAGCGCCATTTTGAATTCGTTATAACCCTTACACCCTAGTGCGCGGCACAGACGTGTGACGCTCGCCTCGCTGGTGTCGCTTTCACGCGCCAGTTCGGTAATCGTCAGGTAGACAACTTTTGCCGGATCGCTGAGCACAAACTCTCCCAGCTTCTGCTGTGTTCGGCTATATCCGTCAACGCCCTGGCGCAATCTCAGCAGCAGGTTTTCATTTTCTGACATGCAAAATCCTTAATGCGTTTCTCTGTTGATAGTGTGGCGGAAAGCAGGGGAGAGATGCCAGTCATTTTAAAAAAGTATGATCGGCTTCCTGAATTTTGATGAAAATTTTCATTATTAATATTAAATATGGTAAAAATTTTCATCATTAATCGGAGAGATGAAAAAATGATGCAAATGTTTAGCGGCGCTTCATCGGGCGCATGGTTCGAAAAGGCACAGCGGTTCGGCAAATCGTTCATGCTGCCGATTGCGGTACTGCCCGCTGCGGGGCTGTTGTTAGGGATTGGCGGCGCGCTGTCGAATCCAAACACATTGACTGCTTATCCGTTTTTGGACGTTGACTGGTTACAGGCAATCTTCACGATCATGACCAGCGCAGGTTCTATTGTGTTTGCCAACCTGTCGGTGCTCTTTGCGGTGGGTGTTGCAGTAGGACTGGCTAAAACGGATAAAGGCACCGCTGGGCTTGCGGCATTGCTGGCATTTCTGGTGATGAACGCCACCATCAACGCTTTATTGACGCTCAACGGAACGCTGGCACACGAGAATCCCGGTGCCGTAGGCCAGGGGATGACGCTGGGTATTCAGACACTGGAAACGGGTGTGTTCGGTGGGGTGGTGATTGGGCTTGTCACCTGCGCGCTGCATAGCCGTTTCAATAAAGTCTCATTACCTCAGTTCCTTGGTTTCTTCAGCGGTTCGCGCTTTGTACCGATTATTAGCTCCCTTGCCGCGATAGTCGTGGGGGCGATCATGACGGTGGTTTGGCCGCATTTCCAGAAACTCATTTTTGGACTGGGTGGTCTGGTGGATGCGACAG
This sequence comes from Citrobacter sp. Cpo012, assembly GCF_030333015.1. Lineage (NCBI taxonomy): Bacteria > Pseudomonadati > Pseudomonadota > Gammaproteobacteria > Enterobacterales > Enterobacteriaceae > Citrobacter > Citrobacter sp. Cpo012. The sequence goes on along the minus strand of NZ_JAOWGR010000042.1, from coordinate 107,774 downwards.
GCTATCTGGGGACGCTGTTGTATGGCTTCATCCTGCGTATGCTCGGACCATTGGGTTTACACCATATCTTTTATTTGCCGTTCTGGACGACGGCGCTTGGCGGTAGTGAAATCGTCAACGGCCAGTTAGTTGAAGGTACGCAGCGTATTTTCTTCGCGCAACTTGCCGATCCGAATACGCAGCAGTTCTATGCGGGCACCTCGCGCTTTATGTCAGGGCGCTTCATTACCATGATGTTTGGCCTGCTTGGCGCATGTCTGGCGATGTACCACACCGCCAAGCCTGAGAACAGAAAACTTGTCGCCGGTCTGCTGTTGTCTGCGGCACTGACCTCTTTCCTGACAGGGATCACTGAGCCTATCGAGTTCTCCTTCCTGTTTGTCGCACCCGTGTTATACGTCATTCACGCCTTCTTCGATGGTCTGGCGTTTATGATCGCGCATATTTTACATATCACCATCGGGCAAACCTTTTCGGGTGGGCTTATCGATTTCCTCCTCTTCGGCGTGCTACAGGGGGAAGCTAAAACCAACTGGATGTACGTCCCCATGGTGGGGATCCCGTGGTTCTTCCTTTACTACTTCACCTTCCGCTATTTGATTAACCGCTTTAACTGGTTGACGCCTGGTCGTGAAAACGCAGCACCGACTGAATCCGGCCTGCCGCAGAGTGAGCGAGCTGCGGCAGTGATCGCCGGGCTGGGAGGCAAAGAGAATCTGGAAGAGGTGGATTGTTGTGCCACACGCCTGCGCGTGACGGTGAAAGAGAGCAGCAAGGTCGATGAAGCGGCGCTGAAAGCGACCGGGGCCCGTGGCGTAATTATTCGCGGCAACGGGGTTCAGGTGATTTATGGCCCGCATGTCACCATCATTAAAAACGAAGTCGAAGAGATCTTATCGTAATGAAAACTGTACTGGATTCCCTGAAAGGTAAATTAATCGTCTCCTGCCAGGCGCTGGAAAATGAGCCCCTGCACAGCCCGTTTATTATGTCACGTATGGCGCTGGCGGCAGCGCAGGGCGGTGCGGTAGGTATTCGTGCGAACAGCGTGGTGGACATTCGCGCGATCAAAGAGAGCGTCTCCCTGCCGGTGATTGGGATTATCAAGCGTGATTATCCGGGTAGCGATGTGTTTATCACGGCCACTTTACAGGAAGTCGATGAACTGATGACCGTTGAGCCGGAAATTATTGCTCTGGATGCGACAGCGCGCCCGCGCCCCGGTGGGCAAACGCTGGAAGAACTGGTCACGCAGATCCGTGCTCGCTATCCGTCCGTACTGCTGATGGCGGATATTGCCACCGTAGACGAAGCGGTGACCGCTGAGCGCCTGGGTTTTGACTGTGTGGGCACTACGCTCTACGGTTATACCGCTGACACTGCCGGGCATGTGCTGGCGGAAAACGACTGCGGTTTTTTACGTGATGTGTTGGCTGCGGTTAGCGTACCGGTTGTGGCGGAAGGGAACGTTGATACCCCTGAGCGTGCTGCACGATGCCTGGCATTAGGTGCCCATACCGTGGTGGTTGGTGGGGCTATCACGCGTCCGCAGCAGATAACGGCACGCTTTGTCGCAGCGATCGCCTCGTAAAGCATCGATGGGGCATGATACTTTGGCGGGGATCTGCGATAATTATCGTTTATCCCCATATTGAGAGCGCTATGCAGTACCCGATTAACGAGATGTTCCAGACCCTGCAAGGTGAGGGTTACTTTACCGGCGTCCCCGCCATTTTTATTCGTTTACAGGGATGCCCGGTTGGCTGTGCCTGGTGCGATACCAAACACACCTGGGATAAGCTTGAGGATCGGGAAGTCTCCCTGTACAGCATCCTGGCCAAGACCAAAGAAAGCGATAAATGGGGTGCTGCGAGCAGCGAAGATCTGCTGGCGGTCATTTCGCGTCAGGGCTATACCGCCCGTCACGTGGTGATCACCGGTGGCGAGCCCTGCATTCATGACCTGATGCCGCTGACTGACCTGCTGGAAAAGAACGGCTTTAGCTGCCAGATTGAGACCAGCGGCACGCACGAAGTACGCTGTACGCCGAATACCTGGGTGACCGTATCGCCGAAGGTGAATATGCGCGGTGGCTATGATGTGCTGTCACAGGCGCTGGAGCGCGCGAATGAAATCAAGCATCCGGTTGGCCGCGTCCGCGATATTGAAGCACTGGATGAACTGCTGGCGACGTTGAGTGACGACAAACCGCGAATCATCGCCTTACAGCCAATCAGCCAGAAAGAAGATGCGACGCGTTTGTGCATTGATACCTGTATTGCGCGTAACTGGCGTCTGTCGATGCAGACCCATAAGTATCTGAATATTGCCTGATAACTGTGCCGGGGGCGTTTCGCTTACCCGGCCAGAGTTTGTTGCTCGTTGCAGGCCGGATAAGATGCATTGCCATCCGGCAAGCCTATAATCACTCGCCGCGGTATACGCAGCCCGCTGTGCAGGTCTCTTTCACCATTACGGCACTCAGCAGAGGGACCACAGGTTTAACCTGATCCCAAATCCATTTGGCCAGCACTTCGCTGGTTGGATTTTCTAAGCCAGGAATATCGTTCAAATAGTAGTGATCGAGTCTGTCGTAAGTCGGCTTAAACGCGGCTTTTAACTCAGCAAAATCCATGATCCAACCGGTATGCGGATCGACTTCACCGGTAATTTCAAGACGCACCATAAATGAGTGACCATGCAGGCGGCCACACTTATGCCCTTCCGGTACATGCGGCAGGTGGTGAGCGGCTTCGAAGGTGAAATCTTTAAACAAGGTGGTGGACATTTTTTACTCTCAAGAATGCGAAAAACCGCGGTAGGGTACCGTAAAGAGCAAATTTTATCATTATTTATACACGTCATTCTTTAAGCTGCTTCTTTGTTGGCTGCCTTTGCTCGCCCCAGTCACTTACTCATGTAAGCTCCTGGGACTTGCTCAGTTGCCGCCTCGATGCATCTTAAATTATTTAGTGTATAAAAGGGTGCTGAGTATCAGAACGATTTATTCATGACGTTAATATTTGGTAATTATTTATATATCAAATGCTTATATAATCTGTTTTGCAGTTAATAACTATAACTAAAACAGGTTAGTCCATTTGGTTATTTGTTATTTCCATCCCTTCTTTAATTGTTACTATCCCCGCCGTTAACCTTATCTTCAGTTTGGGTTTTATTGCTGAAATCCGCTTTGCTTACTGGAACATGACAACGCATGACGACACAGGCCCCACCTTCCGCTTTGCTACCGCTAAACCCGGAGCAACTGGCACGCCTTCAGGCGGCCACGACCGATTTCACTCCCGCACAGCTTGCGTGGGTTTCTGGCTATTTTTGGGGCGTGCTGAATCAGCAGCCTGGCAGCAACGCGGTGGCGCCTGCGCCTGTCGCTGAAATGCCAGGCATTACGCTTATCTCCGCCTCGCAAACCGGAAATGCGCGCCGTGTGGCGGAAGCCCTGCGCGATGATCTGATCGCCGCGAAGCTCAACGTCACTCTCATCAACGCTGGCGACTATAAATTCAAACAAATCGCCAATGAAAAACTGCTGATCGTGGTGGCGTCGACGCAAGGGGAAGGTGAACCGGCGGAAGAAGCCGTGGCGTTGCATAAATTCCTGTTCTCGAAAAAAGCGCCGAAGCTTGATAACACCGCTTTTGCCGTATTTGGTCTTGGCGATACCTCTTATGAGTTTTTCTGCCAGGCAGGAAAAGACTTCGATGCGAAACTGGCTGAGCTGGGCGGTGAACGTCTGCTCGATCGTGTAGATGCCGATGTCGAATACCTGGCCGCGGCTGCGCAGTGGCGTGCTCGTCTGGTTGATGTCCTGAAAGCGCGTGCGCCTGCGGCACCGTCTGTGCAAGTTGCCGCGAGCGGTGCAGTAAATGAAGTACACACCAGCCCATACACCAAAGAAGCGCCGCTGACGGCGTCGCTTGCGGTGAATCAGAAAATTACCGGCCGCGACTCTGAAAAAGACGTGCGCCATATTGAAATTGATTTAGGCGATTCCGGCCTGCGTTATCAGCCGGGCGATGCGCTGGGCGTCTGGTATCAGAATGACCCGGCTCTGGTTAAAGAACTGGTTGAACTGCTGTGGCTGAAAGGTGATGAGCCGGTCACGGTTGAAGGCAAAACCCTGTCGCTCGCTGAAGCGTTGCAGTGGCATTTCGAGCTGACGGTTAACACCGGCAATATCGTAGAGAACTATGCCACCTTAACCCGCAGCGAAACTTTGCTGCCGTTAGTGGGTGACAAAGCACAGTTGCAGCATTACGCCGCAACCACGCCCATCGTCGATATGGTGCGCTTCTCTCCGGCACAACTGGATGCTCAGGCGTTAGTTGATCTTCTGCGTCCGCTGACGCCGCGTTTGTACTCCATTGCTTCTTCCCAGGCGGAAGTGGAAAGCGAAGTGCACGTCACCGTGGGCGTGGTGCGTTATGAGATGGAAGGTCGCGCCCGTGCTGGTGGTGCTTCCAGTTTCCTCGCCGACCGCGTGGAAGAAGAAGGTGAAGTTCGCGTGTTCATTGAACACAACGACAACTTCCGTCTGCCGGCGAACCCGCAGACGCCGGTAATTATGATTGGACCGGGTACGGGGATTGCGCCGTTCCGTGCATTCATGCAGCAACGTGCGGCTGACGGAGCCGAAGGCAAAAACTGGCTGTTTTTTGGTAACCCACACTTTACCGAAGATTTCCTGTATCAGGTGGAATGGCAGCGTTACGTCAAAGAGGGCGTACTGAGCCGTATCGATCTCGCCTGGTCCCGCGATCAAAAAGAAAAAGTCTACGTACAAGATAAACTGCGCCAACAGGGCGCGGAACTGTGGCGCTGGATTAACGACGGTGCGCACATTTATGTCTGTGGCGACGCCAATCGCATGGCGAAAGACGTTGAGCAGGCGTTGTTGGAAGTGATTGCCGAATTCGGTGGTATGGATATCGAAGCGGCGGATGAATTTTTAAGTGAGCTGCGCATTGAGCGCCGTTATCAGCGAGATGTCTACTAATGAGCGAAAAACATCCAGGACCATTGGTGGTCGAAGGCAAACTGTCCGACGCTGAGCGTATGAAGCTGGAAAGCAACTATCTGCGCGGTACCATTGCCGAAGATTTAAACGACGGCCTGACCGGCGGGTTTAAAGGCGACAACTTCCTGCTGATCCGTTTTCACGGTATGTACCAGCAGGACGACCGCGATATCCGCGCCGAACGTGCCGAGCAAAAGCTGGAGCCGCGTCACGCGATGCTGCTGCGCTGTCGTCTGCCGGGTGGGGTGATCACCACCAAACAGTGGCAGGCTATCGACAAGTTCGCCCATGACAACACTATATACGGTAGCATTCGTCTGACCAACCGTCAGACCTTCCAGTTTCACGGCATTCTGAAGAAGAACGTTAAGCCAGTACACCAGATGCTGCATTCAGTCGGGCTTGACGCTTTGGCGACCGCCAATGACATGAACCGTAACGTGCTGTGCACCTCCAACCCGTATGAATCTGAGCTGCACGCGGAAGCCTACGAGTGGGCGAAAAAGATCTCCGAACATCTGCTGCCGCGTACCCGCGCCTATGCAGAGATCTGGCTGGATCAGGAAAAAGTCGCGACCACCGACGAAGAGCCGATCCTCGGTCAAACCTATCTGCCGCGTAAGTTTAAAACCACCGTGGTAATCCCACCGCAGAATGACATCGATCTGCACGCCAACGACATGAACTTCGTGGCGATTGCGGAAAACGGCAAGCTGGTGGGCTTTAACCTGCTGGTGGGCGGTGGTTTGTCGATTGAGCACGGCAACAAGATAACCTATGCCCGTACGGCAAGCGAGTTTGGTTATCTGCCGCTTGAGCATACGCTGGCCGTGGCGGAGGCTGTGGTGACCACGCAGCGTGACTGGGGTAACCGTACCGATCGTAAAAACGCGAAAACCAAATACACGCTGGAACGCGTAGGCGTTGAGACCTTTAAAGCTGAAGTTGAGCGCCGGGCGGGGATCAAATTTGAGCCGATCCGTCCGTACGAGTTCACCGGTCGCGGCGATCGTATCGGCTGGGTGAAAGGGATCGACAATAAATGGCATCTGACGTTGTTTATTGAAAACGGACGAATCCTCGATTATCCGGGCCGACCGCTGAAAACCAGTCTGCTTGAGATCGCGAAGATCCACAAAGGTGAGTTCCGCATTACCGCGAACCAGAACCTGATCATTGCCGGTGTTCCTGAGAGTGAAAAGGCGAAGATAGAGAAGATTGCGCAGAAGAGTGGCTTAATGAACGCGGTCACTCCGCAGCGTGAAAACTCGATGGCCTGCGTCTCGTTCCCGACCTGTCCGCTGGCGATGGCGGAAGCTGAGCGCTTCCTGCCAACGTTTATCGACAACATCGACACGCTGATGGCGAAGCACAGCCTGAGTGATGAAAACATTGTCATGCGTGTGACCGGCTGCCCGAACGGTTGTGGTCGTGCGATGCTGGCGGAAGTTGGTCTGGTGGGTAAAGCTCCTGGGCGTTACAACCTCCATTTAGGGGGCAACCGTATCGGAACCCGTATTCCCCGGATGTTTAAAGAGAACATCACCGAGCCGGAAATTCTGGCATCGCTGGATGAACTGATTGGGCGCTGGGCGAAAGAGCGCGAAGCGGGTGAAGGCTTCGGTGACTTTACGGTGCGTGCGGGCATTATTCGCCCGGTGCTCGATCCCGCACGGGATTTCTGGGAATAATGTGAAATTGACTTATCGGGTCTGCTGAATCGGTAGGCCTGATAAGCGCAGCGCCATCAGGCAAGGCAAACAGTGAGGAACTTATGTCCAAACTCGATCTCAACGCGTTGAACGAACTGCCGAAAGTTGAACGCGTTATGGCGTTGGCACAAACCAACGACCAACTGGAAAAATTGAGCGCCGAGGATCGCGTAGCGTGGGCGCTGGAAAACCTGCCTGGTGAATATGTACTGTCATCAAGTTTTGGTATCCAGGCGGCAGTGAGCCTGCATCTGGTAAATCAGGTTCGCCCGGATATCCCGGTGATCCTCACCGATACTGGCTACCTGTTCCCGGAAACCTATCAGTTTATTGATGAGTTAACGGACAAGCTTAAGCTTAATCTGCAAGTCTACCGGGCAAAGGAAAGTGCGGCCTGGCAAGAAGCGCGCTACGGCAAACTGTGGGAGCAGGGCGTTGAAGGCATTGAAAAATACAATGACATCAACAAAGTCGAGCCGATGAACCGGGCGCTGCAGGAGCTGAACGCGCAAACCTGGTTTGCCGGTCTGCGTCGAGAGCAATCGGGCAGTCGTGCGCATTTGCCGGTGCTGGCTATCCAGCGCGGCGTGTTTAAAGTTCTCCCAATCATCGACTGGGATAACCGTACGGTTTACCAGTATCTGCAAAAATACGGTTTGAAATACCATCCGTTGTGGGATCAGGGCTATCTGTCGGTAGGTGATACCCACACCACCCGCAAATGGGAGCCGGGTATGGCGGAAGAAGAGACGCGTTTCTTCGGATTGAAGCGTGAGTGCGGACTGCACGAAGGGTAACAGGAAAGTGGTCCGGTAAGATTTACATCCTACCGGACCACATCTTCAGGATTTACCCGCTTTTGCCAGTTCCTTTACCAGCGGCAGCATAATGCGTACCACGTCGCGGCTACGGTGCTCTATCCGGCCCGGTAACGCTTTATCGATATGCTGTTGGTTATCCAGTCGCACGTCGTGCCAGCTGTTGCCTGCCGGGAAAGAGGCGCTTTTGGCGCGCTGCTGATAGCCATCTTTCTTGCCCAGGTTCCAGTTGGTCGCTTCAACTGAAAGAACGGCAATCCCCGCGTTGTCGAAGACCTCTGCATCGTTACAACATCCAGTGCCTTTCGGATAGTCTTTGTTCAGACCTGGATTGGTGCTGGCAACGATACCGCGGCTGCGCGCGATAGCCAGTGCCCGGTCGCGCGTCAGTTTTCGCACCGCTTCCGGGGTTTTCTTACCGCTATTGAAATAGAGCTTATCGCCGACGATCAGGTTATCGAGGTTGATAACCAGCAGCGTGTTTTTCTTCTCGGCGGCGCTCATTCGCTTCAGGATGTTCTCCGCGCCCAGTTTGCCTTCTTCCTCGCCGCTGGTGGCGATAAAGCGAATACCGTACTGCGTCGGCACGTTCTTGAGTTTTTCCGCCAGTTCCAGCATTACGCCAACACCTGCGGCGTTGTCATCGATACCTTGCAGGGTTAATCCACCCAGATTGGCATCGGAGTCGGCGTCGCTTTGTGCGGCGTAGGTGTCGAGGTGCGCCATAATAATAATCTGCTGCGGCGCTTTGCCTTCATGTGCAGCAATAACGGTGCTTCCCGTTACGTTATGCCAGTTTTTACGGTTATCTTTGGCGGTATAAACATAACGGCTATTAAACGTCCGAATATCGCTGCTATAACCCATCTGCTGAAATTGTTGACGTATATAATCAGCAGACAACATTTCTGCTGGAGATCCCGTCACGCGGCCTGGGAAAAACGTTGCGATATATCGAGCCTGGGTATTTGCGATATCTCCGGGCTTCGAAGATGTTGCCTGTGCGGGAAGGATGAAGCACGCGCCGAGCGCCATGGCTGCAAGAAGGTGGCGCAATGCGAGAAACATGATGAGTCCTTAAATACCAAGCAGAAATTTTCAGCCGCTAGTATGAAACCGTGATCGAGGTAAAACAATTTCATTTGCTCCTAAATGCCCGAATTCCGGTAGCTTAAGCACTTTTTGATATTTGCTTTTCCGGATCGTTATTCCTTTGAGGAACTACTCATTCCAATTCGTAATTTCATTCGCCCCCTTGCCCTCCCTATAGTCAGGTTATCTGAGCATCGTTAGCAAAATAACGGCATTACATAGGAACGGTTATGGATCAAAAACGACTTACCCACCTGCGGCAACTGGAAGCGGAAAGCATCCATATCATTCGTGAGGTGGCCGCCGAGTTTTCTAATCCGGTGATGATGTATTCCATCGGCAAAGATTCCAGCGTAATGCTGCATCTGGCGCGTAAAGCGTTTTATCCGGGCACGCTGCCGTTCCCATTGCTGCACGTTGATACCGGCTGGAAATTCAACGAAATGTACGAGTTTCGTGACCGCACGGCGAAAGCCTACGGCTGCGAACTGCTGGTGCATAAAAACCCGGAAGGGGTGGCGATGGGCATCAACCCGTTTGTCCACGGTAGCGCCAAGCATACCGACATTATGAAAACTGAAGGGCTGAAGCAGGCACTGAATAAATACGGTTTCGATGCCGCGTTTGGCGGTGCTCGTCGTGACGAAGAGAAATCGCGTGCCAAAGAGCGTATTTACTCTTTCCGCGATCGTTTTCATCGCTGGGATCCTAAAAATCAGCGCCCGGAGCTGTGGCACAACTACAACGGGCAGATTAACAAAGGCGAAAGCATTCGCGTCTTCCCGCTTTCTAACTGGACTGAACAGGATATCTGGCAGTACATCTGGCTGGAAAATATCGACATCGTGCCGCTGTATCTGGCGGCGGAGCGTCCGGTGCTGGAACGCGACGGCATGCTGATGATGATTGATGACGACAGAATCGATCTGCAACCTGGTGAAGTGATTAAAAAACGCATGGTGCGTTTCCGTACGCTCGGTTGCTGGCCGCTGACAGGCGCGGTGGAGTCGAATGCGCAGACGCTACCGGAAATCATCGAAGAGATGCTGGTTTCAACCACCAGTGAACGTCAGGGCCGCGTGATTGACCGCGACCAGGCGGGCTCCATGGAGCTGAAGAAACGTCAGGGGTATTTCTAAGGAGCCGCCATGAATACGACACTTGCACAACAAATTGCTAATGAAGGCGGCGTTGAAGCCTGGATGGTTGCCCAGCAACACAAAAGTCTGCTGCGCTTTTTAACCTGCGGTAGCGTGGATGATGGGAAAAGTACCCTGATTGGCCGCCTGCTGCACGACACGCGTCAGATTTATGAAGACCAGCTTTCATCGCTGCACAATGACAGTAAACGTCACGGCACTCAGGGCGAAAAGCTTGATCTGGCGTTATTGGTTGACGGCTTGCAGGCCGAGCGCGAGCAGGGCATCACCATCGACGTGGCGTATCGTTATTTCTCTACCGAGAAGCGTAAATTTATTATTGCGGACACTCCCGGGCATGAGCAGTACACCCGTAACATGGCGACCGGCGCGTCGACCTGCGACCTGGCGATCCTATTGATCGATGCGCGTAAAGGCGTGCTGGATCAGACTCGTCGTCATAGCTTTATCTCCACGCTGCTTGGGATCAAACACCTGGTAGTGGCGATCAACAAAATGGATCTGGTGGACTTTAGCGAAGAGACATTTAACCGCATTCGCGAAGACTATCTTACTTTTGCTGAACAACTGCCGGGCAACCTGGATATCCGGTTTGTGCCGCTCTCTGCGCTGGAAGGTGACAACGTGGCTTCGCAAAGCGCCAGTATGCCGTGGTACAGCGGTCCGACGCTGCTGGAAGTGCTGGAAACCGTTGAGATCCAGCGCATTGTTGATACTCAGCCGATGCGCTTCCCGGTGCAGTATGTGAACCGACCGAATCTGGATTTCCGTGGTTATGCCGGAACGCTGGCCTCCGGTAGCGTGAAGGTTGGACAGCGCGTCAAAGTGTTGCCGTCCGGCGTGGAGTCGAGCGTGGCGCGAATCGTAACCTTTGATGGCGATTTACAGGAAGCGCATGCGGGTGAAGCGATCACCCTGGTGCTGAAAGATGAGATCGATATCAGCCGGGGCGACCTGCTGCTTGATGCCGGTGAAACGCTGCCGACAGTACAAAGCGCTGCAGTTGATGTGGTGTGGATGGCGGAACAACCGTTGTCGCTCGGGCAGAGCTACGACATAAAAGTCGCAGGCAAGAAGACCCGCGCACGCGTTGATAGCGTGCAGTATCAGGTCGATATAAACAACCTGACCCAACGTGACGTTGAAGCGCTGCCGCTGAACGGCATCGGTCTGGTTAATCTGACTTTTGATGAGCCGCTGGTGCTGGATACCTATCAGCAGAATCCGGTTACGGGCGGGCTGATTATCATTGACCGCCTGACTAACGTTACCGTTGGCGCGGGACTGGTGCGTGAGCCAATCGTCCAGGAACTTGCCACAGCTTCTCAGTTCAGCGCGTTTGAGCTGGAGCTTAATGCACTGGTGCGTCGCCACTTCCCACACTGGGGTGCGCGCGATCTGCTGGGAGGAAAATAATGGCGCTGCATGACGAAAACGTCGTCTGGCATACCCATCCTGTTACACCGCAACAGCGGGAACAACGCCACGGTCATCGTGGTGTTGTGCTGTGGTTTACCGGGCTGTCAGGTTCCGGTAAATCCACGGTAGCAGGGGCGCTGGAAGAAGCGCTGCATAAGCTAGGGGTGAGCACCTATCTGCTGGATGGCGATAACGTGCGTCACGGTCTGTGCAGCGATCTTGGGTTTAGCGATGCCGATCGCAAGGAGAATATTCGTCGGGTTGGTGAAGTGGCTAACCTGATGGTAGACGCCGGCCTGGTGGTGTTGACTGCGTTTATCTCTCCACATCGCGCCGAGCGAAAAATGGTTCGCGAGCGCGTGGGCCAAGGGCGTTTTATTGAGGTTTTTGTCGATACGCCATTAGCAACGTGCGAAGCTCGCGATCCAAAAGGGCTGTATAAAAAAGCGCGAGCGGGGGAGTTGCGCAATTTCACCGGAATTGACTCGGTTTACGAAGCGCCTGAATCGCCAGAGATTCATCTTGATGGTGAACAATTGGTAACAAATTTGGTTCCTCAATTATTAGACCTGCTGAGGCAGGAAGATATTATCAGATCCTGAGACACCCGAGCTTGCATGCCCGGTCAGTCACGGTCACAGGATTAGATATGCGTAACAGCCATAACATTACTATTACAGAGTCAGATACCTTCGCTGCCGACGACGAAACTACCTGGTCACTCCCAGGTGCCGTGGTCGGTTTTGTCGCGTGGTTGCTGGCGCTGGGATTCCCGTGTCTGATGTATGGCCCTAACACACTGTTTTTCTTCCTCTATACCTGGCCCTTTTTCCTCGCGTTGTTGCCCGTGGCGATTGTCGCGGGTATTGCCCTGCATTCGCTATTGAAGGGGAGATTGCTGCTGAGTATTGCCTGTACCCTGCTGGTGGTTGGCGCAATGTTTGGCGCACTGTTCCTGTGGCTACTGGGTTAGGCATACGTCCTTTCACGCGATCGCCGCTGTTGTTCACTGTCTGGCCATAATTCAAACCGTAACCAACAATGAGATTATGTTCTCCTTACATGGGGTATACGTAACAACGGGCAAATGTGGTACATTTGCCCGCGTTGTCGCGGCATTCCCGTCCGTTGATGTAAAGTTGTCAGCGGAGTTTATGGGATGTTGATGCCGTTTTTCAGGGGGCAGGATGGGTAAACTTACGTTGCTGTTGCTGGCTTTATTAGTCTGGCTACAGTATTCGCTGTGGTTCGGTAAGAACGGCATACATGACTATAGTCGCGTCAACGATGATGTTGCGGCGCAGCAAGCTACAAACGCGAAACTGAAAGCGCGTAACGATCAGCTTTTTGCCGAAATTGACGATCTCAATGGCGGGCAAGAGGCTATCGAAGAGCGCGCGCGTAACGAACTCAGTATGACTAAGCCAGGCGAAACCTTTTATCGTCTGGTGCCTGACGCGTCTAAACGCGCTCAGACTGCAGGGCAAAACAATCGATAAACCGTCCAGGGATTTAACATGGCAGCCACTTTAATGGACGTTTGCGCCGTGGTGCCGGCTGCCGGGTTTGGCCGCCGAATGCAAACAGAGTGTCCTAAGCAGTACCTCTCTATTGGCAATAAAACCATTCTCGAACACTCGGTTGATGCGCTGCTGGCTCATCCCCGGGTGACGCGAGTCGTCATCGCTATTAGCCCAGGCGACAGTCGCTTTGCCCAACTTCCACTCGCAGCGCACCCGCAAATTACCGTGGTGGATGGTGGCAACGAGCGTGCCGATTCTGTCCTTGCTGGTTTGCAAGCCGCAGGTGAGGCCAGTTGGGTTCTGGTGCATGATGCCGCGCGTCCGTGTCTGCATCAGGAAGATTTATCTCGTTTGCTGGCAATAAGTGAAACCAGCCGCATCGGCGGGATCCTTGCCGCGCCGGTGCGCGACACGATGAAACGCGCGGAGCCGGGCCGAACAGACATCGCCCATACGGTCGATCGCACCGATTTATGGCATGCGTTGACGCCGCAGTTTTTCCCTCGCGAGCTGTTGCATGACTGTCTGACCCGTGCGCTAAACGAAGGCGCAACCATTACGGACGAAGCCTCGGCGCTTGAATATTGCGGTTTTCATCCGCTGCTGGTCGAAGGACGCGCTGACAACATCAAAGTCACCCGCCCGGAAGACCTGGCGCTGGCGGAATTTTATCTGACCCGAACTATCTAGACACATCATTCTTCAGGCTGCCTGGAGATGTTGTGTATATCAGGAGAAGGCATAATGCGAATTGGACACGGTTTCGACGTACACGCTTTTGGCGGAGTTGGCCCAATTATCATTGGTGGTGTGCGCATCCCGTATGAAAAAGGATTGCTGGCGCATTCTGATGGCGACGTGGCGTTACACGCGTTAACCGATGCACTGCTGGGCGCGGCTGCGCTGGGGGATATCGGTAAACTCTTCCCGGACACCGACCCGGCCTTTAAAGGTGCAGATAGCCGTGAATTATTACGTGAAGCCTGGCGGCGTATTCAGGCTAAAGGCTATACGCTTGGTAATGTGGATGTGACGATTATTGCTCAGGCGCCGAAGATGCTGCCGCACATTCCGCAGATGCGCGTGTTTATTGCCGAAGATCTCGGCTGCCATATGGATGATGTTAACGTGAAAGCGACCACCACGGAAAAACTCGGTTTTACCGGGCGTGGGGAAGGGATTGCCTGTGAAGCGGTGGCGTTACTCATTAAGGCAACAAAATGACTGCGTTTGAAGATCTGACGTATATCCACGGCAAACCACAAGGCCATGGCGTTCTGAAAGCGAATCCGGAAGACTTTGTCGTCGTCGAAGATTTAGGCTTCGAACCGGATGGCGAAGGTGAGCACATTTTGGTGCGTATCCTGAAAAACGGCTGTAATACCCGTTTTGTGGCTGACGCGCTGGCGAAGTTCCTGAAAATTCACGCCCGTGAAGTGAGCTTTGCTGGCCAGAAAGACAAGCATGCAGTCACGGAACAGTGGCTGTGCGCGCGCGTGCCGGGCAATGCAATGCCTGATTTAAGCAAATTTGAACTCGAAGGCTGTAAAGTGCTGGAGTACGCGCGCCACAAGCGTAAGCTGCGTTTAGGGGCGCTGAAAGGTAACGAATTTACGCTGGTGCTGCGTGAAGTGAGCCAGCGAAATGACGTTGAAGCGCGTTTGCAGACGATTAGCGAGCGCGGCGTACCGAACTATTTTGGTGCTCAGCGTTTTGGTATTGGCGGCAGCAACCTGCAAGGGGCGCTGCGTTGGGCGCAAAGCGATACGCCGGTGCGCGATCGCAATAAGCGCAGTTTTTGGTTGTCGGCGGCCCGTAGTGCGTTGTTTAATCAGATAGTCAGTGAACGCTTGAAAAAAACAGACTTTAATCAAGTTGTTGACGGCGATGCGCTACAATTGTCGGGACGCGGAAGTTGGTTTGTCGCCACGCAGGAAGAACAAACCGAATTACAGCGTCGCGTCGATGATAAAGAATTGATGATTACAGCAGCATTACCGGGCAGCGGTGAGTGGGGAACTCAGCGCGACGCGCTGGCGTTTGAAGAAGCCGCTATTGCTGATGAAACCGCGCTGCAGTCGCTGTTGTTGCGCGAGAAAGTAGACGCATCGCGTCGTGCTATGTTGCTGTATCCACAACAATTAAGCTGGAACTGGTGGGATGACGTAACCGTTGAGTTACGTTTCTGGCTACCGGCAGGTAGCTTCGCCACCAGTGTTGTAAGGGAACTTATTAACACAATGGGTGATTATGCGTATATTGCTGAGTAACGATGATGGGGTCCACGCACCCGGTATACAAACGCTGGCGAAAGCGCTGCGTGAGTTTGCTGACGTACAGGTGGTTGCCCCGGATCGTAACCGCAGTGGCGCGTCTAACTCGCTGACGCTGGAATCCTCACTTCGCACGTTCACCTATGATAACGGTGATATCGCCGTACAAATGGGTACACCTACCGATTGCGTCTATCTGGGCGTGAACGCATTAATGCGTCCGCGTCCGGACATTGTCGTGTCTGGTATTAACGCAGGTCCTAATCTGGGCGATGATGTTATCTATTCCGGTACCGTTGCGGCGGCGATGGAAGGTCGTCACCTGGGCTTTCCTGCGCTGGCGGTCTCACTTGATGGGCATAAACACTACGATACTGCTGCCGCAGTAACTTGCCGTATCTTACGGGCGCTGAGTCGCGAACCGCTGCGCACCGGGCGAATTTTGAATATCAACGTGCCGGATTTACCGCTGGATCAGATTAAAGGTATCCGCGTCACCCGCTGTGGTAGCCGCCATCCTGCGGATCAGGTGATCCCACAGCAGGACCCGCGCGGTAATACGCTGTACTGGATCGGGCCGCCGGGCGAAAAGTGCGACGCCGGACCGGATACAGATTTTGCCGCCGTCGATGAAGGCTATGTTTCCATTACGCCGCTGCATGTCGATTTAACCGCCTACGGCGCGCATGAAGTTGTTTCTGACTGGTTAGACAGCGTGGGAGCCGACACGCAATGGTAAGCAGACGCGTACACACTCTTCTTGAACAATTACGTGCGCAGGGCATCAGAGATGAGCTTGTTCTCGATGCACTTGCCGCCGTGCCGCGTGAAAAATTCATTGATGAGGCGTTTGAACATAAGGCCTGGGATAATATTGCCCTGCCGATTGGTCAGGGGCAGACGATTTCGCAACCCTATATGGTTGCGCGGATGACCGAGCTGCTTGAGTTAACGCCGCAGTCCCGGGTGCTGGAAATTGGTACCGGCTCTGGCTACCAAACGGCGATTCTGGCGCACCTGGTGCATCATGTGTGCTCTGTTGAGCGCATTAAAGGTTTGCAGTGGCAGGCGCGTCGTCGACTTAAACAGCTTGATTTACATAATGTTTCTACCCGTCATGGTGATGGATGGCAGGGCTGGCAAGCGCGAGCCCCGTTTGACGCTATCATTGTTACGGCAGCGCCGCCTGAGATCCCAACCGCATTGATGATGCAGTTGGATGAAGGCGGTATTCTCGTCTTACCCGTGGGCGACGAGCATCAGTTTCTGAAACGGGTGCGTCGTCGGGGAGGCGAATTTATTATCGATACCGTGGAGGCCGTACGTTTCGTTCCCTTAGTAAAAGGGGAGCTTGCGTAGATACAGGCTCTGAATACCTGGAGTTTTCCTGGATATTCTGGAATTAGTAAGCGTATCGTGGTCACGTTTCCAGTGCCCAGTCCGATGCCTTGCACGGTGATTACGTCACTGGTTTTAACCAAATTTTCCTGGGGGATAAATGAGCGCGGGAAGCCACAAATTTACCGTCCGCCGCATTGCGGCATTGTCACTGGTTTCATTATGGCTGGCAGGTTGTTCAAATACCTCGAATCCACCTGCACCGGTCAGTTCCGTTGATGGCGGTGCATCAACGAACACCAATTCCGGCATGCTGATTACGCCTCCACCAAAAATGGGCTCGACGTCGACAGTACAGCAAACGCCACAGATCCAGCCGGTGCAGCGTCCGACCACACAGTCAACACAGATCCAGCCTGTTGCGGAACAGCCTGTGCAGATGGAAAACGGTCGTATTGTGTACAACCGTAAGTATGGGAACATTCCGAAAGGTAGCTATACGGGCGGCAGTACCTATACTGTTAAGAAAGGCGATACCCTTTTCTATATCGCCTGGATTACCGGGAACGATTTCCGTGATCTCGCACAACGCAATAACGTTCCGGCCCCGTATGGCCTGAATGTCGGTCAAACTCTGCAAGTGGGCAACGCGTCGGGTACACCGATTACTGGTGGGAATGCCATCACCCAGGCGGATGCAGCACAGCAAGGAGTTGTGACCAACCCTGCACAAAATTCCACCGTTGCTGTTGCTTCGAAACCAACAATTACGTATTCTGAGGATTCAGGTGAACAAAGTGCTAATAAAATGTTGCCGAACAACAAGCCTGCTGGGACCGTTGTCACAGCGCCTGTAACGGCTCCAGCAGTTAGCGCAACCGAATCAACTGCAAGCTCAACGTCAACCAGCTCGCCAATCTCTACCTGGCGCTGGCCGACTGACGGCAAAGTAATCGAAAACTTCGCGGCTACTGAAGGTGGCAATAAAGGGATCGATATTGCAGGCAGTAAAGGACAGGCTATTGTCGCGACCGCAGATGGACGCGTCGTATATGCCGGTAACGCACTGCGCGGTTACGGTAATCTTATTATCATCAAACATAACGATGATTACCTGAGTGCCTACGCCCATAACGATACAATGCTGGTCCGGGAACAACAAGAAATCAAGGCGGGGCAGAAAATAGCTACCATGGGTAGCACCGGAACCAGTTCAACACGCTTGCATTTTGAAATTCGTTACAAGGGGAAATCCGTAAACCCGCTGCGCTATTTACCGCAGCGATAATTCGGCGGAACCAGGCTTTCACGTGCTAGTTCCGTTAGGGATCACGGGTAGGAGCCACCTTTATGAGTCAGAATACGCTGAAAGTTCATGATTTAAATGAAGATGCGGAATTTGATGAGAACGGAGTAGAGGCTTTTGATGAAAAAGCCTTGAGTGAAGAGGAACCCAGTGATAACGACCTGGCTGAAGAAGAGCTGTTATCGCAGGGGGCCACACAGCGTGTGTTGGACGCGACTCAGCTTTACCTTGGTGAGATTGGTTATTCACCACTGTTAACAGCCGAAGAAGAAGTTTATTTTGCGCGTCGCGCACTGCGTGGGGATGTCGCTTCTCGCCGTCGCATGATTGAAAGTAACCTGCGTCTGGTGGTGAAAATTGCTCGTCGTTATGGCAATCGTGGTCTGGCATTGCTGGACCTGATTGAAGAGGGCAATTTGGGACTGATCCGTGCCGTCGAGAAGTTTGACCCGGAACGCGGGTTCCGCTTCTCAACATACGCAACCTGGTGGATCCGCCAGACGATTGAACGGGCGATTATGAACCAAACCCGTACGATCCGACTGCCGATCCACATTGTAAAAGAGCTGAACGTCTATCTGCGTACCGCGCGTGAGTTGTCGCATAAACTGGACCACGAACCGAGCGCAGAAGAGATTGCTGAACAACTGGATAAACCGGTTGATGACGTCAGCCGTATGCTCCGACTCAACGAGCGTATTACCTCGGTAGACACCCCGCTGGGTGGCGATTCCGAAAAAGCGTTGCTGGATATTCTGGCCGATGAAAAGGAAAACGGCCCGGAAGACACCACGCAAGACGATGATATGAAACAGAGCATCGTCAAATGGCTGTTCGAACTGAACGCCAAACAGCGTGAAGTGCTGGCACGTCGTTTTGGTCTGCTGGGGTATGAAGCTGCGACACTGGAAGATGTGGGCCGTGAAATTGGTCTCACCCGTGAACGTGTTCGCCAGATTCAGGTTGAAGGTCTGCGTCGTCTGCGTGAAATCCTGCAGACTCAGGGACTGAATATCGAAGCGCTTTTCCGCGAGTAAGCACAAGTTCTATCAAGAAAGGCCAGTCTCATTGGGACTGGCCTTTTTCTATGTTTGTTGCCTGATGGCACTGCGTTTATCAGGCCTACGGGGAGCAGGACTTTGTAGGCCGGATAAGACATTTATGTCGCCATCCGGCAGATTAGTTCATCATCTTACGCACCAGACGTGTGAACTGCTCGCGTTCTTCTTCGCTAAGTCTGCCCAGAAACTCATCATCCACGCTATCGCCTAACGGAGTTGCGCTGGCCAGTAATGCTTCTCCTTGCGCGGTCAAATAAACAAACCGTCGACGCTTATCTGCCGGGTCATGTTCACGCCTGACCAGCTCCCGTTTTTCCATTCGGCTCAGCATTTCCGCAAGGGTTGCTTTGGTACAGACTGCTGCTTCGGTCAGGTCAACCTGCTCAATGCCGGGACGTTCAGCAATGGCGCGCATCACCGCATACTGTGGTTTGGTCAGATCCGGTAATTCATGTTGCCAGCGGGACGTATGCTGCTGGAAGAGCTGACGTAAAAGGTGAAATGCTTTATTTCGTAACGGCATGAGCGCTCCGGAATTCCTGTCAGTCTCTATCATAGCGGGTTACGCATCTTTTTTTAACAATTGCGGCTTTAGCGATCTGTGCTCGATGACCTTGCCCGAAATGTTATGTGAGAGTATTTTAATCAAAATGTTCGTACACGAACAAAAATCGAGAGATTAAATGAGACTGATTGTCGGAATGACCGGGGCAACCGGTGCGCCCCTTGGTGTGTCGCTATTGCAGGCGCTGCGGGAAATGCCCGAGGTGGAAACCCATCTGGTGCTGTCAAAGTGGGCCAAAACCACTATTGAACTGGAAACGCCGTACAGCGTCCGTGATGTGTCTGCGTTGGCCGATTATTGCCACAACCCGGCGGACCAGTCGGCAACCATCTCCTCTGGATCGTTTCGTACTGACGGCATGATCATTATCCCCTGCAGTATGAAAACCCTGGCCGGTATTCGTGCAGGCTACGCGGAAGGGCTGGTGGGGCGCGCTGCTGATGTGGTGCTGAAAGAAGGGCGCAAGCTGGTTCTGGTTCCGCGTGAAATGCCGCTTAGCACTATTCATCTGGAAAACATGCTCGCGCTTTCCCGCATGGGCGTGGCGATGGTCCCGCCCATGCCCGCGTATTACAACCACCCGCAAACGCTCGATGACATCACTCAGCATATCGTTGCGCGTGTGCTCGATCAGTTTGGTCTGGAACACCCCAACGCCCGTCGCTGGCAGGGGTTACGGCAGGCGCAGAATTTTTCACAGGAGAATGAATAATGGCATTTGATGATTTGCGCAGCTTTTTACAAGCGCTGGACGACCAGGGACAATTGCTGAAAATCAGTGAAGAAGTTAACGCCGAGCCGGATCTGGCTGCGGCAGCCAATGCGACCGGACGCATTGGTGACGGTGCGCCAGCGCTGTGGTTTGACAATATTCGTGGTTTTACCGACGCCCGTGTGGCGATGAACACTATTGGTTCGTGGCAGAATCACGCCATCTCTTTAGGCCTGCCGCCAAATACCCCAGTGAAAAAACAGATTGATGAGTTTATTCGCCGTTGGGATAAATTTCCGGTTACGCCGGAGCGTCGCGCCAATCCGGCGTGGGCTGAAAACTGTGTTGATGGTGATGAGATCAACCTGTTTGATATTCTGCCGCTGTTTCGCCTGAACGATGGCGACGGCGGTTTCTATCTTGATAAAGCCTGCGTGGTGTCGCGCGATCCGCTGGATCCGGACAACTTTGGCAAACAGAACGTCGGCATTTATCGTATGGAAGTGAAGGGTAAACGCAAGCTTGGCCTGCAGCCGGTGCCGATGCACGATATCGCGCTGCACCTGCATAAAGCCGAAGAGCGCGGTGAAGATCTGCCGATTGCCATCACGCTGGGTAACGATCCGATCATTACCCTGATGGGGGCCACGCCGCTGAAGTACGATCAGTCGGAATACGAAATGGCGGGAGCGCTGCGTGAAAGTCCGTATCCGATCGCTACCGCGCCGCTCACCGGCTTTGACGTGCCATGGGGTTCGGAAGTGATCCTCGAAGGGGTAATTGAAAGCCGTAAGCGTGAAATCGAAGGGCCGTTTGGCGAGTTTACCGGGCACTATTCCGGTGGACGTAATATGACGGTCGTGCGTATCGATAAAGTCTCTTATCGCACCAAACCTATTTTTGAATCGCTGTATTTGGGGATGCCGTGGACGGAGATTGACTACCTGATGGGGCCGGCAACCTGCGTACCGTTGTATCAACAGTTGAAAGCCGAATTCCCGGAAGTGCAGGCGGTGAATGCCATGTATACCCACGGTTTGCTGGCAATTATCTCCACCAAAAAACGCTACGGTGGCTTTGCCCGCGCGGTGGGGCTGCGCGCAATGACGACGCCGCATGGCCTGGGTTACGTGAAAATGGTGATTATGGTTGATGAGGATGTTGATCCGTTCAACCTGCCGCAGGTGATGTGGGCGCTGTCTTCGAAGGTCAATCCGGCGGGCGATCTGGTGCAATTGCCGAATATGTCGGTGCTGGAGCTTGATCCGGGTTCCAGTCCGGCGGGGATTACCGACAAGTTAATTATTGATGCGACCACGCCGGTTGCGCCGGATAACCGTGGGCACTACAGCCAGCCGGTATGCGATTTACCGGAAACGAAAGCCTGGGCGGAAAAACTGACCGCCATGCTGGCCAACCGTAAATAAGGAGTAGCAGATGATTTGTCCACGTTGTGCCGATGAACATATTGAAGTGATGGCAAACTCGCCGGTAAAAGGTGTCTGGACGGTATATCAGTGCCAGCATTGTCTATACACCTGGCGTGATACTGAGCCGCTACGCCGTACCAGCCGCGAGCACTACCCGCAAGCGTTTCGCATGACGCAGAAGGATATTGATGACGCACCGATGGTGCCGAGTATTCCACCGCTGCTGGCAGAAGATAAGCGCTAATACAACTCGCCGGGTGCGGCTTTGCCTTACCCGGCCTACATATAGCGATATTTTGAAGGCCCGATAAGCGTATCACTATCAGGCATTACGGCGTTACACCAGACTCTTCAACCGGTAGATCCACTCCAGCGCCTGGCGAGGCGTTAGCGAATCCGGGTCGAGATTTTCCAGTGCTTCAACGGCGGGCGACGTTTCTTCCGGAGCTGACAGGAGCGACATCTGTGTGCCGTCGACCTGAGTTGCAGCAACATTCGGCGCGATGCTTTCCAGTTCGCGCAGTTTTTGCCGCGCGCGTTTAATAACCTCTTTTGGTACACCTGCCAGGGCAGCTACTGCCAGACCATAGCTCTTGCTCGCCGCACCATCCTGTACGCTGTGCATGAAGGCGATGGTATCGCCGTGCTCTAACGCATCAAGATGCACATTTGCTACGCCTTCCATTTTCTCCGGTAACTGAGTCAGTTCGAAGTAGTGGGTGGCAAACAACGTTAATGCTTTGATTTTATTGGCCAGATTTTCCGCGCACGCCCACGCCAGCGACAGGCCGTCGTAGGTGGAGGTGCCGCGTCCAATCTCATCCATCAGCACCAGGCTGTTCTCGGTGGCGTTATGCAGAATGTTGGCGGTTTCGGTCATTTCTACCATGAAGGTGGAACGACCGGAGGCCAGATCATCCGCCGCGCCCACGCGGGTAAAGATGCGGTCGATAGGCCCGATCTCCACTTTCTGCGCCGGAACGTAGCTGCCGATGTAGGCCAGCAGCGTAATTAACGCAGTCTGGCGCATATAGGTACTTTTACCCCCCATGTTCGGGCCGGTGATAATCAGCATCCGTCGCTGAGGCGAGAGGTTAAGTGGGTTGGCGATAAACGGCTCGGTCAGCACCTGTTCAACCACCGGATGACGTCCCTCGGTAATACGAATACCAGGCTTGTCGGTGAAGGTCGGGCAGGTGTAATTCAGGGTATAAGCGCGTTCCGCAAGGTTGACCAGTACGTCCAGTTCTGCCAGCGCGCTGGCGCTTTGTTGCAAATCAGCCAGGTGCGGCAGCAGCATATCGAACAGCTCATCGTACAGCTGTTTTTCCAGCGCCAGCGCTTTACCTTTTGATGTCAGAACTTTGTCTTCGTACTCTTTCAGCTCCGGAATAATGTAGCGTTCGGCGTTTTTCAGCGTCTGGCGACGCACATAGTTAATCGGCGCCAGATGACTTTGCCCGCGACTGATCTGAATGTAGTAGCCGTGAACGGCGTTAAACCCAACTTTCAGCGTATCCAGACCGGTGCGCTCGCGCTCACGGATTTCCAGTCTGTCCAGATAGTCAGTTGCGCCATCAGCCAGCGCTCGCCACTCGTCCAGTTCTTCGTTATAGCCCGGGGCGATGACGCCACCGTCGCGAACCAGCACAGGTGGAGCTTCCACTACGGCACGTTCCAGCAGTTCACGCAGCTCAGCAAACTCACCCATTTTCTCGCGCAGCATCTGTACGGGAGCACTGTCTACGCTTTCCAGTTGTGCGCGCAGTTCCGGTAATTGCTGGAATGCATGACGCATACGGGCCAGATCGCGCGGGCGCGCGGTACGCAGGGCCAGACGTGCAAGGATACGTTCAAGATCGCCGACCTGACGCAGCACGGGTTGCAATTCACCGGTGGAATCCTGTAGCGCGCCGATGGTCTGTTGGCGCTCAGTGAGGACTCTGGTGTCACGGACCGGCATATGCAGCCAGCGCTTGAGCATACGGCTGCCCATCGGCGTCACGGTGCAGTCGAGTACTGAAGCCAGCGTGTTTTCAACGCCGCCCGCCAGGTTCTGGGTAATTTCCAGATTGCGGCGCGTGGCGGCATCCATAATGATGCTGTCCTGCTGACGTTCCATGGTGATGGAACGAATATGCGGCAGCGAGGTCCGCTGGGTATCTTTTACGTATTGCAGCAGGCAGCCAGCCGCGCATAATCCACGCGGGGCGTTTTCTACGCCAAAGCCAATCAGATCCCGCGTGCCAAACTGCAGGTTTAGCTGCTGGCGAGCGGTATCGATTTCAAATTCCCATAGTGGACGACGACGTAATCCGCGACGTCCCTCAATCAGTGAGGTTTCAGCGAAATCTTCGGCATACAACAGTTCAGCGGGATTGGTGCGCTGCAATTCTGCGGCCATGGTCTCGCGGTCGGCGGGTTCGCTAACACGAAAACGCCCGGAGCTGATATCCAGCGTTGCGTAACCATAACCTTTACTGTCCTGCCAGATAGCGGCCAGCAGGTTGTCCTGGCGTTCCTGTAATAGCGCTTCATCACTGATGGTGCCTGGCGTGACGATACGGACTACTTTGCGCTCGACCGGACCTTTGCTGGTCGCCGGATCGCCAATCTGTTCACAAATAGCGACTGATTCACCCTGGTTGACCAGCTTGGCGAGATAGTTTTCTACCGCATGGTGAGGAATGCCCGCCATCGGGATTGGCTCGCCCGCAGACGCGCCGCGTTTGGTCAGGGAGATATCAAGCAGCTGAGACGCACGTTTCGCATCGTCATAAAACAGTTCGTAAAAGTCGCCCATGCGGTAAAACAACAGTATCTCCGGGTGCTGGGCTTTCAGCTTGAGATACTGCTGCATCATTGGGGTGTGGTTCGTGAAGTCCGTATCAAGTGACTCTTTCATATCGCTTTTGCTCTTTTTTTAATCTTTTTGGGGACCTGGGCAGTCTCACGTGAGCCCCTGGAAACTCACATAAACCCACAAATTTGTCATTCGAAAGCCGCCTGATAGGCAGTAACGACGAGCGTT
This sequence comes from Citrobacter sp. Cpo012, assembly GCF_030333015.1. Classification (NCBI taxonomy): domain Bacteria; kingdom Pseudomonadati; phylum Pseudomonadota; class Gammaproteobacteria; order Enterobacterales; family Enterobacteriaceae; genus Citrobacter; species Citrobacter sp. Cpo012. The sequence continues at coordinate 83,296 of NZ_JAOWGR010000042.1, read as the reverse complement.
GGCTCGACCTGAATGGTCTATCTTATCACCGACAACGACTGAGATTCATCCGTAGGTTTTGCCGTCAGAACGCTTATTGATTATTCATTTTCCGGCAAAGCATAATTCTGGCAGTACAGATAGGGGATCCCCTCTTTGGTAATCAGGTATGTCTCGCTGTTCAGCGCAAAAAAATCGACGTTGGATACGCTGGTGTTGGTCAGGAAAAAATCGGGGAGGAGTTCCTGAATAAGGCTGGCGGGAGCCGTTTCGCGATTGGAAATTTGGATTTTCTGTGAAATCCAAACCGGGCTTGAGCCGTAGCTGGATTGTGTAAAAAGTACCATGCGTTGCACGGTTTGCTCATTATTTTCGGCATCTTTGATAATACCATCAATATTCACAATACCTTTACTGCCCCCGGTTTTAATATCAATAATCCCTCGGAACGAGCTTGTATTGCGTACAATTTCGATGGCAGAGCGGCAGGTGAGATCATGTAACTCGCCATTGTTCTTACTGTACCGATAGACGACAGTAAGAATAAGCGCAGCAAAACAAAGCAGCAGGATAATACCTGTCTGGATGCGGGACGTTCGGGGATATAAGTTCATTAGCTATCATACCGTGGGTAATATACCGACTGACAGGCATTTTCTTGCCTGGCTTTTATCGGTGAGCGACACACCAGCACGGACAGTTTCTTAGACTCAGGATAGGTCGTGATATAGATAAATTTATGGCTCTGACACAGTCCTGGGTTTTTGTCGATAAACGCGGTATGCCGGGAGAAATTACTGGCATCGTTATTGAAATAATACTGACAGCCAGTGGGTGCTTTATCCGCAGTTATATAGCCGGAGAAATAATCATCGCTGGCTTGCCACGGATATAATATAAGCACACAAATTATCAGGGTAAGTGCCAATATTACTGTTTCTGCAGCCGTTATCAAAGGTTGACGCGGTGTGTCAGCCAAAAATTCCTCAATGGTGGCATCTGGCGCTAAGGATTCTTCAGCAGAAGCAGAGTTCTCCTCCGGTGTTTCAATGACCTGAATATCAAACTCTTCTTGAATGATCAGCCCTTTGCGGGGGATCGTTGTGATCAGCGGTTGTTCAAGCTCCAGCTGCAGTAAGCTTTTACGCAACGAGAGAATGCTTTGATAAAAGGCGTTGAAACTCACCTGCCGGTGATTTTTACCCCAACCGAATTCCAGTAATTCGTTTTGAGAAACCACTTGCCCGCGATGTTGAATAAGTAATAAAAGACATAACGACGCTGAGTGTTTGAGTTTTATCCGCTGATTGGGGTGATCTACCCGCGCCAGACATTGTGTGGCTGGGGTAAATATTATTTTATTTTCAATCAGATAACTGACATTGCCAGTCTCAGACATATTGTCTCTACTCTTGATGATGCGTCTGGTGGTTGTTTAGTCATGATACCACTGAGCCTATAAAGACCACCAGCATGGACCTGATTCCACAGCGAGAACCGCGAAGTGTTGCAATTTGGTATCATGATATAACAAGAATGATAACTTTTTAATGAAAATAAAACCCATTAAAATCAATTGATTGCATCTTTTTGGCTACTCTGCAAAGAACAGAAAGATGAAAAAATGTCGACAAAGATGATTGCCATTAATTCTTTATGGACAGCGCCATATACTGCCTGACACCACCACGCGAAAACAGCATGAACCTTAACGCGTCAATGGCACCAGGGAATGCCGGTGGTAGATGTAGATGGGAATAAATGTCAGCTTGTTTGCGAGCTGACATTTATTTTTAGTGCCGAGTAAATTTAACCATCTTTTTGACTAAGCCATAATTTGCGGTAGAGAGTCCCATGTTCCAGAAAGAAATTGAAAATGCTGTAGTGCTCGTTGGCGATGAAATGAAGAAGTCGGATAATGCCTGGCTGTCGTTACGTAAAAAACGTCAGCGTATTGATTTGAAGACCGATGGACAAATCTTATTTCTGGAGAAAGGGACTGTCTCTGTTTATCGTGTGGAAAACGATTTAGTCACCGTGAGTATTTCTGCACCTGCTATTCTCGGCCTGCCACAAATGCGTACGGAAGTGGCTGGCCACTATTTGCGTTGTGATACCGATTGTGAAATGTGGGCGATGAGCGTACAAAATGCCGATCACCTGTTTACGACCAAAAACTTATGGAAGCAGGCGTTTGATATCTTAACGCATCATCTTCAACGTTATTTTCAGCGTGAAGCGTTGCAGTCGCACCGTACTATTCGTGAGCAGATTATTGAACACGTAAAATATATCTGGTCGATGGAGCCAGAGGTTCGCGAGAAAACATCCGTGTATACTTTTATTTTGACCCGTAACCATATTTCACGTAGTGCCATCCATAAGGTGTTACAGGAGCTGGTTAATGACGGGAAAATCACCCTGAATCGTGGAAAGCTCTCTTTTTGCACGCCGTTATAAATTCATGCGCTCCCCGGCAAAATGTAAGGGAGCGCAACCGATCAACGTTCTCTGAGTGCTTCCGCGCGTGCGCGAATAATCGGTTTTAACAGGTAGCTCAGAATCGTTTTCTTGCCGGTGAGAATATCGACGCTCGCCACCATGCCGGGAATGATCAGCATCGGATGCTCTTTTGTTCCCAGGTAATTTTTATCCGTCTGCAAACGCACAATATAAAAGCTTCGCCCCTGCTTATCGGTAACGGTGTCCGGGCTTATCTGCACTACTTCGCCTTGCAGACCGCCATAGATGGTGTAATCGTAAGCGGTAAATTTCACCATCGCATGTTGACCCGGATGGAGGAAGGCGATATCGCGCGGCTGGATTTTGGCTTCGATTAACAGTTTGTCATCCAGCGGAACGATTTCCACCAGATCGCTGCCCGGTTGAATGACGCCGCCGATAGTATTCACCATCACCTGCTGGACGATACCCCGCACCGGTGAGGTGACCATGGTACGGTTCACCCGATCCTCCAGTGCTTTAACGCTTGCTTGGGTTTTACTCAGATTGGTGCGAGCTTCATTGAGTTGGGCCAGCGCATCGCTCTGGAAACGGCCACGGCTTTCACCGATTTTATTCTCAATCTCTTTAATTTCTGACGTAGCCTTGGGCAGCGACAGGCTAATAGAATTGAGCTGCCCGGCGGTTTCCACTTCGGTACGACGCAGTCGCAACAGTTCGACTTTTGAAATGGCGCCTGAAGCGAGCAGCGGCTCGGACATTTTGATTTCCTGACGGATTAACCCGAGGCTGTGCTTAAACTGATCCTCCTTTGACTCAAAGTCGCGCAGTTCCTGTTTTTTCTGCACCAGCTGTTCTTCGAGCCCGGAAATTTCGTTGTGAAATTGTTCCCGGCGGCTGTTGTACAGCTCGGTTTCTCCCCGGGCGACTTCCGGCGCCTGGCTGGCTATCTCGGGTGAAATCACAAAGTCCCGGTTTTCAACTTCCGCCGTCAGGCGTTCTACCTTGGCGCGCAGACCGAGTTTGTCGGCTTCAGTTTCACCCACGTTGGAGGCGAAGCGCGTGTCATCTAGGTGCAGTAGTGGAGTTCCGGCGTTAACGATTTGCCCTTCATGCACGTACAGCTCGGTGACAATTCCCCCTTCCAGGTTCTGGATTTTTTGCAGTTTTGATGAAGGGATCGCTTTGCCTTCACCGCGTGTCACTTCATCAATTTTTGCAAAACCAGCCCAGATGAAGGACAGCGCCACCAGCGCGAGGATCACCCACAACGTCAGTCGTATCACTCTTGGGGCGTCATCAATTATGGCCTGACTGACCTCATTAATACTGTCGGTTTGATTTTCATCACGACCGCGAAAATAGTGCTGCATATAGCTGCGGGCACGAGTCAGGAGATCAGCGAGACGCATTAATTTGCCCCTTTTTCAACGCATCCATCACTACCCCTTTCGGACCGTCTGCGATGATGCGACCTTTATCAACAATAATCAGACGGTCAACCAGCGACAGCATGGAAGCGCGGTGCGTGACCAGTAATAACGTTTTTCCCGCAATGCAGGGGGCCAGCGCGTGTTTGATCTTCTCTTCGCTGGTGTTGTCCATCGAACTGGTGGGTTCATCCAGTAGCAGGAGAGGGGGATCAAGCAACAGTGCGCGCGCGAGCGCCACCGCCTGCCGTTGCCCACCGGAAAGCTGGGAGCCGCGTTCGCCTACCTGCAGGTTATAGCCGTCGGGATGCAGGCGTGCGAATTCGTTGACGCCAGCCAGTTCTGCCGCTCGCAGCATGGTTTCGTCATCGACATAGCGCGCTCCGCACAGCAGGTTATCGCGCAGCGTGCCGTTGAATAGCTGGATGTCCTGTGGCACGTAGCCGATGCTGTGGCGCAGATCGTTCACATCCAGTTGACGAGAGTCGATACCATCGATCAGCAGGTTCCCGGCGCTCGGCTGGTATAAATTGACGATTAGTTTACTCAACGAACTTTTACCGGAACCGCTGCGCCCGATAATGCCGATGCGCTCACCGGGCTGAATGGTCAGGTTAATTTTGTGCAGCGACAGGTTTTGTTGCTCCGGATAGCTGAAATCCACATCGCGAAATTCAATACTGCCCTGTAACTGTTCACGCTTGAGTGGGTTTTCATCCGCACGGCGCTCCTGCGTCAGCGACATCATTTTCTCAGTGTTTTTGATGGTCAGTTTCGCCTGCTGATAGCGGGCGATAAGGCCAGTGAGCTGACCCAGCGGCATGAGTGCCCGGCCGTTAAGCATGTAGCAGGCGATCAAGCCACCCATACTCAGTTTGCCGTCGATAATCATGTACACCCCGACGATGATCATCACCACGCCTGAAATTTGCTGGAACCAGCCGGTAAGGTTGCTGGCCAGGCTGGACAAGGTTTTCACCCGCAGTTCGAGACGGCTCAGGCTGCCCAGCGTTTGTTCCCACTGGAACTGGCGTTCGCTTTGGGCATTATTCACTTTGATGGCATCCAGACTGCTCAGGGTTTCAATCAGTAGCGCCTGACGTTCGCTGGCGAGGCTCATGGTTTTTGCCACAGCAGCGTTGACCGGCTTTTGTAGTGCCCAACTGCACAATAGGGCAATCGGTAATGTCAGTACCGGGATCCATGCCAGCGCGCCGCCGATAATGCCAATAACAATCAGCAGTAACAGGGTGAAGGGCAAATCGATAATTGTCGTCAAAGTGAGGGATGAGAGGAAATCACGCAGTGACTGAAACTCGTGAATGTTTTGTGCAAAGCTGCCCACGCGCGCCGGGCGCTCTTTCATCTCCATACCGACAATGCGCTCAAACAGGGTTGAAGAGATGATGAGATCGCTTTTCTTACCTGCAATATCAAGGCAGATGCCGCGCAGCATTTTTAAAATCAGATCAAAGACAAAAGCCAGGCAGATGCCGACTGCCAGCACCCATAGTGTGACCGTTGCCTGGTTTGGCACGACGCGGTCATACACATTCATGGTAAAGAGCGGTGTGCCGAGCGCAATCAGGTTGATTAACAGACTGGCCAATACCGCATCCATATACAGAAAACGCGACAGCTTCAGCGTGTCTTTAAACCAGGATTTGGTACGCGGCAGAAAGGCCTCTGCCTGCAAATCGAATTCGTGGCGCGGATGCGCAAAAATGACTTTGCCCGCATAGTTTTGCTCAAGCGTGGCGGCATCAACGCTAATTTCCCCACCTTCGCTTTCGCTGGGCATAAAGCGGGCGCTGCCGTCATCGTTCCAGGCCAACAACACCCCGGTTCCCCCTGCATTCAATAACAAGACAGCAGGCAGAGACATTGCCGGAATTTTATCGAGCGTGCGCGTGACGACTCGCGCCTTTAAACCGGCCCTTGCCGCCGCGCGTGGAAATATATTTAGCGTGAGCCGATCGTTTTCTAATGGCAGGCCACTGCTTAATGTTGAACGACTCGCCGGTTTACCGTGCAGAGAACACAGAATCAGTAAGCTATCTAATAACGGGTCGTCATTATGGCTACGTGGGTCGTGATGTTGAGAATTAGGGTTAGCGTAATTCTCAGGGACGTCATTTAATAATTCGGCTTGTGCACTCATTTTCGCAACCATTCTGACCGTGCACTATTAAATAATAGCAAGCTAATAATAAGCGTGCAGGTCAGAGATTTATTGGGGATTAATAATTATTAATGAAGTTCCGGTAAGCTATTTTCTTCTGCTGAATCTACCGGTTGTCCTGAAGGTGGCGGTGTGATTTTTAGAATGTTCATTAATTCCCCGGTGCGTTCGCTAATACGGTAGCCACTGGTCATGGCCAGATAACGTAATTCAACAAGACGGCGTTTAGAGGAGAACACTTCATTTTCACTATCGAGTAAATCCAGCAGCGTACGCTCGCCAAGACTAAATTGATCCTGATAAGCCGTGCGTACTTTGACGCTGCGGTCAGCGTATTCTTCCGCCGAAGGAATCTGAGCGCGTGCGTTTTGCAGTGCGGTCCAGGCCAGGCGCAGCTCCTGATTCAGCTGGCGCAGTGTGTTATTACGTACATCCTGAGCCTGCTTGTGCAGATAAGCGCGGGAGTTCATGTTGGCTTTGTCGCTGCCGCCCTGGTACAGGTTGTAGTGCAGTTTTACCATCGCTTCCCACTCTTCGGTGTGTGCGCGAGTGGTATCGGTGTTGTTGCTAATCCCGCGGGAAAGCTCAACGTCCACACGTGGATAGAAGGTTGATTTCGACGCTTCATACTGCTGGTGCGCAGCTTCGATATCCGCATTGGCAGACTTCAGTAATGGATTATTTTTTTCCATCCGACTTTTGGCATCTTCCAGCGAGGTTGGCAACTGAGAGTCAATGCTCTCTGGCTGGCTTAAGCCCTGCGGATCCATGCCCGTCACGCTGACAAAGGTGGTTTTCGCATCTTCAAGGTTAGTCTGCTCGGTCAGCAGGTTGTTTCGCGCCTGCGCCAGACGCGCTTCGGCCTGCATAAAATCCCCGGAGCGCCCAACGCCCTGATCGGTACGCAGTTTTATCTGGTCATAAATGCGCTCGTGGTTCGCCAGATCGTCTTCAGCAAGGCGCACAAATTCTTCGCGTTGCAGCACGTCGAAATAGGCCTGAATCACCGCATAAGCGGTGCTTTCGCTGGTGTTCATCACGCTGTAAGCGCGTGAGTCTACGGTCGCTTTTTGGCGCGCCACTTCGCTGTTGGTCGCAAAGCCGTTAAACACATTCTGCTCGAGGCTGATAGTCGCCTCGTTAGGTGATTGAGTCAGACCGTTATTGCGCCCTGCAGCGCGGGTAGTTGCATCATCAACATTTTTGCGCCCGGCCTCGGCATTTAAATTCAGTGATGGCAAATAGCCACCTTGTGCCGCCCGCAGATCTTGCTCCGAGGAATAACGGCTATTTATTGCAGCATTAACTTCAGGATGATTCGCTAATGCATCTTTAACGGTATTTTGTAAGTCTTCTGCGTTTACTGCATTTATTGAAAAACATGAAAGCAGAAAAACTAAAAACTTCTTCATGACATGAATGCCCTATATCTCACGGTTATGACATCCAGGTGTCGTCGCTATCATCCATTTTTACAAACACGTTATATTAATTAACAAATATGAATTGTCTTAATTGATGGCTGTAATCAGCTATTCAGCGACATGTTTTGTCACATCGTGTTTTATTTTTGGTTATTTTTTATTATATTCATTTGCCAGTCAAGTCTCATGTAATTGCATTCTATAAAATGTGTTTTTTTCTACATTGAGATATTAATGTTTACATTAATTGAATGTGATATTTGTTCGTTAATGTATTAACGAGTTTATAAAAATAATGATGGTAATTAAGTGAGGTTACGGTGAGCAAATTACTCGGTGTGATCAAAGCAATTATTGGACAGGTTTACGTAGTTGATGCCAATGGTGCACAACGACTGGTTCATGAAGGCGACAGGGTATATAGCGGTGAAGAAATTGTGACCGGTGCCAGCGGCGCGGTAAGTATCTCTTTACCAGACGGAAAAACGCTGGATATAGGCCGTAATAGCCATTGGGGTGAGCACGGGCTACAGGTTAGCCATCATCCGGAAAGTAGTGCTCAGGATATTGCCGCCGCACAAAAGGCCATTGCCGATGGCGCTGACCCGACGCAGGTGCTGGAAGCCACCGCGGCGGGTAATGAAGCACCGGTAACATTAGAAGGTGGCGGCGGGGGGCACACTCTGGTTCAGCTTGAATTGACCGGGCAGGTGGTTGATCCGACAGCAGGTTTTAACACTAAAGGTCTGGGAAGCCCGAACTGGGATATCAATCTGCCGATAGGGGGAGTTACCGCAGGTTCCGCGAGTGTTTTCCCGCCTGAGGTACAAATTACCGAGTTTGCCGGCAACGACGGTTTCATTAACAAAAGCGAATTCCATCAGACCCATTTAAGCGGCACCAGTAATCAAAATCACATCACACTCACCTTCACCGATAGCCAAAAAAACACATTCACCGTTACTGTTCCGGTGAGCAACGGGCACTGGAATATTGATACCGATCTGGGGGGACTGGTCCCGGGAAATGTAACAGTGGTGGCAATAGCCACCGATGTGACGGGACGGACGGCAGAAAGTTTTGATCATGCGCTGATTGATATTACCGGACCACACATCGACATTACCGTTGATAACGTCACGCCGGATAACCTCATTAACTACGAAGAGTCACGTCAGCCGCAAACCCTGATCCACGGGTCGGTCGGCGGCGATACTAAACCCGGCGATATCGTTACTTTATTGGTTGATGGTAAAGAATATACCGGTGTTGTTACCGACCCCGGAAATGGGACTCTGACTTATACCATCCCGGTACTGACCCAGGGGTTACTGCATGACCCGAACATTCACGCCACATTAATTTCTACTGACGACGCAGGAAACACCACCATTGTTTCCACGGATCATCACGTCAATAACGACCTGTATGCGCAAAATGCCGTGACCATTGAAACGGTGGCGAATGATGATGTCGTCAACGCTAATGAGTCTCGTATGCCGACCATTATTTCTGGCATTGCCAGCGGTGATGCGAAAGCGGGTGATCCGGTTACGTTGACCATTCAGGGCAAAGCGTTTCACGGCACGGTTTTCGACGATCATGGCCAGCTACGCTATGAAATCGTTGTGCCTTCCGCAACTCTCAAAGAGGGGGCTAACGATGTACAGGTGACGCTGGTCAGCCACGATGCGGTGGGTAACGAAGTGACCGCACTGGCGCACCGTACCGTGGTACTGGACACCCAGGCACATAACGCCCTCACGATTGATGATGTCACGACAGATAACACCCTGAATCGTGCTGAGCTGTATATGCGTAACCAGGTGATTTCCGGAACCGTCAGCGGGGAAGACGCGAAAGCGGGCGACCCGGTGCTGGTAGAGATCAATGGCCACCAGTACAACGGTCAGATCATCGATCTCGGCAATAGCACGCTGGGCTATCGTATTGCGGTAAACGCTGCCGATTTTGCCAACAACGTTGCAAAAGTCGATGGTTATATGGACGTGAAGGTAACGGTCACCTCTCACGATGCGGTGGGCAATCTGGCGATTGCCACCGACACCCACAGCGTGCATGTCGACAATTTCGCGAAAAACACGGTACATATCGATACCGTCGCGAACGACAATGTGGTCAACGCCATTGAAAACCGCATGACCACACTGATAAGC